>MGOE01000001.1:0-7978 GCA_001797035.1 Chloroflexi bacterium RBG_16_72_14
GAGCGTGACCCGCCGGTCCGTGCGCCGGACGTCGCCCGCGGACGCGGCCATGCGCAGGATGGGCCGGTCCACGCCCCACGACACCGCCACGGTCGGCCCACCCGCGTCCGCCCCCCGCACGTCGACGGCCTCCGGTGCGCCGCCCGGCGCCCGCTCGCCCGTCCCGAATTCGCCCGCGGAGCCGTGGTGGTCGCGACAGGCCACGAGCGGCACGAGCTCCAGCCGGACGCGACGCCCCGTGTCCGCGTCCAGCCGCCGCCAGCGGAGGACCGTCGCATTGGCGTCGTGGACCATGCACGCTCGCAGCTCGAGGGAGACGCCGCGCACCTCCACGGACCGCACGTGGACCCCCGCCTGCTGGCCGGTCACCCACGCGAGCGGCTCGCCCTCGATGCGACCGGGGGCGGTCTCGAGCCGGTCGAGCCGCAGGGTGGCGCCGTCCACCTCCAGCCGGGTCTCGACCGGTCCCACCAGGAGCAGCCGGCCGTCCGGCGGCCGGGTCGCCGCGATCAGCCAGCCGTGGTAGCCGCGACTCGGCGGGCCGTCCTCGGGCCCCAGGGCGTACCCGCCCAGGCCGTTGGCGAGCAGCCACTCGCCGGCGGCCGTCACAGCCCGAACCGCTCGACCGCCTGGGCCGCCAGCCGCCCGCCGATCGCGAGCGAGCTCGTCGCCGCGGGGGAGGGCGCGCTGCGGACGTGGAGGACCCGATCGCCCCCCGCCAGGTCGAAGTCGTCGACCAGTGAGCCGTCGCGCCCCAGCGCCTGCGCGCGCACGCCCGACGGCCCGAAGCGCAGCTGGTCCGCCCGGATCTCCGGCACGTACCGCTGGAGCTCGCGGGTGAAGGCGCCCTTGCTGGCATCACGCCACATCTCGGCCGCGCCCATCCGCCAGAACCGTCGGGCGAGGCGGAGGAACCCGGGGTTGGCCAGGGTCTCCGCGAGGTCACGCGGGGAGACGTCGAGACGCCGGTAGCCGGTCCGGGCGAAGGCGAGCACCGCGTTCGGCCCCGCCCACACCTCGCCGTCGATCCGGCGCGTGAAGTGGACGCCGAGGAACGGGAAGCGGGGATCGGGGACGGGGTAGAGGAGGCCCCGCACGAGATGCCGCGCGTCGGGCGTGAGCGTGTAGTAGTCCCCCCGGAACGGGATGATCCGCGGGCTGTCCGGCGTCCGGTCGCCGGTGAGCGCGGCCACCCGGTCCGACCACAGCCCCGCGCACGCGATCACGGATCGCGCCTCGACCTCGCCGCGGGGCGTGGACAGCACGAGGCCGTCCGGCCGGCGGGCGATGGCGGCGACCGGGCACGCGAGCTCGACCGTCCCGCCGCGGGCGCGCACGTCATCGGCGTAGGCGGCGGTCACGCGCGCGAAGTCCACGATCCCGGTTCTCGGGCTCCACAGCGCCCGGATGCCCGCGGCGTGCGGTTCCAGCTCGCGGATCCGCTCGGGACCCACCTCCTCGAGGCCGTCGACGCCGTTGGCGAGGCCCCGCTCCCTGAGCGCGGCCAGGCGCGGCAGGCCGGACTCGTCGAGGGCGACCACCAGCTTGCCCGGGAACGCGATCGGGATGCCCCGGGCCTCGCAATACCGCTCCAGGAGCCCCTTGCCTTCGCGGCACAGGACCGCCTTCTGCGAGCCCGGCGCGTAGTACAGCCCCGCGTGGACGACACCCGAGTTGTGGCCCGACTGGTGGGCACCGACCCGGTCCTCGCGCTCGAGCACGGTCACGTGCAGGCCCGGGCGGGCCTCGAGCAGCCGCAGCGCGGTCGCGAGGCCGACGATCCCGGCCCCGATGATCGCGACGTCCGCGCGCTCGGGCGGGCCCTGGGTCGGAGCCTCCATCGTCACGACCTGACTGTACGAGCCCCGCGGCGGGCGTGTGGCGCGTCCGCGCGAGGGCGTGGCGGGCGGTGGCGCGACCCGGTCGCGGGTCAGGCGCGCGCGAGCGACCGGAGCAGGCGGTCGACGAACTCGGCCTGGGCCGGGTTGAGACGGCGGCGCGCCTCGCCGGGTCGGAGCCAGGCGACGCGGTCGATCTCGGGGACGGCGATCCTGCGTCCGGAGCGCGGGGGCCACTCGAGGTCGACGGTCATGCTGCTGATCGAGCGCGGGTCGAGGTCGCCCTCGACCGCCCACGCATGGACCACCTTGCCGGAGCGCATCCGGACCTCGCCGAGGTCGATGACCGGGCCATCGGGGGCCTCGTGGCCCAGCTCCTCGCGGTACTCGCGGCGGGCGGCGTCGAGGAGGTCCGCCTCGTCGTCGTGCGGTGCGCCCTTGGGCACGGACCATGCGCCCGTGTCGCGGCGCGCCCACATCGGGCCGCCCGGGTGGGCGACCAGGACCTCGACCCCGTCGTCGGAGCGACGGAACAGCAGCAGGCCTGCGGAGATCTTGGGCATGAGGGAATCCGAGACGCGGCGCACACGAAAGCGCCCGAAGGAACCGTACCGTACCGTCACGCCCACGACACTGCCAAGCAAGCTCGGCCTTGTCGCAGCGGCCCCGGTCTCCAGCCACCTCGTCGGCCTCGCGGCCATCGTGGCGGCGGTTCGGGGACCCGGTCCGATGATCACTCATCGGTCCGGCGTCGGTACCACCGGCCCCTTCGGGCAGACCGAACGATATCGGCCGGCCAGGAGGGCCACAACGGAGTTGTCCACGAACTTCGGGGAGTGGGGCGCGAAGTTGTCCACGAACGGTGGACAACGTGGACAACTTGTGGACGATGTCGGGCCACCGGCCCCCTGCGACCGGGCGGATCAGCCCTCGTCTGCGACCACACCCCGCGCCGCGCGGGCGGGCGCGATCTCGTGGTGGCGCAGGCAGCGTGCCTCGTACGACTCCACCGCGGCCGGGCTCTCGAACCCCCCGATCACGATCAGCGGGTCGTCGATCGCGGCGGGCCGCCCGCCGACCAGGCGCTGGGTGCGGGTCGCGTTCTCGCCGCACACGACGCAGATCGCGGTGAGCATCGTGATCTCGTCCGAGAGCGCGAGGAGCTGGGGCATCGCCCCGAACGGGCGGCCAGCGAAGTCGGTGTTGAGGCCGCTGGCGATGACATGGCGCCCGCTCTGGCGGAGCGTCTCGACCACGCGGATGATGCTGTCGTCGAAGAACTGCGCCTCCTCGATGCCCACCAGGTCCACGTCGCGCTCGCGCGCGAGCGACAGGATCCGCACGGGCTCCGACCTGGGGACCAGCTCGGACGGGTAGCGCGCCTTGCTCCGGCTCTCCGCGTACTCGGCGGGGGTCCGGTCATCCACGTCGGGGCGGACGAGCAGGATGCGGCGCTTCGCGATCTCGGCCCGGCGCAGGAGGCGGAGCATCTCGTCGGTCTTGCCCGACGACATGCAGCCGGCGATGACGTGGAGCCACGGGTCGGCGCGGTACAGCACGGACCGATCGTACCGGCTCGCGGGCGGGCGCGGGACGGAGGTCCGGGAGCGGGGTCGAGGTCGGCTCCGGGTTCGGAGGCCACGGCGCCGGGTGTTCCGCCCATTGGCGGATCGCAGCCGGGCATGCAAGATACGGCGCATGGACCGCCTGCCGGACGCTGCGGGCGACAGGCAACCGGCCCGCGCCCTGCCGTTCGTCGCCGCCGACGAGCGCTTCCTCGACCTCGTCCGCCTCGTCCCGGCCATCGTCTGGGAGGCCGACGGCGAGGACTACCGGATGACGTTCGTGTCGGAGCGTTGCCGGGACCTGCTCGGATACGAGCCCGAGGCATGGCTCACCGAGCCCGGCTTCTGGGAGACGCACCTCCACCCCGATGACCGGATCGCGGCGATCGTGGCCGCGGACGAGGCGATCGAGGGGGTGAGCGACACCCGGCTGGAGTACCGGTTCCGGGCCGCGGACGGGACGTACCGCTGGTTCCACGACGCGATCCAGGTCGTCAGGGACGCCGGCGGCGCCCGGCGCCTCGTCGGCGTGATGCTGGACATCACCGAGCAGAAGGCGCTCGAGGAGCGCCTCGCGCACGCCGCGAGCCACGATTCGCTGACCGGGCTGCGCAACCGGGCCGAGCTGCTGGCGACGGCGTCCGCGCTGCTCGCCGACGCGGCGGCGTTGCCGGTCGGGGTGCTGTTCATCGACCTCGACGGGTTCAAGGCGCTCAACGACCGCCTCGGCCACCAGGCCGGCGACGCGGTCCTCCGGGTGGTCGCGGCCCGTCTTGCGGGCGCGGTAAGGGGCGAGGACATCGTCGGCCGGATCGGCGGCGACGAGTTCGTGGTCGTCGTGCCCCGGGCCACTGTGGGCGGCGTGCGGGCGCTGGCCGCGCGGACGCGCCGGTCGGTGCTCGGGGAGATCAGCCTCGGCGATGCCCCCCTGGCCGTCACGGCGAGCATCGGGACGGCCATCTCGTCGCCCGGGGACTCGGTCGACCACCTGTTCGATCGGGCGGATCGCGCGATGTACCGGTCGAAGCGCCGTGGGCGCGGCGTCCCCGGATCCCGCCCGAACAGGCGCGCCCCGGCGACGTCGCCGGGCTGAACGCCACGCCGGGCTCGCCCGTCGCACGCGGTGCGCTGCCAGCCCGTAGCCTTGCGTCATGGGCGTGATCGCGACCGAGGGGCTGACCAAGCATTACCATGCCACCGGGCCGACGGGGCGCCTGGGCGACGCGCTGGGGCGGCGCCGGATGCAGGGACGCGGCGGCGGCACGATCCGGGCGCTCCAGGACGTCACGCTCGACGTCCGCGAGGGCGAGGTGTTCGGCTTCCTCGGCCCCAACGGCGCCGGCAAGAGCACGCTGATCCGGCTGCTGCTCGGGTTCCTGCACCCGACGGCCGGCGGCGCCACGGTGCTCGGCCTCGACATCGTGCGCGAGTCGGTCGCGATCCGGGCACGGGTCGGCTACCTGCCCGGCGGCATCGCGCTGTACGACAGCCTCACCGGGGAGCGGCACCTCGACTACCTGGCGGAGCTGTCGGCCCGGGAGCCTGTCCGCCGCGAAGCCCTGTGCGACCGCCTCGAGCTGTCGCCACGCACCCTGCGCCGGCCGATCCGCGACTACTCGCGCGGCATGCGCCAGAAGATCGGCATCGTGCAGGCCCTCCAGCATGACCCGGAGCTGGCGATCCTCGACGAGCCGTCCGAGGGCCTCGACCCGCTGATGCAGCGCGCCTTCTACGACATCCTCGACGACTTCCGCCGCGACGGCCGGACCGTGTTCCTGTCCTCGCACGTGCTGGCCGAGGTGGAGCGCGTCTGCGACCGCGTGGCGATCGTGCGCGCCGGCCGCCTGGTCGCGCTCGAGGACGTGGCCGGGCTGCTCCGGCGTCGCAAGCGCCGCGTGGAGATCGAGCTGGACGGCCCGGCGCCGGACCTGTCGGCCGTGCCCGGCATCAGCGAGCTCGTGGTCGGGGAGCGGCGGGTCGCGTGCGCGCTCGAGGGCGACCCGCGGCCGCTGCTGGCCGCGCTCGGCGGCGCGCCCGTCACGGACGTCACGATCGAGCCCGCCCGGCTCGAGGACGCGTTCCTCGAGCTGTACGCGGGCGAGGAGGCCGCCGAGGCCGCCGACGACGCAGCCGGCGGCGACGACGCGAGCGGGCTGATCGCCCCGTTGGCCGGGCGATGATCAACGGCCCGCTGCTCCGCCGGACCTGGCGTGCGCACGGCGCGCGCATCGGGGTGGTCGCGATCGCGCTCGGGATCTGGGCGTTCCTGATGCCCGTCATCTATGCCACCTTCGGGCGCGAGATGGAGGCGATCATCGAGTCCGGGATCATCCCCGAGGCGATGCTGCAGCTGATGGGCGGCGGCGTGTTCGGGCTCGATGCGTCGATCGCGCTGGGCACCGGCCACCCGTTCGCGATCGTGCTCCAGGTCGTCTACCCGGTCGGGTTCGCGGCCGCCTCGATCGCCGGAGAGCGGCATCGGGGCACGCTCGAGGTGCTGCTGTCGCGTCCGCTGTCGCGGCGGTCGGTGTTCGTCACCCTGCTGGTGGCGATCCTCGGCATTGCCGTCGTGACCACGGGCGCGACGGTGGTCGGCACGCTCGTGGGCGCGGCGGCGTACGGGCTCGTCGGCGAGCTCGACCTCGCCCAGCACGCGTTCCTGGTGCTCAACACCATCCTCCTGCTGGCCGCCCTGACCGGCGTGTCGCTCGCGCTGTCGGCGTCCTTCGACCGGCCGACGCCGGCGATCGGGATCGGCCTCGCGATCGTCCTGGTCGGCTACGTCCTCGAGATCCTCGGCCAGCTGTGGCCGGACGCCGAGTTCCTGGGGCCGTACTCGCCGTTCCACTACCTGCGCCCGTTCGAGATCCTGCGCGGGCGGGGGGAGGTGTCGGACCTGGCGGTGCTGGGCGCCGTGTTCGTGGTCTCCGTCGCCTACGGCCTGTGGCGCTTCCCGCGCCGGGACCTGGCCGCTCCCACCTGATCGTTCATCGAGGGGGCTGGCAGCGTGGGATCCCACCCCGCCCGGACGGCACTGGACACGACCGTGGCGGTGCGAACCATAGGGGAGCGGTGCCGGATCCCCGGCCCACCACGAGGTGCCACGTGACCATCGAGGGAGTCCTGACGGGTGTGGTGATCCTGCTCGTGTACGCGATCACGCTCGCTCCAGTGGTCCTGCTCGTCGTGCTCGCCCGCCGACACCTCGCGGGACGGCGCACCCGCTTCGATGGCCTGTTCTCGGGGATCGGACGCGCGAACGCCATGAACTCGCATCTCCAGGCCGGCACGCCCTCGCCGGACGACCTCGCCGTGCCCGTTCCGCCCCGCCCGGATGGCCTCCCCCGCGGCCGGCGCCGCCGCCGTCGGCGGTGACGCGGCGGCGATCGCCATCCCGCCGCCGGCCCGGGTGTCGGTCGCGGCAGCCACCCCGCCGAGAGGACTTCTGAACCGGTGGTCAGGCGCGCGCCACCCGTCTCCGTTCGAGCACGGCCGCCGCGACGGCAAGCACGAAACAGGCTGGCCCGAGACCGAGGAGGGCCACGAGGGCCAGCACGACCACGAGGCTCTTGCTCATCAGGTAGAGCCAACCCACCCACCACGCCACCAGCGCGAGGGCGGCGTCCGTGAGCGCGAGCTCCCACGCTCCTCCGCGTCGGAGCCAGCGCCAGAGCAAGGCAAGAATCGTGGCCGACACGCCGACCGGAACGACGACGAGCCCGACCGCCAGCGGGTCTGGGATGTCACCGGCGGTCGCCTGGGACAGCATCCTTCGCACGCCTGGCACCGCCAGCACGAACAGGACGGCGGCCAGAGCGCCGTGAGCCGCGATCACCGCCGGGCGGAGCGGGCGAGAAGGCGGCGTGCTCACGGTGTCCATCACGCAGGAGTATGGGCCGAAGTGGCGCGATGGCGAGCGTCCGTCTGCTCGATGGCCCACGGTCATGACACATCGGGCGCGGGCGACTGCTTGACCCTCACGTAACGTCAGGGTCTATGGTGCGCGCCATGGACGAACCGAGGACCTTGCGGGTGGGTCCGGTCGCGCGGATGGCCGGCGTGACCGTTCGGACGCTGCACCACTACGACGAGATCGGGCTCCTTCGCCCGACGGGGCGCTCCGAGGCCGGCCACCGCCGGTATACGGAGGTCGATCTCGAGCGATTGGCGCGGATCCTGTTCTACCGGGAGCTCGAGTTCGGCGTCGACCAGATCAGGGAGGCGATGGCCGACGGGGACGCCGACGCCCTCGACCACCTGCGCCGCCAGCACCGGCTGCTGCAGGACCGAATCGAGCGGCTGCGGCGCCTCGCGGACGCCGTTGCGAAGGCGATGGAGGCACACCAGATGGGAATCAACCTCACCCCCGAGGAGCGGCTCGAGGTGTTCGGCGACTTCGACCCCGACGCCTACGCCGCCGAGGTGGAGGAGCGCTGGGGAGACACGGACGCGTACCGCGAGTCCGCCCGCCGGGCCGCACGGTACACGAGGGCGGACTGGGAGCGGATCAAGGCGGAGGGGGGCGCGGTCACCGAGCGGCTCGCCGCGGCGATGCGCGCCGGGCTGCCGGCCGAC
>MGOE01000001.1:8006-9728 GCA_001797035.1 Chloroflexi bacterium RBG_16_72_14
CGCCGCCGAGGCCCACCGCCGTCAGATCGACGAGGCGTTCTACCCGTGCTCGTACGAAATGCACACGGGGCTCGCCGGGATGTACCTCGCAGACCCACGGTTCACGGCGACGTACGAGGCCGCGGCGCCGGGCCTGGCCCAGTACGTCCACGACGCGATCCTGGCCAACGCCGCGCGCCACGCCGGCTGAGGATCGCTCCCGCCAAACGGTCAGCCGGCCATTCGCTAGAGTGGCCGCGTGGCTGACCTCGAACGACTCCGGATCGGGCTCGTCCTGCCGACATGGCCGCTTCGCGGCGGCGGGCATGCCACGTGGGCGGAGATGCGGGGGCTGGCCCTCGATGCTGAGGCCGCGGAGGTTGACACGCTGTGGGTGCCCGACCACCTCCAGCGCACGGTCCCCGGGCGGCCGACGTTCGGGTTCTGGGAGTGCTGGACGATCCTCGCCGCGGCCGCCGAGGCGACGACCCGGATCGGGATCGGGCCGTTCGTCGCCTGCACCGGGTTCCGCAACCCCGCCCTGCTGGCGAAGATGGCGGCCACCCTCGACGAGGTGAGCGGCGGCCGGCTGGTGCTCGGACTGGGCCCTGGTGACCCCGCCCGCGACGACTCCTGGCGCGCGTTCGGGTTCGCGGCGGACCGGCCGGTGGCGCGCTTCGCGGAGGCGGTGGAGGTCGTGACCGGGATGCTGCGCCGACCGCCGCTCACGTTCCACGGCGAGTTCCTCCGCGTCGAGGGCGCGGACGTCACGCCCGGCCGGCCGCTGCCCGGTCGCCCGCCGGTCTGGCTGGCGGCGAAGGGGGACCGGACGCTGTCGATCGCCATCCGGTGGGGCGACGCGGTGAACGTCAACGCCGCGCTCACCGGCGTGGCAGAGGCCGAGGCGATCGCGGCCCGGGTCGCCGCCGCCTGCGCGCGTGCGGCTCGCGACCCGGCGACGCTCACGGTCACCGGCTGGGCGCGGCTGTCGCTGAGGGCGGACGGCACGGCAGTGATGCGTCCGGGCTGGATCGGCGGCTCACCGGGGGAGGTGGCCGCGACCCTGCACGCGATCCACGGGGCGGGGATCCGCCACGTGACGCTGTACCTTGGTGACGCCGACGACCCGAGCCCGCTCCCGGCGCTCACCGCGCCGGTGCTCGAGCGGTTCGCGCCGTTCCTCGAGGCGCTCCGGGCCGGATGAGACCCACCCCGCGGCCCTCGTGACTCGGCACCGAGTCCGCTCGGGACAGTCGCTGCACAACCGGGTCGCGCAGGTGCCGGTTCCACCCGCGGGCCCTGCAGGGGAACCTGCCAGGTGACTCCCACGCGAGTCACGCGGGGCGGGTCACCGGCGGTGGGTCACGGGACGCGCGAGTGCGAGAAGTGGGTCTGAGCCGGACCTCAGTGCGCGTCGGGCTCCTGCATCGGCAGGTAGAGGGTCGCGATCGTGAACAGCAGCGCCCCGAACGACAGGATCCCGATCACGATCGCCCACTCGATCGCCGTCGGGACGTACCAGTAGCTCTCGGCGAACGAGGCGCCGTCCTGCGGCAGCCCGATGGGGAGGCCGGGTGGCAGCTCGATGTTGGGGTAGGACAGGCCGTTGAGCACGAGGTTCAGGCGGTGGACGAAGATGCCCACGATCCCGATCACCGCCGCCGCCCCCACCCACAGCGGGCGGCGCCGCAGGCGGCGCTGCGAGAGGATCAGGAACGGGACGAGCAGCCCGCCGACGACCTC
>MGOE01000001.1:9750-10101 GCA_001797035.1 Chloroflexi bacterium RBG_16_72_14
GCGCCGGACAGCATCCGCGCAGCCGCCTCACCCTCGGGGGCACCCGGGTAGAGCGCCGTGAGGTACTCGGCCAGGATCAGGAACGCCTCGAGGGCCACGAAGGCTCCCAGCAGCCCGCCCAGCATCGCCACCAGGTCGTCCGCGAAGTGCAGCCGCCCCAAGCGCCGCAGGACGAGGCCCAGCAGGATCACGAGCCCGAGGCCCGACACCAGCGCGGAGGTGATGAACATCGGCGCCATGATCGAGCTGTACCAGAAGCCGCGGCTGATCTGCAGCCCGAAGATCCAGGCGGTGATCGAGTGGAGCATGATCGCCGCCGGCAGGGCGACCCAGGCCATCGCCGACTTCACC
>MGOE01000002.1:0-115 GCA_001797035.1 Chloroflexi bacterium RBG_16_72_14
CGTGCGGTGGCGCCCGATCCCCCACCGGCGGAGATCGTGGACCCGGACCTCGGCCAGGCCGCGCTCGAGGATGCGCGCGGGGATGCTCTCCCGCAGCGGGCCCTCGACCATCGGC
>MGOE01000002.1:190-7927 GCA_001797035.1 Chloroflexi bacterium RBG_16_72_14
GCTGCGTTCTCGGTCGCCGGTCGCGGGGCCGGACATAGTCCTCGTCCTCCACCGGCCGGGCGTCGAGCGCGAGCGCCTCGAGGTCCACGACCAGCTCGCCCCGGTCCGGCGCCAGGTCCAGCACGATTCCCCGGACACCGGGCACGTCCATCTCGCCCCGCGGACCGCGCACCACGAACACCTCCGCCCCACCGGCCCGATAGACGTCCACGACCGAGCCCAGGTCCTCGCCGGCGGCGGAGCACACGGCGAGGCCCACGAGCTCGTGGAAGAACCAGCGGCCCGGCGCGCGGGGCTCGTCCGGCGCGTCGATCTCCAGGTAGCTGTCCCGGAGGTGCTCGGCGGCCTCGCGGTCGCGGACCTCCCGGAACCGGAGCCACCAGCCCGGCCCGTCGGCGACGGGCGCGGCCTCCGCGATCGTCAGCGCCTCGGTGGTCCCCTCCGGGTACAGCGAGGCCCCCTCGAGGAACCGGTCCTCGGGGCGGTCGGTGAGCAGCTCCACGCGCACCTGGCCGCGCAGCCCGCGGAAGCCGCGGACGAGCGCGACGGTCAGGCGGGCGGGCACGCCGGTCCCTGCGGCCGGACTCGCGCGGCGGGCCGAGGGAGCCAGGGGAGGCTCCCGCTCAGACGATCTCGAGGCTGACGGGTTCGCCGGTGCGGGCAGATGTCACCTTGAGCAGCGTCCGCAGCGCCTTGGCGACGCTGCCGTTGCGCCCGATGACCTTGCCCATGTCGGACTCGGCCACGTGCAGCTCGATGATGGTGCCGTCCTCCCCGTTGACGACCTCGACGCTGACGGCATCGGGATCGTCCACGAGGGATTTGGCGACGTAGGCGACGAGGTCGGCGGCTGCCATCTCGCGCTCCCTACTTGAAGCTCGGCAGGACGCCGGCCTGCCTGAGCAGGCGCTTGACGGTGTCGGACGGCTGGGCGCCCTTGGCGAGCCAGTCCTTCGCCTTCGCCTCGTCGACGTTGAGCTCGATGGGATCGGTCCGCGGGTTGTAGTGGCCGATGATGTCGAGCGCGCGGCCATCGCGGGCGGAACGGCTGTCGGCGACGACCAGCCGGTACGTCGGCTGCTTGGTCGCCCCGACGCGGGTGAGGCGGATGCGGACGGACATCTGGTGCGGTGCTCCTCCGTGACGGGTCCGGCGGCCGGACCCCTGGGCTGGGTCGTGGACGTGGGGACGCAGACGCGTCAGTCCCCGGCCACGTGGATGATGACGCTGCCGCCGTCGTAGGTGTCGCCGGCCGTGGAGGCGGAGATGACGTAGTCGAAGGCGTCGAGGTAGGGCTTGACGTCAGACTCGTAGGTGGCCTTCGCCTCGGACGGCAGGGCCCCCTCGATCAGGTCGCGGAGGGCTGCGACGTCCACCCACCACAGGCCCAGGTTGGTGGCGCCGACTCGATCGAGCGCCGCCGCGAACCGCGGGTCCTTGGCCAGCGAATCGCCGGTCCGGGCATCGAGGACGCCCTTGACGAAGTCCGTGCCGTACCCGACGACGACGACCTCGTCGGTCACGGCGAAGGCGAGCTTGACGTCCTCGGTGTCGGGCGGCAGGTCGAGGGACCCGCCGGTCGCGGCTCCCAGGAGCTCGCCGAGATCCCCGAGGTCGACGATCGTGATCGTCGTGCCGCCGTACTCCTCCTCGCTGACGGTGATCCCGGCCTGGGAGCCGCCGAGGGCGAGGAATCCCTTGACCTGGGTGAACAACCGGTCGGCGTCCGCCGGGTCCGTCGGCACGACGACGATGCCGCCACCGACCGTGTCCCCGTCCCGGGTCACGGCGATGCCGGCCTCCCCGATCCAGCCGGTGAGCGCGTCGAATCCGCCCACCAGTGCCAGGCCCTCGTCGAGCTGGTCGAACAGCTCGCGATAGGGCTCGATGTCGGCGTACATCTCCTGCATCTTCGCCACCGAAGCCCCGACGTCGTGGCCCTCGATGAGGACCACGGTCGAGGGCGGCACCAGCGACGGCAACCTCGACACCGAGGGCGTCCCGTTCAGCTCGGAGTGCGGCATCTGGACGTCGACGACGATCGCCCCGTCCTCGGCGCGCACGGTCTCCACGAGCCACGCGGGCAGCTGCTCGGTGAGCGACGACGGGAGCTCGGGCATCGGCGCCGCGACGTCGGGGACCATCGCGTTGAAGCCGTCGAGCAGCGCCTGGTAGTCGAGGTAGGCGAACCCGAGCCGGTCGCCACTGACCGACGCCGATGCCTCCTTGAACCTGGCGCTGGACGGCAGCCCGGACGTCCCGCCGGTGTCGATGGCGGCCTTGACCGAGGCGAGGTCGCCCACGGCCAGCACCGGACCGACGACCGCGTAGGCGGCCTTGAAGCTGCCCATGCCGATGACCGGCTCCGGGGGCGTGACGACGGTGATCGTCGTGCCCTGGTAGTCCTCCGTCGTGCTGGTGGCGCCCGACTCCGCGAGCAGGTCGGCCGCCCAGGCGGAGGCCCTGGCGGCGTCCTTCGTACCCGCCAGGACCAGCATCCGGATCGACGACGGGTCCGTCGCGGTGGGCAGCTCGCCGATGCTCATCGACACCTGCCCGCCGAACCACGGCTCGATGTCGGCGGTGTAGCTCATCTCGCCGCCGCTGGCCTCGTCGACCAGCTGGTCGAGGGCCTCGGACAGCTTGGTCGGGAAGGCCGCCTGGTCGTCGAAGCCCGGGAAGGCGCTCAGGACCTCCGCCAGCTCGGCCTGCTGGTCACCGGGGAGATCGAGGCGCGCCTCGACGTACATGATGCTGTCGGCGGGCGCCCAGACAAGCACGTCCGGGTCGCCGGCATCGCGCGTGAGCAGGAACGTGGCGCCTGCCGCGGTGCCCACGACGAGGAGCGTCACGAGCCCGGCGATCAGCCACCGGAGGCGGCTGCGGCCGGGGCCGGCGGTCGTGGCGACCGCCACGGGCGCAGTGGGTGCCGCGACGACCGCCTCGAACGGCGACGGGGGCGCCGGTGGCTCCATCGCGGCCGGCTCGGGCGCCGGTGGCTCCATCGCGGCCGGCTCGGGCGCCGGTGGCTCCATCGCGGCGGGCTGGGGCGGCAGCGGCGCCTCGTAGCGCTGCGTCGGATCCTGGTCGGTCATCGGTGACCCCCTGTCATCGTCGTCCGAGGAGCTGGCCCATCGCTGCGCGACGGCCCGCCCCTCCCGAGAGTTGCCTCATGAGTTTCTGCATCTCGGCGAACTGTTTCACGAGCCGGTTGACATCTGGCAGGGTCGTTCCGGACCCGGCCGCGATCCGCCGGCGCCGCGAGGCGTTGAGGATCGAGGGGTCGCGGCGCTCGCGGGGCGTCATCGACAGGATGATCGCCTCCACGCGCCGGAGGTCGCCGCGGTCGACCGCTGCCTGCGCATCCTTCGCCATCCCGCCCATCCCCGGGATCATCGACATCAGCTGGCCCATCGGGCCCATCTTCTGCATCTGGCGCATGGAGTCGAGCATGTCCTCGAGGGTGAAGGCGTTCCTGCGCACCTTCTCCTCGAGCCGTACCGCCTGCTTCTCATCGAAGGCCTCCTGGGCACGCTCGACGAGGCTGACGACGTCGCCCATGCCCAGGATCCGGCCGGCGAGCCGGTCCGGGTGGAACACCTCGAGCGCGTCGGTCTTCTCGCCCGTACCCAGGAACTTGACCGGGATCCCGGTCACGGCGCCGATCGACAGGGCGGCGCCGCCGCGCGCATCGCCGTCGATCTTGGTCAGCAGGAGGCCGGTCACCGGCACGGCGGCGGCGAACCCCTGGGCGACGGTGACGGCCTCCTGGCCGGTCATGGCGTCCACCACGAGCAGCGTCTCGACCGGCCTGAGCGCGGCGTTGATCTCGCGGATCTCCTCCATCAGTGCGTCGTCGATCGTCAGCCGGCCGGCGGTGTCGATGATCACGACGTCGCGGCCGGTCCGCTTCGCCGCCTCGATGCCGCCCCGCGCGATGTCCACGGCAGACGTGCCGGCGGGGGCGCGGTGGACCGGGATGCCGAGCTGCCGGCCGAGCGTCTCGAGCTGGTCCACGGCGGCGGGACGGTACGGGTCCGCGGCGACCAGCATCGGCTGGCGGCCCTGCTTGACGACCTGCTTCGCAAGCTTGGCGGCCGACGTCGTCTTGCCCGAGCCCTGGAGTCCGACCAGCGCCACGACGGCGGGGCTGCCCACGAGGTGGAACGTCCGGTCGCCCGCGGACAGCAGCGCCGTGAGCTCCTCGTTGACGATCTTCACGACCTGCTGGCCCGCGGTCAGGCTCTCGAGGATGTCCGCCCCGACCGCTCGCTCGCGCACGCGGCTCACGAAGTCCTTGACGACCCTGAAGTTGACGTCCGCCTCGAGCAGCGCCAGGCGCACCTCGCGCATGGCCGCGTCCACGTCGGCTTCGGACACGCGGCCACGCCCGGTCAGGTTGCCGAGCGTGTGGCGGAGGCGATCGCTGAGGCTGTCGAACATGCGGGGGCGGCGACCCTTGGCTGTCGGTTGAGATCAGGCCACACGGCGGACGCCGGGCGGGTGGTGCGCGGGTTCTGGCGACACCGAGGCGGACGGAGTGTACGCCATGGCCGGTCCGGGCGCCCTGCGTCTCCCGGGCCGGTCGCTGCTACTCGAACAGGGCGGCCACGAACGCCTGGGGGTCGAACGGCACCAGGTCGTCGGCCTGCTCCCCCACCCCGACGAACCGGACGGGGACGCCGAGCTCCTTCTCGATCGCGAACACGATGCCGCCCTTGGCCGTGGAGTCCAGCTTCGTCAGCACGACCCCCGTCAGCCCCACGGCCCCGTGGAAGGCCTTCGCCTGGGCCAGCCCGTTCTGGCCCGTGGTGGCGTCGAGGACGAAGAAGGTCTCGACCCACGCGCCCGGCAGCCGCTTGTCGATGACGCGCCGGACCTTGGCCAGCTCGTCCATGAGATTCGACTTCGTGTGCAGTCGGCCGGCGGTGTCGGCGATCACGAGGTCCGCATGGCGGGCGACGGCGGCGTCGAGGGCATCGAACACCACGGCGGCAGGGTCGGCGTTGGGCGCGTGGGCGACGATCTCCGAGTCCGTGCGCTGTGCCCAGATGCGGAGCTGGTCGATGGCCGCGGCCCGGAAGGTGTCGGCCGCGGCGAGGACGACGCGGCGGCCGTTGGCACGCTCGCGGGCGGCGAGCTTGCCGATGGTCGTGGTCTTGCCGGTCCCGTTGACGCCCACGACGAGGACGATGGCCGGGCCGCCCTCGACCGCGGGCACGGGCTCCCAGTGCTCCGCGTCGCGCGGCGCGAGGAGCAGCGCCAGCTCGTCCCGGACCGCCTCGGCGGGCTCGACCTCCCGCCGCCGGCGGGCACGCTCGACGAGGTCCATGGCCAGCGTCGCGCCGACGTCGCCGGTGATCAGCGTCTCCTCGATCTCGTCCCAGTCCGCGTCCCCGCCCGCGCCGAACGCGCTCCGGAGCCGGGCGGCGAAGCCCGTGCGGGACTTCTCGAGGCCGTGCTCGAGCTGCGCCCGCTCGTGCTCTCGGCGCGCCGCATCGGCCTTGTCCGGGCTCCAGTCCGCCCCCCAGGCCCACCGGACCTCGGGTTCGGGCGAAGCCCCGGGGGTGGGCGCGGTCTCGGGCGCGGGCGCCTCGGGCTGCGGCGGCTGGTCGTTTGGTGGCCGCGACGGGCCGCGACGGAAGAGGGGCACTGGACCTCCGGTCAGCCGGCCCGGTCGCCGGCGAGGACCGAGCGGGCCTCGGACCGACGGTGGTCGGCGATGGCCTGCGCCTCGTCGAGGCGGAGGCTGATCACGCGGCTGGCCGAGTCGTCGCCGACGGTCACCCCGTACAGGGCGTCGGCGACCTCGATCGTGCCGCGGTTGTGGGTGATGACGATGAACTGGGTCCGCTCCGCCAGCTCGCGGAGCGCCTCGGTGAACCGCCCGACGTTCGCCTCGTCGAGCGCCGCGTCCACCTCGTCCAGCACGCAGAACGGGGCCGGGCGGACCTCGAGCATCGCGAACAGCAGCGCCACGGCGGTCAGCGCGCGCTCACCGCCCGAGAGCATCGACAGCGCCTGGGGCTTCTTGCCCGGCGGCCGGGCGGTGATCTCGATGCCGGTGGAGGCGAGGTCGGCGGGATCGGTCAGCGACAGCTTCGCGAAGCCGCCGCTGAACAACTGCCGGAAGCGCGCGTCGAAGGCGACCTCGAGGGCGGCGAACGTCGCCCGGAACTGGGTCGCGATGAGCTGGTCCAGGTCGGCGATCAGGGCCCGGGTCTTGGTGATCGCCTCGCGCAGGTCGCGGTCCTGGGTGTCGAGCGACTCCAGGCGCTCACGCACCGCGCGGTACTCGTCGACCGCGAACGGGTTGGCCGCTCCGAGCTCGTGGAACCGGCGGCGGAGCACCGTGAGCCGTCCCGGCGACGGGGCCTCCGTCGCCGGCGGCTCGGCCGCCCAGCGCGGGGCGAGCACGTCGAGGGCGGCCTCGAGGGCCGCGCTCTCGACCGACGTGTCGGCGTCCGCCCCCAGGCCGGCCTCCGCGCCGGTCTCGTCGGTGGTCGCCGGCTCCAGGCCGGCCGCCTCACCGAGATGCCGCAGCCCGGTCTCGCCGAGCCCCGCCAGCTCGACCAGCACCTGCTCGCGGAGCGCGTCAAGGCCGAGCCGCGACTCCATGGCCGCGACGTCCGCGGCACGCGCCCGGTCGTCCGCCGTCCGGAGCCGCTCACGCGCGCCGGTCGCGGCGCGCTCCGCCTCCGCCAGCCGCGCGCGTTCGGCGCGGTCGTCCGCGAGCAGCGCCTCCATCGCAGCGCGGGCGGCCGTCTCGCGCGCCTGCGCGGCGGCCAGCTCGCCGCCGACCGCGTCCCGCTCGTCGCCCGCGGTCCGCTCCCGCTCGCCGAGGGCGGCGAGGTCGCGGTCCACCACGGCCATCCGTGCCTCGGCCAGCGCCACGGCGGCCTCCGCCCGCGCCCGGCGGGCCTCGGCCTCGCGACGGGCCCGGTCATGGGTCGCGACGTCGGCCGCCGCCCGGTCGCGGCGGGCCCGCAGCTCGGCGACCCGGGCCTCCCCCGCCCCGATCGCCTCGGCCTCGCCGTCGGTTCGCCGCCCGGCGGGCGCGGCAGCGCCCGATACCGCGATGGCGTCGAGGGCGGCCCGCGCCTCCGCCGCCCGGGCCGCCTCCGCCGACAGCCGCTCGGCCTGCGCCGCATGCCAGGCCGCCTCCCGCGCGGCCGCCTCCAGCTCGCGCCCGGTGCCCCGCTCCGCCTCCTCGGCCTGCCGGCGTCGCGCAGCGGCCGCCGACTCCGTTGCCCGGGCCCGCTCGAGGGCTGTCACCGCCTCGGTGGCGGCCGCCGTCGAGGCCTCCTGCTCCCGCTCCGCGGCCTCGGCCTCCGCCTGCAGCCCCTCGACCTCGCGTGCCAGCTGGTCGGCCTCGGCGCGGCGCTCGAGGGGCGAGTCGCCGCGTCCGACCCGGACGGTGAGGGGATCGACGACCGCGCCCCCGTCCCGCGTGATCGCGAGCCAGCCGGCCGGCAGGACCGGCTGGAGCCGGAGCGCCGCCTCGATATCCGGCACCCAGACGCAGCGCGCGAGCAGGGCCCGGACCGCGCCGTTGGGATCTCGCCGGACGGCGTCGACCAGGCGGCCGCCGCCAGCCGCGACCAGCCCGTCGTCGAGCCGGCGCAGGTCGGCGGCCGTGCCGCCGCCCGACGACCGGTCGGCCGGGCCGATCCGCTCGCCGACCACGAGGTGCCCGCGCTCGCCGGCCAGCGCGACCGCGGCGGCGCCGTCCACGAC
>MGOE01000002.1:7998-8273 GCA_001797035.1 Chloroflexi bacterium RBG_16_72_14
TCCACGCGACGGCCGCCGAGCTTCCGGGCGGCACGCGCGATTCCCCGCTCCTCCTCCTCGGCCAGGCGCCGCTGCAGCTGATCCAGCCGTCCGCGGGCCGCGGCGAGACCGGACCCGGCGCTCGCGGCACGCTCCGCAACAGCGCGGCGGGTGCCCTCGGCGGCCTCCGACGCCGCCCGGGCCGTCTCGCGTGCCTGGCGGGCCTCCAGCTCGGCGGCCGTGGCCTCCGCCAGGGCCTCGCGTGCCACCGCCTGCGCCGCCTCGAGACCGTCGCG
>MGOE01000003.1:0-142 GCA_001797035.1 Chloroflexi bacterium RBG_16_72_14
CGCATGCCGGCATCGAGAAGTCGGAGATCGACGGCATGGCCGTGTCCGCGTCGTTCTCCGACTGCGGCAACCCTTTCTACAGCCCCGTCCTGTCCGCCTACCTGGGACTGGAGCTCGACTGGTGCCAGATCAGCGACCTCGG
>MGOE01000003.1:244-1326 GCA_001797035.1 Chloroflexi bacterium RBG_16_72_14
GCAGTCGACGGAGAACCGGGGGGCGATCAGGGCCTTCCGCTCCGAGTTCCAGTATCCCATCGGGGTCATGGGCCCCCCGGGATACTTCGGGCTGCTGAGCCGACGCTACGACGCGCAGTATGGCCTCGACCCGATGGCGCTCGGCAAGCTGGCCGTGACCCAGCGCAATCACGCGCTGCTCAACGACAAGGCCTGCGAGAAGCTCCGCCAGCCCCTCACGATCGAGGACTACCTCGCGTCGCCGATGATCTCCGATCCCATCCGGATGCTCGATTGCGTCATGGTGTGCGACGGCGCCAGCGCCCTCATCGTCACGAGCACCGCCCACGCGCGCGAGCTCGGGGCGAAGAAGATGGTCCATCCGATCGGCTACGGCGAGCGCGTCAACTACAACGAGACCGATCCGTGCCCGGACATCACCGCGGTCGGCCAGCAGGTGGCCGGTCCCAGGGCGCTCCGCGCCGCCGGGATGTCGATCGGCGACGTCCAGATGTTCCACCCCTACGACGACTTCTTGATCGCCATCGTCCTGCAGCTCGAGCAGCTCGGCTTCTGCCGCATCGGCGAGGGCTGCAAGTTCGTCCTCGATCACGGCTTCTCCTTCACGGATGCGCTCCCGCTGAACACCGGCGGCGGACAGATCTCGGCGGGCCAGGCGGGGTTGGCCGGCGGCGCCCACAACCTCGTCGAGGCCGTGCGTCAGCTCTTCGGCGAGGGAGGGCGGCGCCAGGTGCAAGGCAAGAGCAACGCGATGGTGACCGGGATCGGCTGGATCCCCTACGGGCGGAACTGGGGCTCGAGCACGGTTCTCCTGCTGGAAGCGGCCTGAGCACGACGCGGAGGAACAGCGATGACAGCGGACCCGTTGGCTGGACAGCGTCCCGTTCCGGTGCCCCTCAACTTCAGCAAGCCCTTCTGGGACGCCGCGAGAACCGGCGTCTTCATGCTGCAGTACTGCCCCGTCGCCAAGAAGTACCAGTTCTATCCGCGACCCGTGAGCGTCTACACGGGGAAGCGCAACCTCGAGTGGCGGCCGGCGAGCGGGAAAGGGACGATCTACACCTATACGATCACTCATCGCG
>MGOE01000003.1:1338-4151 GCA_001797035.1 Chloroflexi bacterium RBG_16_72_14
ACCCATCGTGCCCCGGCGCCCTTCAAGAAGGTCCCCCCGTACATCGTCGCCACCGTCGAGCTGGCGGAGAAAGTCCGGGTCATCTCGAACGTGATCAACTGCAGCGTCGATCAGGTCCGGATCGGCATGCCGGTCCGGGTGGCGTGGGTCAAGATTTCCGAGGACTTCATGTATCCGGTGTTCGAGCCCGATCGCCAGACCTAGCAGGATGGACTTCAAGCTGTCAGCCGCGGAGGAGGCGTTTCGCGAGGGACTGCGAGACTGGCTCGCGGCGAACGGCCCGAAGGACTGGAGCAGGATCCGCCGGACGCTCGCCAACCGGGAAGCCCTGGCGGCGTTCCTGATCGACTGGCAGCGGCGCCTCCACGCCGCCGGCTACGTCGGGTTGCACTGGCCCGTCGTCTACGGCGGGCGCGGGGCCACCGTGATGGAGCAGGCCATCTTCTACGAGGAGATGGCGCGGGCGCGGGCCCCCGAGCTCGCCAATGCCATCGGGCTCGACATGGCCGGGCCCGCGATCATGGTTCACGGCACCGAGGCGCAGAAGCGCGCCCACCTGCCCCGGATCCTGTCGGCCGAGCACATCTTCTGCCAGGGGTTCTCCGAGCCCGCGGCGGGCAGCGACCTGGCCGCGCTCCAGACGCGGGCGGAGCGCACCGCGCGGGGCCACGTCATCACGGGTTCGAAGGTGTGGACCTCGTTCGCTCACTACGCCAACTGGTGCACGGTGCTGGCGCGGACCGACCCGGCGGCGCGCCGGCACCAGGGGCTCACGTACTTTCTCGTGGATATGCGGAGCCCCGGCATCAGGGTCCGGCCGCTGCGTCAGATGAGCGGCGATGCCGAGTTCAACGAGCTCTTCCTGGATGGGGTCGAGGTGCCGGCGGAGAACGTGCTGGGACGGGAGCACGGAGGCTGGCAGGTGGCGATCACCACCCTCCTGTTCGAGCGGGGGCCGCGCACCGTCGCGCGGCAGCTCACCCTCCGCCAGGGGCTCGCGGACCTGCTCGACCTCGCGCAACGGCCCGGCCGGGCCGGTCCGCCGCCCGGCAGCGATCCTGTGATCCGCCAGCGACTCGCCCAGCTCTACGTCGACACCGAGGCTCTCCGGTGCACGAACCTCCGCATGCTGACCCGGCTCGTCCGCGGCGAGCCCGTTGGGCCGGAAGGCGCCGCGGCCAAGCTCTGCTTCAGCGAGACGTGGCAGAAGGTCGCCGAGCTCGGTCTCGAGCTCGAGGGCGCCTACGCCGCGCTCGACGTGGGCAGCCCGTGGGCGATCGACGAGGGGATCTGGCAGTACCGGGCCCTGCGCTCCCGGGGCAACACGATCCAGGGCGGGACCTCCGAGATCATGCGCAACATCCTCGCCGAGCGCGTCCTGGGGTTGCCCAAGGACTGATCGCGCTATTTCGACTGGCTCGACGCCTGCTCGAGGAGGGCGTCGATCGCGCTCTTGAAGCGCTCGTACGGCTGGGCGCCGGTCAGGACTCGCGCGTGAACCACCTCACATGGATTGGACGGATTCGGCTTGACACTGGCGCCCACCGACGGGTACGGTCCGCCCTAGCCACTCTAGTGCGTTCGCTCCACTCCACTCCATTACCGAGCGAGGCTTCGATGGCCGCGGCTCGTGGGAGCGCACACAGGCGATGCACGCTGTCTCGACGAAGAGGAGGACGTATGGCTGCACGAGGTGTGTTCACGCGGCGATCGTGGAGCAGGTTCCGGTGTCTTGTCATCCTGGCGGCACTCGCGACGGCTGGGACCTGGATCATCGCGCCATCCGGAGAAGCGCGAATCACCAAGATCCTGATCACGACGGAGGAGTCGCCCACGTTTGGCGGATATTCGTGGTCGGGGGTCGGCCAGTACGAGAAGCTGGTCGGCAAGGCGTTCGGTGAGATCGATCCCACCGACCCGAGGAACGCGGTGATCGTGGACATCGGGCTGGCAACGCGCAACGCGGCGGGAAAGGTCGAATACGCCTTCGATTTCTACATCCTCAAGCCGATGGACCTGAGCAAAGGCGCTCACAAGGTCATGTACGAGCCACCGAACCGCGGCCGGAAGACGTGGGCGTCGCTCGGCCGCTTCCCCGCGGGGAACGACCCCGGGTCGGTCACCGATCCCGGCGTGCTCGCGAACGCCTTCTTGATGCCGCGCGGCTACACGATCGTGTGGAGCGGGTGGGACAAGTCCGCCGGCACGAGCACCGCGAACTTCAACATGACGGTCACGCTCCCGGTCGCCAAGAACCCCGATGGCTCGTCGATCACGGGGCCGGCGTACGAATACATCGTCTCGTCGAGCACGTCGTTCACGCTCGGCTATCCCGCCGCCACGCCGGACAAGACTCAGGCGACCCTCACGCACCGCGTGCACCTCAACGACCCGCCCGTCGAGATTCCCGCGGCGGGCTGGGAGTACGCCAACGCGAGCCTGACGGCGATCCGCCTGCTGCCGGCGGGCACCGCGTTCACTGCCAATGACATCTACGAGTTCTCCTACACGGCGATCGACCCGACCGTGAACGGCCTCGGGTTCGCGGCGGTCCGGGACTGGAACGCCTGGCTGCGGTACGAGCTGGCGGACGACTTCGGCACCCCGAATCCGCTGGCCGGCGACATCACCCGGATCTACACCGAGGTTTCCTCGCAACCCGGACGCCTGCTCAATGATTTCCGGCACCTCGGGTTCAACGAGGCCGAGAACGGCAAGAAGGTGTTCGACGGAATGATGCAGTGGATCGCGGGCGGCGACGGCCTCAACCTCAATTACCGCTTCTCGTCTCCGAACCGGACCGAGCGCAACCG
>MGOE01000003.1:4166-5973 GCA_001797035.1 Chloroflexi bacterium RBG_16_72_14
ATCACCTCTACGTCGAAGGCGTGTTCCCGTTCGCCAACGTGACGACCACCGATCCGTTCACGGGCAAGACGGACAGTCGTTACGCAACCTGCATCGCCACGGATACCTGCCCGCTGGCCGCTGAGATCTACTCCTCCAACGAGTACTGGGTCAAGGCCACCTCGCTCCTCCACACGGGTCCGGCCGGCACCGTCGACCTCCCCGACTCGCCGTATGCGCGGAACTACCTGATGTCGAGTCACCAGCACGGCACCGGCAACGCCTCCTCGAAGGGGAATTGCCAGCAGTTCCTGAATCCGCTGAACTCGGCGCCGGTGCAGCGCGCCCTCTTCCTCGCGCTCGACGACTGGACCAACGGCATCCTGCCGCCGCCCAGCCGGGTGCCGAAGCTCGCGGACGGGACGCTGGTGCCACCGCTGCCGCAGTCGGGGATGGGCTTCCCGAACATCCCGGGCGTGACGTACACGGGGCTCAAGACGACGCGCTACCTGCTCGACTACGGGCCCGACTTCTACGAGACGGGGATCGCCACCATCAATCCCCCGGTGATCGCCCTGCCGTACGAGGACAATCCCTTGAACGGCCCGATCTACCCGAGCTACGTGCCGAAGACCGACAGCGACGGTAACGACATCGCCGGCGTGCGGTCGCCCGAGGTGACGGTGCCGCTTGCGACCTACACCGGCTGGGCGCTGCGCGCGGGCCCGCAGGCCAACGACGGCTGTGAGGCGTCCGGGCAGATGATCCCGTTCGCCAGGACCCGGGCCGAGCGCGAAGCGGCCGGCGATCCTCGCCCCTCGATCGAGGAACGCTACCCGTCGTTCGGGATGTACTACAGCGCGGTGATGCGCGCCATCGACGATCTCGTGAAGGACCGCTTGATGCTGTGCGAGGACGCGGATGACGAGCGCGCGCGCCTGCTCCAGGCGGGTCTCGACAAGGGCGTGCCGCCGCCCTCCGGGAACCTCCCGCCGCAGGCCAACGTTCCTCACTGTCTAGGACAAGCTGCGAAGAAGTAGCGTGGCCGCACCCGTCCCGCCCACCGTCGCGGAACCCCCGTGACGGTGGGCGGACGTTCAGGAACAGCCGGACGTTGCCGACGTACATGTGTGCGGGAGCGAGATCTGGACAACGAGGTAATACCGGCCGCGAGAGGCGCCCCAGAAGGCCGTCGTGAGTGGGACTCTCCCCGCCCGTGCGCGCCGCGCACGGATCCACGAGAGGAGGGCCGCGCATGAAACCCGTCGTCTTCGACGGCGGCTCCGAGGAGGAGCGCCGGCGCGTGCTCGAGGTGCACGACGCCTACCTCGACGCCAACGCCACCTTCGACGTCGGCGCGCTCGCCCGCATCTGGGACGACGACCCGACCGACGTGTTCTTCAACCTCAACGGCCACACCTACGTGGGCCGCGAGCAGTGGTTCCGCTTGTGGGACTACTACCGCGATCGGCTCCGGACCGGCCGGTGGGAGCCGGACGACGTGAAGATCCTGATCCGCGGCGACCTGGCCGTGCTCACCTCGCACCGGCTCTCGCCGATCAAGTGGATCGGCAGCGAGCCGCCGCCAGGGACCTTCCGCGACCGGCCCGAGCGCCGCTCGCGGGCCACGATGGTCATGGTGCGGCGGGCAGGCGGCTGGAAGATCACGCACGTGCACTTCTCCGAGGCGACGCAGGAGCCGCGGCCCGGCGGCATCTGAGGCGTCCGTGGCTGCCCTGTTGCCCCGCATCGCGCTGCGCCTGCACGGCGGCCAGTCGCCGGCGGCATGCGTCGAGCTGGCCGCCGCCGCGGACCGCGCCGGCTTCGG
>MGOE01000003.1:6022-6414 GCA_001797035.1 Chloroflexi bacterium RBG_16_72_14
ATGGCGGCCTGCGCTGTGGCGACCCGGAACGTGCGCCTGGGAATCGGTGTCTTCAACCCCTTCAACCGCCACCCGACGCTGATCGCCATGGAGGCGGCGGCGCTCGACGAGCTGGCCGGGGGGCGCGCGGTGCTCGGACTCGGCGCGGGCATCGGCTCGCGCGTGCGCCAGATGGGGCTCGCGTGGGACCGGCCGATCGGCGCCATGCGCGACGCGCTCGCGATCGTGCGCGGCCTGCTCGCCGGGCAGGAGGTCACCCACGCGGGGCGGGTGTTCTCGGCCCGCGGCGTGCGGCTCGAGCACCCGCCCGCGCGCGCGGACGTGCCGATCCTCATGGCGGCCATGGGCGACCAGGCGATCGCGTTGACGGGCGAGCTGGCCGATGGGCTCAT
>MGOE01000003.1:6660-6872 GCA_001797035.1 Chloroflexi bacterium RBG_16_72_14
CGAGCCGGACCGCTTCCGCGGGGCCATGGAGCGACTGGCCGCGGGCGCGCCCGCTGCGGAGGCGCTCGACGACCGCTTCGTGGACGCCTACACGATCGCCGGAACGCTGGACGAGTGCCTCGCGCAGTGCGCGGCGTACCGAGAGGCGGGGGTGACCGAACTCGGCCTGTGGTTCGCCGGGCCCGAGTCGGTCGCCGACATCGAGCGCTTCG
>MGOE01000004.1 GCA_001797035.1 Chloroflexi bacterium RBG_16_72_14
GCCAGGCATCCCTGCTGTGCTGTTGGCCAACCATGGGGTGCTGGTGTTCCACCGCACACCGGAGCTGGCCGTCCTGGTCGGCGGGGTCGTCGAAGAGGCGGCGCAGGCGGCCATCAACGCACAGGTGCTGGGTGGTCCGGTCGAGATCCCGGGCGACATGCGGGCCGCTGCCCTGCAGCGGGCGATGGTGTTCGACGCCGCAGGGACGATAAACGCCTGAGGGTCCTCTCCGACCCGACGCGGTGTCCGTTCGGCGAGTGCCATCGTCGTGGTTCCTTCGGCCGTATGCCGCCGGTTCTCACCGGGGCCTTCGGCCTCGTGACGCTACTCTGCAGCAGAGGCCGTCGCCGGTGCGACCATGAGGACGGCCTCGCTCACAGCATGCCCTGCCGCGCCTGCAGGTCGATGGGCTGGACGATGACCCACATCCCGCTCAGGACGCCCGACCAGCTGCCCCGGCGTGGCACGAAGGCTTGGCCGAGCCTGGCCGGCGTGAGGCTCGAGCCCGGCGCCGGGCTGCGGCCCCAGGTCGTGCTATCGAGTGGGTACAGCGGGTCGAGGACGATGGCGTGGGTGACGCGGAAGTCGTCGGTCACGGCCGGGTCCGCCGTGGCCCGGAAGCCGCTCATGACCCAGGCGTGGCGGCCGCCCCAGGCGAGCAGGCCGACCGGCCGGCCCGTGCGGCGCATCGAGCGGGCGGCGGCGTACAGGGCGTCGGCCAGGCTCGGGTAGCCCACGACCGCGTAGGGTCCCTGATCCAACCGGTTCAGGCCGGCCGCCCAGCCCTGCGCGGACGCGCCGCGCCGGGGTGGCCGATCCGGCGGCCGGGGCGGGCCCAGCTGGCGGGCCAGCTGCCAGAGCCGGCGCTGCGTGGCGGCGCTGCGGTCGTCCCGGGCCGAGACGAGGTTGATCATCATCTGCATGCTGGCGCCGACGCACTGCACGAGGTTCGTCTGCGCCACGAAATCGCCCGGTCGGTAGAGGTCGAACTCGTAGACCCGTGCCGCCTGGACCGGCTGGGGGCCGCCGGCGAGGGCCGACCCCAGGCCGAGGACGAAGGCCAGGCCGATGGCGCCCAGGTCGATGCGGCGACGGCCGGTCGGGCTCATCCGCTGAACCCATCGCGCAGCCAAGTGCTCGGGGAACGCCATGGTTGCGCATGATACGCACAACCGCCCGATCCGGACCACGGGCGGGCGACCGCAGCAACGGGTCGCGAGAGGCGTCGCGCCGTGCGCCCATCGCAAAGAGGCCGCCCGCCGAAGCGAGCGGCCTCTCGGTGCGAGCCGGAGACGCGGTCTCCGGTTACCTGGCCAGTACGGCCACCGGGTCCGAGTCCACGACAAGTTCGGACGGCGACCCGGTCATCGGCGCGGTCAGGTCGACGCCGTGGATGGCCTGCACGCGCTCGAGGAACCAGGTGGTGAACGCGTCCGTGGCGCTCATCATCTGCCCGAACGCCTGCCCCGGATCGTCGCCTTCGAGCGTCACGATCACGAGGTCACCCATGGGGGTCGGCTGTAGGAACGTTCGCTCGTGGACGCCGGCCCGTCGTCGGGAGTCGGCGAACTCCTGGCGACGCGGGCCGTTCAGCTCCTCCATCCACGTGCGCCACTCAGCGGTCTTTCCGGGGAGGATCGGGAACGCGACTGCCATCAACGGCATGGGAACCTCCAGGAGCACCTGCGTGCCCGGCGACGGAAGGGTCGGACTCGCCATTGGCCCTGCGCGACGGTCTAGGCGACCGTGTGGGGACGCCGCGCTGGTGGGAACCCGCGAGCTCCCGTGCCTCCCTCTCGAGGAGCGGAGTATGGGCGCTCCGGCGCCGAATAGATAGGGGACCCGCGTCGGGTTCGACGGGTCGTACCGCACGATCACCTCGACCCCGGGCCTGAACTGCTGTGGAAGTCCTGACCTCGTGGGCGCTGTAGCGTGAGCGCGGAAGGACAAGCGAATCGGGCGCAGTTAGAGTGTCGTGACGGGCGCGCTTCGACGACGCCCATGGCCAGCGGCGGGACCCGGACCGGCTCGCCACGGGTGGTCCCAACTGGTCCGGGCACCGCTCCACGACATGGCAACCGCGCCGGCCCGTGGCGGGGACGAGGTCGGTGTCCTGAGCCCGCGATCTTCGGCAGGGGGCGAAATGGACGAGATCGAGGTAGGGGGGCTCGGCATCGCCTTCGAACGGCGAGGTGAAGGGCCGCCCCTGGTCCTCCTGCACGGGTTCGTCGGCGATAGCCGGGAGTGGCGCCGCCAGATCGATGCCCTGTCCGACGAGTTCACGGTCGTGGCGTGGGATGCGCCGGGCTCCGGGCGATCATCGGATCCGCCCGAAACGTTTCGCCTTGCCGACTACGCCGACTGCCTTGCCGCGTTCATCGACGCGCTCGGCTTGGCGCGACCACACGTCGTCGGGCTGTCGTTCGGTGGTGCGCTTGCGCTCGAGCTCTACCGTCGGCATCCCACGATCCCTATGAGCCTCGTGCTCGCATCGGCCTATGCAGGGTGGGCCGGCTCCCTCCTCGACGAGATCATCGAGCAGCGCCTAGAGCAGACATTGCAGGCAGCAGACTCGCCGCCCGATCAGCGGGTGCGCTCGATGATCCCGACGATGTTCTCGGGATCGCCGCCGGCGGAGCCGGTCGAGGCATTCCAAGCGATCATGTTGGAGATCCATCCAGCCGGGCTTCGGGCGATGGCGCGCTCATTAGCCGAAGCCGATCTCCGCGACATACTCCCGCGTATCGCCGTGCCGACACTGCTGCTGTACGGCGACGAAGATGTGCGTGCTCCACTGACGGTCGCCCAGGACCTGCACACCAGGATCCCGGCGTCGAGGCTCGTGGTCATGCCGGGAGTAGGTCATATGAGCAGCGTCGAGGCGGCGGAGACCTTCAGCGCCCAGGTCCGCAGCTTCCTTCGGTCAGTGCAGAACTGAGCCGCCGGGCTCGCGGCCGGTGATGGCAGACACGGTCGTCGGCCTGCGCGACCTCGTGCTCGCGCTGGGCGGCCGGTACTCGACCGAGATGGGCATCGACGTCGACCGCGATGATCAGGAGGTCGAGCGCTGGTTCCTGGCGGCGACCCTCTTCGGCCACCGCATCTCGGCGCGGACGGTGGTCCGGACCTACGCGGCGCTGGGCCGAACCGGGATCCGGGTGATCGCCGACGTCGCAGGTTCGTCCTGGGAGGCGCTGGTCGAGCGGCTCGACGAGGGCGGGTACGTCCGCTATGACTTCGGCACCGCGACCCGTCTCCAGGTGCTGGCGGCCACCGTGGACGAACGGTTCGGAGGCCAGATCGCCGGTCTCGGCCGGCTGACCGGCGATCCGGCCGAGCTGGAGGCCACGCTCGATGCCCTGCCGGGATGGGGACCAACGACGGTCCGGGTCTTCCTACGCGAGCTCCGTGGCCGCTGGCCGGCGGCACGCTCGCCCCTCGACCCACGGGCTCGCTGGGCGGCCGGCCATCTCGGGTTGCCGGTGCCGTCCGACGCGCCGGATCCTCGCGCGCTCACCGGTCTCGAGGCCATGGCGGCCGACGCAGGCTTGGACGTCCGCGACGCGGAGGCCGCCCTGATCCGCCTGGCGCTCGCGCATGCCCGCCGCAGTCGCACCTGCCCGGGTGGTACGGCCTGTCTAGCCCTGCGAAGCTGACGGCGGCGGTCAGCGCTCGGCCGACCTCGGGATGCTGGCCCGCACCCGGTCGACGAGGCGCTCCATCCGGGCGTGGTGGGACCCCTTCCAGTAGATGGCCCCGCAACCGGGACACCGGCGAAAGTCGTCGTAGTAGATCCGCGTCAGCGGCTGGAGCCGGTGCAGGACCTCCTCGCGGCTCACCGAGACCAGGAGTGTGTTGCAGCGAAGGCAGCGCCCGAAGGGCCGCCAACGGTCGACCGGGCCGAAGCGCAACGCCACCTCGACGAGCTGTTCGACCGGCTGGTCCGAGCGGAGGTAGGCGCCGCGCCGCACGACGCTTCGCTTGAGGAGGCCGCGGTCGCGGGTCAGCAGGATCCGCCCCTCCGCGGCGGCGACAGCCGCCAGCTGGTCGTCATCCGCATCGTTGCGGTACCAGGTGTCGAAGCCGAGCATCCGCAGGTACGCGGCCAGACGGCCCAGGTGGGCATCGACGACGAAGCGCGGATCGGCCAAGTCCTCGGGCGCCGCGGGCAGGACGGGGACCAGCCCCCACTCAGCGGCCTCGGCGGCCGGCCAGACCTCCACGCGAGCGCCGTCGTCCAGGCGGTGGTCGAAGCCGGCTGGCGCGCCGTTCACCGTGATGGCCGCGATCTCCGGGTGCGGAATCCCGAGGGCTTCCAGGAGGTCCTTGACCGCCGGGCGCCCGACGAAGCGCCGGTGCACCACGTCGCCCCGGCGGTGCGCCACGCCGCCCCGGCGGTGCGAGAGCGGGAAGTCGTTCAGATCCCCATGAAGAACGACCGTAGCCCAGGCCATGGCGAATGGCTCACGGACCGCGCCGTCGATAAGGGCCGAGGCTCACCGCGGGTGACCCACCGGGATGAGACAGCTGCTGGCGCGACATAGCCACCACCTCCGGGCTCCATGGTCGACTCCGCGCGTGCCGGACGGTAGGGTCACTTGGTCGCTCCGGGGCGGGTCGGCCGGCAGGGTCCGGCGGTGGTCTCGACCTCGTGCCGCCGACGCGAGGATCGTGCCAGTGGCCTCTTGGGGAAGCGGAAGGAACCGAGATACGCTGTCGTGGGACCACTGGAGGGCCGCCCGTGACCGCCGTTGTTGGCACCGAACCGGCGTATCTCGCGCTCCACCGCAGCGGCGAGCTTGCCGATCGCGCGAGCCTCGCGCTCGGTCGGCTGACGAGCTGCGACCTGTGTGCGCGTTACTGCCGGGTGGATCGGCTCAGCGGCACCAAGGGTGCCGTGTGCCGGACCGGCAGGTGGGCGCGCGTCGCGAGCTACGGGCCGCACCACGGCGAGGAGCGACCGATCAGCGGCCGGCGCGGGTCGGGGACGATCTTCTTCGCCTGGTGCAACCTGCGCTGCGTCTTCTGCCAGAACTGGGAGCTCAGCCAGCGCGGGGATGGGTCGGAGGTCCAGGCGGAGGGCCTCGCCGCGATGATGCTCGAGCTCCAGGAGATGGGATGCCACAACGTGAACCTCGTGACGCCGAGTCACGTCGTGGCCCAGATCCTCGAGGCGCTGGTCATCGCGGCCGCGGCCGGCCTCCGTCTTCCGCTCGTCTACAACACGGGCGGGTACGACAGTCCGGAAGCCCTCGCGCTGCTGGATGGCGTGGTCGACATCTACATGCCGGACATGAAGTACGGCGACAGCGACCTCGCGCGTCGCTACTCGCACGTGCGGGAGTACGTCCAGGCCGATCGCCGGGCGGTGCGCGAGATGCATCGCCAGGTCGGCGACCTGGTCCTCGACGAGCACGGCGTGGCCGTGCGCGGGCTCCTCGTCCGCCATCTGGTGCTGCCCGGGAACATTGCCGGAACCGATCAGGTCCTCGCGTGGATCGCTTCGGAGGTCTCTCCCGACACGTACGTCAACCTGATGGCCCAGTACCGGCCGTGCTATCGGGCGTGGGAGCATCCGACGCTCGACCGCCGGTTGACGCGCGCGGAGTACCGCCGCGCCTGCGAGCTTGCGGGACGCGTCGGGCTCGTTCGCCTGGATCCGGGCTAGAGGATCAGCGGCCCGCTCGGCACGGCGTGCGGCGTCAACGGCGATCTGGGGTTGAGGGAGGCGCGGCGGCGAACGCCAGGGCTTCATCTGCCTTCATCTCGTGTCCCTCGGCCAGACACGGGCGATGCCGTCGCCGTGCGGAATCCCCTCAGGACGACTTCATGCCGGACGCCCAGGGAATCGATCGTGATGACGGGCTGCCCGGACACCGCGACGTAGCGGTCGACTTTGTCGGTCACCTCGAAGCGGTCACCACCCCGATACCGAATGCGGACCTCTGCGCTCCGACTCCGATCGGCCACGATCCCGGTGACCGGTCCGCGTGGCCGGGCGCGGACGAATCCGATCCCCAGCCTCGATCCAT
>MGOE01000005.1:0-320 GCA_001797035.1 Chloroflexi bacterium RBG_16_72_14
ACATCGCGCACGGCCTGATCACGTTCTCCTACCAGGGCGACATCTGGGTCGCGAACGCGGATGGCTCGGGCCCGCGCCGGCTCACGGCTCATCCGGCGCGCGACATCGAGCCCCGTTTCTCGCCGGACGGACGCTGGATCGCCTTCTCCAGCAACCGCATGGGCAACCAGGATGTCTACGTGGTCGCGGTGGGCGGCGGCGAGCCGCGCCAGCTCACGTTCTTCACGGGGATCGACGAGGTCGAGTACTGGACGCCCGACGGCGCCGGCATCGTGATCACGTCCGGGCGCGCGGTGCACCCGTTCGGCTCGCCCTTGTAC
>MGOE01000005.1:340-1509 GCA_001797035.1 Chloroflexi bacterium RBG_16_72_14
CCTGCCCGTGCCCATGCCCATGGACTTCGCGCGCGCCGGGATGATCCGCCAGGATGGCGCGATGGTGGCCTTCACGCGCGAGAACAAGCCGGAGCCGCGCAAAGGCTACCGCGGCAACAACAGCGCGGACATCTACGTCCAGGACCTGCGCACCCGGCAGATCACGCAGCTCACGGACACGAACCTCGAGGAGTTCCGCGGCCACGTTCAGGACGGGCATCCCATGTGGGGCGTGGATGGCTCCATCTACTTCGTCTCGGAGAGGTCCGGCATCTTCAACATCTGGAAGGTCGCGGCGCAGGGCGGCGCGCCCGTGCAGGTCACCCGGTTCACGAGCGGCGGCGTGAAGTGGCCGTCCATCAGCCCGGACGGCCGCACCCTGATCTTCACGCAGGACTACGAGCTGTACGTGCTCGACCTTGCGGGCGGCCAGCCGCGCAAGGTCCCGGTCGAGCTGGCCTTCGACCGCGGCGACAACCCCGTGGACTGGGTCCCCGTCGAGAACCGGGCCGAGGGCTTCGCGCCCGCGCCGGACGGCCGCATGCTCGCGGTGGACACTCGCGGCGAGATCTTCCTGGTCCCCGCCGAGCCCGACATGGGCGAGAAGACGCAGGTCACGCGCTCGGCCCGCCGCGAGCGCTTCGCCGGGGACTCGCCCGACGGCAAGCTGCTCGGCTACATCAGCGATGAGTCCGGCGACGAGGAGATCTGGGTGTACGACATTGCGGCCGGCACCCGCCGCCAGCTGTCGCGCCACCCCTCCTGGAAGAGCCGCTTCGTCTGGGCGCCCGACGGCTCCCGCATCGCCTTCGTCGGCGCCAATCGCCTCTTCGAGATCGACGTGGCCGGCGGACGCCAGCGCGAGCTGGCCTGGAACATCGCCGGCGGCTACAACCTCGCCCAGTACGCGCCCGGCGGCCGCTGGCTGGTCTACACCCGGAGTGACGACGACCAGAACGCCGATGTCTTCCTCTACGACACGCAGGCGGGCCGCGAAGTGAACGTGTCCCGCAACCCGTTCCGCGATGGGGGCGGCGAGGTGGCGGCGGCCGCCCGCACGCTGGTTTTCACGTCCGCCCGCGACGGCGGCACGAACCACCTGTTCGCGGTCTCGCTGACCGCCCTCACCGAGGACCCGGACGACCCGCTGGTCCGGGCGCGAACCCGCG
>MGOE01000005.1:1603-3850 GCA_001797035.1 Chloroflexi bacterium RBG_16_72_14
ACGCGGTGGGCGACTGGTTCCTCTCGAGTGACGGCCGGACCGTCTACTTCACGTCAACGGACAACGAAGGGCAGGGCCTCTTCTCGGTAGGCGTCGACGGTCGCGACCGCCGGCGGGTGGCCGCCGGCGCCTTCCCCGGCCTGACGCCGAGTGAGGACCGCCGCACTGTCTTCTACACGCAGAACCCGCAGGCGGGCGCGTCCGAGATCTGGCGCATGCCGATCGCCAACCAGCGCAAGGAGCGGGTCGTCTTCTCCTTCAGCGTGCAGGTGGACCGGCGCGCCGAATGGGCGCAGATCTTCGACGAGAGCTGGCGGGTCATGAAGTACCGGTTCTACGACGAGAAGATGCACGGCAAGGACTGGAACGCGATCCGGGCGCAGTACCAGCCCATGCTCGCCGACGTCGGCACGTACGAGGACGCCTACGACCTGGCCAACAGCATGATCGGTGAGCTGAACGCCTCGCACGTCGGCGTCAGCGGACCGCCCAGCCAGGACATGGCCAACGAGTACCGGGCCCGCTACCTCGGCTTCGAGATGGAGCCCGCCGACGGCCGTTACCGCATCACCCACATCTACCGCGACGGCCCGGCGGACAAGCAATGGCTGGGTCTCGCCGTCGGCGACTACGTGCTCGCCATCGACGGCACCGAGCTGAAGGCGGGCGACAACTACTGGAAGGTCCTCAACCACGCGATCAACGAGTTTGTCCCGGTGCGCGTCGCCCGGTCGGCCGCCGGCGCGGGCGCGCGCGACGTGCGGATCCGCTCGATCGCCTCGATGACCGATCTCAGGTACGAGGACTGGGTGGCGCGCAACCGCGACTACGTGGAGAAGGAGTCGAACGGCCAGATCGCGTACGTCCACATCCGGGCCATGAACCATCCGACGCTGGAGCAGTTCCGGATCGAGATCGACCGCTACTGGAACGCCAAGGGGATCGTCGTCGACATCCGCTTCAACGGCGGCGGCAACATCGACCAGGAGCTGCTCGACATCCTCGAGCGGCGCCCGTACCAGTTCTGGAACAGCCGCTGGGGTGCGCGCACCTGGGGGCGGCGCCCGCGCCAGGCGATCGCGGGACCCAAGGTCCTGCTCATCAATGCCCGCTCGGGCTCCGACAGCGAGGTGACGCCGATGGGGTTCCGCCAGCTGGGGATCGGCCGGATCGTCGGCAACCCGACGGCCGCGGCCGTGATCGCGACGGGCAGCTACCGGCTGATCAACGGCGGCTCGATCCGGACGCCCGGCTCGCTGGTCGTGAGCTGGGATCCGGAGAAGCCGAACAACTACGGCATCAACCTCGAGAACTACGGCGTGGCGCCCGACGTGTTTGTGGAGAACACGCCGGAGGACGAGCTGCGCGGCTTCGACCGCGAGCTGAAGGCGGCCGTGGACGAGGCGCTGCGCATGCTGCGCGAGGGGAAGTGGCAGTACACGGCTGACGGTCGGGGATAGCCTGGAGGTGTTGCGTGCCGTTCAATGCACCCTGGCGAGACTTCGAGAAGGGCGATCTCGTCTACGGAATCGAGGGGGAATGGAATACCGGCCGAGCCCGGTTCTTCACCGAGCAGAAACTCGGTGACGGCCCGAAATTCGCCCGCATCGACGATTACCCGGTCCTCGCCTCCGAGATGCAGCACATGAGGGGCAGGCGCCCCCCCGAGGCCAAGGCTTTCGTGAAGGCGCTGGGCGGACACCCGAAGTACGGGGGTGCCGTCAGCGGCGAGGATGACAACGCGGCTGTGCGCTGGAAGTCCAAGGGCGGACTGTACTGGGCGATCATGGTCGACCCCGGGATTCACGTGCACTTCGTGCTCGATGGCATCGAGCAGGAAGCCGTCGTACAGAAATCCTACCAGGGAACGATCTCCGATGTGGGCGCACACGAGGATCCCGGCAAGACCCGCTCGGTCACCGGATCCGAACTGAGGTGGGTGTATCGCAACCGGGAGCATGAGCGCGTGCAGGAGCGGGTGCAGTTCTGGCTGAAGAACAAGCAGTGTGCCCCTCCCTGGCACGGAAACGGCGCACCACTCTGGGCGCAGTATCAACCGAGGAAGGACTACAACATTCACGAGGACGCGGCCGCAGGCGGGGCCAACCGTCGCTGTTGCATCGTCCAGTAGCCGAAAGCGGCCGTGGACGAGGCTGGGCTCCGCTCCCGGCGCATCGCGTTCCGATCGGGTGAAGGATCAGCGAGGGGGGAAGGTGAGCTCCTCGTCGGCGATCCGCGCGATCTCGT
>MGOE01000005.1:3914-5038 GCA_001797035.1 Chloroflexi bacterium RBG_16_72_14
CCTGGTTCACGGCGATCTCGAGCGCCAGCCGCCTGGCCGGGCCGATTCCCCAGAGCGAGCCGCGCTCGCCGGCGACCCGGTCGAACAGCTCCCGGCTGGAGCCGGCCGCACGGATGGACGCCGACGCATCCTCCAGCATCCGGTCCGATGCGCCCTCGATCTGCTGGTAGGCCAGGACGCGGCGGAGCAGGTGGGCGGCCTCGTCGCCATCGATCCGGTAGACCTTGTCGGGTGTCCATGGATCGCAGCGGTCGCAGGGCACACCGACCACGAGCCGGCCCTGCTCGCTGGAGAGCGGCCGCAGCCACCAGGACAGGTCGAAGCGCACGGCCAGCAGCACGCTCGCGCAGCTCGGGCAGGGGATCCGGCCGTGCCACGCTGCCCAGGGGAAGCGCCGCCAGCGGAGCACATCGGGGACCGGGCTCTCGTCCCACGTGATGCGGAGCCCCCGGTCCGTCAGGCCCAGGGCCTCGCTCACGGTCGCCAGCGCTGCCATGCTGTACGCGCTCCAGCGCGACTCCCGGCGCTCGTACTCCGACCGCCGGCGGCGCAGCTCCCGGCCGTACCGCCACCACGATTCCTCCGCGAGATCGCCCGTCCCCACCCGGAGCAGCGCGTGGGTGTCGGTACGATACAGCTCGACGTGCGCGGTGGAGGCGACGGACCGGCCGCGGTCCCGGATCGTGCGGTCGAGGGTCTCGATGATGGGCAGCCGGTCCTCGAACGGAGCCAGGGTCCAGTGGTGGCACTCGTCGCAGATCGCCCAGACCCGGGACCGGCCCGGGTCCCAGGCGGCCTGCCGGCCCGTCGCGAAGCCGGGGAACGACTCCCCGTCGGGGAATCGGGTGTCGCAGAAGAGGCAGTGGCGGATCAAGGTCGGGGTTCGCGCCTGCTCGCGGCGGAGATCGGTCGGGGCCCGCATCCCTCGACGCGGAGCCCGTCGTGCCAATCTAACGAGAGCCGGCGTCCGATGGACCCGTGCCGGGCCCGGACCGGCATCAGGCGCCGCGGATCCGCTCCAGCGCGCGGCGAATGTCGACGTCGTAGGTACCGGCCTCGACTCCCAGCATCCAGAACAGGGTCTCGCGCCGGACCCGGAGCGCCGGGCTCTGCCATTCCGTGTT
>MGOE01000005.1:5082-5454 GCA_001797035.1 Chloroflexi bacterium RBG_16_72_14
GGTCGCGGACGTAAAGCGCTGCGACCGCGTCAGCCGCCACGTACGTGAAGCCGGCCGGCGCGGGGCTCGCCACGGGCTGCACCACGTAATGGGTCTCCGGCTCGATCTCCCCGCGACGGGCATAGCGGATCTGCAGCCAGGGCGAGCCGACGAACTCCGCCGCCGGGTCAGCCACCTCCATGAAGGACGGGAACAGCTCGAGCAGGAGGTCCTTGTGGTCGAAGGCGAGGCGGTACTCCTCGTATCCGCTGCGATAGTCGCCGACGTTCCAGACCGTGGCCCGCCCGATCGGCCGCATGGTCCGGTCCAGCTCCAGCGATCGCGGGAGGGACAGCCAGAGCGCGGCAGCCGCGGCCGCCGTGACCACGGCGA
>MGOE01000006.1:0-332 GCA_001797035.1 Chloroflexi bacterium RBG_16_72_14
ACATCGCCTCGGTCGGGACCGGCGCCAGGAAGCCCCGGGCGATCCGGAGGGGCGCCTGGGCATCCTCGATCGTGTTCACCTCGATGCCGGTGAGGGCGAGGATGAGCGGCAGGTGGAATGCGGTGTTGGGGAACTCCAGGCGCGCCCCACCGCCCTTCGCCTCGAGGGTCTCGGTCAGCCGAGCCTCGGCCTCCTCGACATACGCATGAGCTCCCCGGATGGCGGCGCTCGCGATGATTCGTGACATGGTTGGTGACCTTCTCCCCGAGATACCCTGCTGTCAGACGGTGAGCTGGGCGACGGCCGGCTGGGCGACGGTCGGCCGGGGGACG
>MGOE01000006.1:372-674 GCA_001797035.1 Chloroflexi bacterium RBG_16_72_14
TTCCGGTCGAGATGGGCGACGATGAGATCGGCCGCCAGGGCGGCATCAGGCTCGAACGCGAACCTGCCGCCCATCAATCCTTCGATGTCGTCGGTCACGTACTTGGTGACCGCCTCGCTACCGAGGATGTTGAGCGGCGATCCGAGCACCGTGAGGATCCCGGACGCGACCGCGTAGAAGCCGATCGTGATGGCCTTCTCCGACCACCAACCCGGCGCGGCTGCGGCGATGGGCAGCTCGGAGAAGTCCCGGCCGACGCCGCCTTCGCTCACCATCTCGATGCACACGGTGAGGATCCGGCT
>MGOE01000006.1:697-2487 GCA_001797035.1 Chloroflexi bacterium RBG_16_72_14
TGTGGAGCACCGGCGGGATCCCGACGGCCTCGCAGATCTCGCGCAGTCCCGGGCCGGCGAACTCGAGCGCCGCCTCGGGTCGGAGCAGGCCGGCCTTGCCGCAGGCGATGGCCGAGCAGCCCGTCTGGGCCACCAGGACATCCCGCTTCAACAGCTCGTAGACGAGCCCAAGGTGGCTCTGGTCCTGCGCCTGCTTGGGACTGTCGCAGCCGACGACGCCGACGACGCCCCGGATGCGACCGGCAATGATTCCGTCGTTGAGCGGGCGGAAGCCGCCACGATAGGTGCCGCCGAGCATGTGCGTGATCGACTCGGTCGTGAAACCCGCCACCACGTCCATCTGCTCGTCCGGGATCGCCATACGCGCCCTGTCGCGGCGAGCGAAGTTGGCGACCGCCCGACCGACGATCTCTCGAGCGGCCTCCGCCGCACGATCCTCGCTGAACTCGATGGAGGTCGTCCCGGGGAACCTGGCCTTCTTCGAGGTGGAGATGATCTCCGTGTGGAAGCAGGCGGCCACCTCGGCGAGGCCGGGCATGACGCACTGGACGTCGACGAGCATTGCGTCCACGGCCCCGGTGATGATGGCCAGCTCCTGCTGGAGGAAGTTGCCGGCGACCGGGATACCGCGCCGCATGAGCACCTCGTTGGCGGTGCAGCAGATGCCGGCCACGTTGATCCCGCTTGCACCCATCTCGCGGGCCTGGGCGAGCAGGGTCGGATCGGCGGCGGCGTCCACGATCCCCTCGGCGAGCATGGGCTCGTGGCCGTGCACGAGGATGTTCACCTGGTCGGGCTGCAGGACACCCAGGTTCATCCGCGCCCGGATCGGCACGGGCGTGCCGAACAGGACGTCCTGGAGGTCCGTCGCGACCATCGAGCCGCCCCAGCCGTCGGCCAACGCGCTGCGGATGCCGGACAGGATGAGGCTGCGGTAGTCCGTGTCCACGCCCATGTTGGTCCGGTGCATCACGTCCACGATCTCGCGATCGACGCCCCGAGGGGCGATGTCGAGCGTGCGCCAGATCTCCCGCTGTCTTGCCGGAGCTCGGCCGACGAATGCCAGGTCGGCCTCCTGCTGGCCGAACTGGGCAAGGCAGGCCTGGGCGACGCCCTCGGCGATCTGGTTGACGGTCCGGCCGGACTGCTCCACGCCGAGCTCCGTGGCCAGCGTGCGCAGCTTGGTCTCGTCCTTGACGCCGAACCCGGGGGCCTCGCCTCGCGCGGCCTGGAGCAGCAGGTGGGCCACCGATCGCCCGTGGTCCGAGTGGGCGGCCGACCCGGCCGCCATGTCCCGGGCCAGCCGGCGGGCGGCAACGGTGTCGATCGTGGCGCCACACACGCCGACCTTGGGTCGCTTGCTGCCGGGCAGCCCCAGGTTGCACGGACCAAGGTGGCAGACCGTGCAGCAGATGCCCAGCTCGCCGACCTTGCACTGCGTGCCCAGCGCCTCATAGCGGTCCCAGATCGTGTCGATCCCCTGGGCCTTGGCCAGTTCGCGCATCTCCACACTGGCGGGGTCCGTCCGAACCTGCGCGGTCACGGCGTCGTTCACCGTTTCACCTCTCTCGGTTCTTGCCATCGATCTCGTCGGCAGGTCGCGGCGCACTGGCCATACGACTGCGTCTTGATCCGGATGCTGGGAATCCGGTCCAGCCATCGTCAAGGTCCACTCGGCCCCTCGACGGCACCACTGGGACTGCCCGCTCAGGGACCGCCCCGCAGTTCGAAACGAGGCCGGAGCGCGGTCGCCGTCGGCGGCGCTCCGGCCGGCGCTGCATCGCCGCCGC
>MGOE01000006.1:2495-3660 GCA_001797035.1 Chloroflexi bacterium RBG_16_72_14
AGCTATGGTCTTCCCCCCAGGAGGTACGGCATGCCCGCGGTTCAGCGCAGCGACGGTTCGTCCGATGGCATCGGGACGGTCGCGCAGGGCTCCGGCGACCGTTCGCGCATCGTCGTCACGGGCAAGGGCGGCGTGGGCAAGACAACCCTTGCCGCGCTCCTCGCCCGCACCCTGGCCCGGCGCGGGCAGACCGTCCTGGCCGTCGACGCCGACGCCCAGATGAATCTCGCCTGGGCGCTCGGGATGCCCCCGTCCGAGGCGGCAGCCATCGTGCCGCTGAGCGACAACGCCGACTATGTCGAGGAGAAGACGGGGGCTCGACCCGGGTCTGGCTGGGGCATGCTGCTGCGCCTGAATCCTCAGGCGGACGACGCCGTCGAGCGCTTCTCCGTCCGTGCGCCGGACGGCGTCCGGCTGCTCGTCATGGGGTCGCTCCACCAGGCGGCCGCCGGCTGCCTGTGTCCGGAGAACACCCTGCTGGCCGGGGCCATGGCGGCGATCGCGCTGCGACCCGGTGAGCTCATCCTCATGGACACGCAGGCCGGCCTCGAGCACTTCGGCCGGGCGCTCGCACGCGGTTTCGGACAGGCGCTGGTGGTGACCGATCCGTCGTTCAACGGCGTCTCGGTCGCGCTCCGAACGGCGCACCTGGCAGCTGACCTCGGGATCCCGACGGTCCATCTCGTGGTCAACCGCGTCCGCGGCCCGAAGGACGTCGATCGGGTCGAGGGCTATCTTCACGGGGCGGATGCCGGTACGCGCCCGGCCTTCGCAAGCCGACACCTCCTGCCGGAGGACGAACGGGTTCTGGTCGCCGAACCGGCCGTGGACGGGCTGCTGGATGGGATGGTCTCCCCGTTCGGCGCGGCGGTCTCGGATCTGGCCGATTCGCTCGCCCTGATCGCACGAGGAGTGGGATGAGCACGATCGGTCACGGGGCCTAGCTCGGCGGGATGACGGTGTCAGTGCCGGGGGCGATGCTCCCGTACTCGCCGTCAACCGCGATGCGGATCTGGAGCAGGGACTTGCCCTCGGCGGTCATCGCCTTCGCCTTGAGCGTGATGTCGACGCAGATCCCGCAGTACGAGGCGTGCTCGTCGAAGACCACCTGGGCACCCTCGACGCGGGGCTTGATGTAGCAGTCGGTGTTGTTGCGGTGGTCCAT
>MGOE01000006.1:3723-5545 GCA_001797035.1 Chloroflexi bacterium RBG_16_72_14
CGTATGCCTCCTGGGTCCGCGCATCGGCGGTCCGGACGTAGTCGGGGCGGGCGGCCCACGCCGCGTCGGCCTCCGCCGCCGTCGGCATCGCGTGGCCCATCGTGCGGCCCATCGTCCCGCCCGGGTTCGCGGCGCCGCCGGCCGGTGGGCCGGGCGTCGCCCGCTCGGCTGGGGCGGGCGGCGTATAGGTCATCGTCGGTCCCATGGAGGCGCCGGAGCAGCCGGCCATGCTGCCACCCAGCACGAAGAGGAGCAGCACGGGCAGCCAGCCGATGACGATCCGCCGGCGGATCGTCCGGGTACGCGTCGGGTTCATGGTGGGTCTCCGTGCATGGGGTCAGCGTCTGTCGGCGGTCAGGATCAGCGGCCAACGGAGACCGGGCGGGCTGTCGGTCACGCCGCCTCGGATGACCGGCGCGCTCCCCGGCAGGACCGGCTCGCTGTGGCACCTGGCGCAGTAGATGGGCTGGTGACAGTAGGCGCACGAGCCGGCCCCGCTGGTTCGGATCGATGCAGCGTGGTTGGTGAGCATCTCGTCGTGGTCGACCGTGACGGCGCCCGTCACGTGGCAGTTGATGCAGTAGTCGCGTGCGTGGCACTCCCCGCACGAGTTGGTTCCGGGGTCCTCTCCCGGCGCCACGAGGCGATGGCTGAACACCCAGAGGCGGTCGTCATGCGTATCGGGCGGGATCCCCAGGGGCAGGCTGGCGACCGCGCCGATCTGCGGGAACGTGTGGCAGGTGTCACAGCTGGACGGGATCGTCTTCGTCGTCGCGGCACCGTTCTCGACGAGGAAGTGGCCGCCGTCGTGGCAGCGGAAGCAGCCCGCGAAGTCCGTGTGGCCCAGGTTGTCCGGGTACGTCGTCGCCGTGACGCGCATGACCGGCGTCGCCGTCAGCCGATAGAGCACCTTGATCTCTTCGATAGCGTTGTTGATGGCCATCGGCTTGTACTGGGTGACCTCCGGGTAGCGGAGCTCGTAGAAGTCCCGAAGCTGCTCGATCTCTGCGTCCGCGACGGCCTCGGACGGGAAATTGGACCAGAGGAGCCGCATCGCCTCGCGCTTGATGTACGGAAGCTCGGCATCGATGCGGCCGGAGGCGAGCGCGGCATCGAGGGACCGGCGCGGGTTCGGAAGCGGGTGTCCGACGCGGTTATGGCAGGAGATGCAGTCCATCGGCCGCGCCTCGGTCTCCTGCTTGATCCGTTCGAGGTCCGGCTTCACGTCCTCCGCCAGGCGGATCTCGTCCTGGCGGATGAACTCCCGCACGGTGCCGTCCGCGCGCGTCACGCCGACCCACCGGATGGCCTGCGCGGCCTCGTCGTCCGACCGGAACTCGACGTCGGCGAGGACGTGCCAGTGGACGCTCCGGCCGACGTCGAAGACGTCGCCGCCGCCGGGCCGGATCAGCAGGCCGATGAACTGGCGGGTGTTCGCCTCGTCCTCCGTGTACTGGGTTCGGGTGACGAGCGCGGCGGTGCCGACGCGGTCCAGGCGGTGGCAGCGCTGGCAGGTCTCCGCCGGCGGAGGCAGGCTGTCGTGATCGGGGGGCGGGATGGGCTCCGGGAAGGTCCCCAGCACGATCTCGACGAGCTGCCGGGTGCCGTTCATCTTCGCCTTGACCCATCCGTCGACGCCGGGCGAGACGTGGCACTCGCCACAGGTCACGTCGCTGTGCGGACCGTTGGTGTGGGCGGTGAGCTCCGGACCCATCGTGTGGCAGCGCCCGCAGAAGTCGGCCGTCTCCGTCCAGGCGATGACGGAGGTGGCGCCCACGACGAACAGGGAGAAGAAGGCGCCCACGACGAGCAGCAGCGCCGT
>MGOE01000006.1:5602-5974 GCA_001797035.1 Chloroflexi bacterium RBG_16_72_14
TACCACGAGCGGCGGGGGGCCGGTGCCGCATTCGCGGCCGCGGCGCTGGCGGCGGTTGCGGCGTCGGAGGCCGCCTCCGGAGTCTCTGCCCCGGCGACGCCGGCGGGCGCCGTTTCCGGGGCCGGCTCCGGCGCCGGGGACGCGGGTGCCGGGCTGCCCTGGCCCTCGTCCCGATCGTCCGCGTCCATGCCTGCAGTCCCTACTGCAGGATCGACCTGGCAAGGCGGTCCATCTCTTCCGCTCGGAGTCCTCCGAGGCGGACTTCGCGGATCGTTCCGTCAGGTCCAATGAAGAAGTGGGTGGGAAGCCCGTACGTCCGGTAGCGGCTGGCGAGCGCGGTGCTCGGGTCGGCGATCTTCATTGGACCTGACG
>MGOE01000007.1:0-1724 GCA_001797035.1 Chloroflexi bacterium RBG_16_72_14
CGCGAGCTGCACGGACTCCTCCGCTCCTAGCGGACCGACGGCAACCAGCCAGACCAGGAGCCCGACGACCGCCGCCACCAGCGCCTTCGACAGGCGGAGCAGGATCTCGAACACGAGCTCGCGCATGGCTACAGCGCCCGCCGACCCTGCAGGGCCCGGATGAGCGTGACGTCGTCGGCGTACTCGAGGTCGCCGCCCACCGGGAGGCCCCGGGCGATCCGCGTCACCGAACCGACCCGCCCCTCGAGGCGATCACCGAGGTACATCGCAGTCGCCTCGCCCTCGAGGGTGGGGTTCGTCGCGATGATGACCTCCTCCACGCGATGACCCTCGGCGACCGCCTCATCCACGCGCGCGAGCAGCTCCCGGATGCGGAGACGCTCGGGGCCGATGCCGTCGATCGGGCTGATGGCGCCGTGGAGCACGTGGTAGCGGCCGCGGAACTCGCCCGTGCGCTCGATCGCCAGGACGTCGAGCGGCTCCTCCACCACGCACAGGTACGCGTCGTCGCGGCCCGGGTCCCGGCAGATGGGGCACATCGGGGCGTCGCTGATGTTGAAGCAGCGGTCGCAGAACACCACTTCGTCACGAACGGCGACGAGCGCGCGCGCGAGCGCGCGAGCCTCCGCATCGGGCGCGCGGAGCAGGTGGAACGTGAGCCGCTGGGCCGTCTTGGGTCCGATCCCGGGCAGCCGCGAGAACGCCTCGATCAGGCGCGCGACGGGCTCGATGACGGCCGAGGTCACCGGATCGGCTCGGAGGTGGCCGGGGTCACGGGACGGTGATCAGCCGAGGCCGGGGATGCGCAGCCCTGCAGTGACGGCGCCCATCTTCTGCTCCGCCAGCTGGCGGGAGGCGCGCAGGGCGTCGTTGACCGCGGACATCACGAGGTCCTGGAGCATCTCGACATCCTCGGGGTCCACGGCGGACGGGTCGATGACCAGCCCGACCAGGTCCTGCTTGCCGGTCACAGTCGCCTTCACTGCCCCGCCGCCGGCGCTGCCGTCCACGGTCGCGGACTCGAGCTCCGCCTGGACACGCGCCATCTCCTGCTGCATCTGCATCAGCATCTTCTGCGGGTTCATGCCCATGGCTGCGGGGTCCTCCGATCGTGGTCGTCGTCGCTGTCGAGGGTGTGTCGCCAAGTCTCGCCCATGTGCGGGCGCCGCGTGAGCCGCGCTGCCTCAGGTGACCTCGGGCACGTCTGCGAGGTCCTCGGCGAAGATCCGGTGGGCCTCGGCGAGGATGTCGGCCGCGTCGGCGTCCGCCGGGAGGGGCGGCAGCAGATCCAGGTTGCTCACCACGCAGCGGATGCGCACATCGTGCCCGAGGAATGCGCCGAAGTGGGACTCCAGCTTCGCCTGGTTGCGCTCCGCGTGGCTGCGCATGAACGGCTTCTCCTCGGGGAAGCCGAGCGTGATGACACTCCCGTCCACGCCGATCGGTCGGCACTCCTTGATCACGGCCTTCAGCGCCGGCGTGGCCGTTCCGAGGACCGATGACCAACCAGCGCGGATGCGCTCGAGGTCGTCGCTGGGCGCCGCCTCGACCGCGGGCGCGGGCGGGGTCGCGATGGGGGCTTGCGCACCGGCGTCGAGCTGGGGGGCGGTATCCGGCGCAGGGGCGATCTCCGGTACCGCGCCCGGGGCGGCGGCCGAGTCCGGGGCCGCGGCCTTCTTGGGTGCCGGGCCCGGGGCGGCGGCCGGTTCGCGGGCCTCCGCCGG
>MGOE01000007.1:1735-5845 GCA_001797035.1 Chloroflexi bacterium RBG_16_72_14
GCTCGCGGGCGGGCCGTGCGGCCGCGGGACGTGCCGGCCGGGCCTCCGCCGGGGCAGCCGTGGCGGCGGGAGCCGTCGCGAGGGGCGCGGCGGCGATGGCAAGCGGCTCCAGGACCGCCAGCTCGAGCTGGAGGCGCAGGCCGCCGGCGCCCAGCCGGGTCGGGTCGATGCCGGCCAGCCGCCGGGCGCCGGCCGCCAGCGCGGGGTCCGCCGGCGCGCCCGACGAGAGCCCGGCCAGCAGCTGCTCGCGCAGGGTGTCCACGACCTGGTCGAGGAAGATCCGGAGGTCGCGCCCGCGCTCCTCGAGCTGGTCCAGGAGGACGATCCCAGCCGCGGCGTCGCCGGACGACAGCGCGGCGACGAATGCGTCCACGATCTCCGCGTCCGCCAGCCCGAGGAGGTCGCGGACGGCCGCGGCGCCGATCCGATCGCCCGTGCCCGACAGGAGCTGGTCCAGGATCGACTCCGCGTCACGCATCCCGCCCGCGGCGAGGCGGGCGACCAGCCCGACGGCGTCAGGATCGGCCTCTCGCCCGTCGGCGGCGAGGATTCGCTCCAGCTTGCCGGTGATCTCGGCGACGGTCAGCCGCCGGACGTCGAACCGCTGGAGTCGCGACAGGATCGCCGGCAGGAACTCCTGCGGGTGGGTTGAGGCGAACATGAAGGTCACGAACTCGGGCGGCTCCTCGAGCGACTTGAGCAGCGCGTTCCAGGCGGGCGGCGTGATCTGGTGGGCCTCGTCCAGGATGTACACCTTCCTCCGCAGCTCGCCCGGCGGGTAGTTGAGGCGCTCGCGAAGATCGCGGATGCTCTCGATCCCGCGATTCGAGGCCGCGTCGATCTCGAGGACGTCGAGCGTCGTCCCCTCCCGGATGGCGACGCACGAGGGACAGGCGTCGCACGGGTCGCCGGTTGCACCCAGGTTGGTGCAGTTGAGCGCCTTGGCCAGGATCCGGGCCAGGGACGTCTTGCCCGTGCCGCGTGGCCCCGTGAACAGGATCGCGTGCGAGACGCGGCCGGTCAGCACCGCGTTGCGGAGCGTGGCGACCACCGCCTCCTGGCCGACGATCTCGGTGAACGTCTGCGCCCGCCAGCGGCGGTAGAGGGCCTGGTGGGGCGTGCCTGTGGTCAACGACGCTCCTGCGGCGGTCTGCGATGCGTTCTCCGACGGCCGAGGCGACGCGCCCGCGAGCCATCGGCAGGAGGATTGCCGTGCACCCTCCGTCGATCAGGACGCCCCCGCGCCCACCGATGCCCGCGGCTCGGACCAGGCCGTTCCGCGGCACCCGGCGATCACCGCTGAGTGCTGCTTCCTTCCGGACCTGACACGGTTCACGAGTCGCCGCTGCGCGGGACCCGGTCCTCAACGTCGCGAACGTCGTCGGCTCTCGAGAACGCCGACCTCGGGAGGGAATTCAGCCCTGCTGGAGCGGATTGCAGGTACAGGGCACCGCTAGTTCCCCGCCTAGCACGGCCCGGCGATGATAGCAGGGGCCGATGGACCGGCCGTTCGCCGAGGAGGTGCGATGGAGCCGCGGATCACCCTTGTCACGCTGGGCGTCGTCGACCTCGAGCACGCCCTGCGCTTCTATCGCGACGGGCTGGGCTGGGTGCCGTCCCCGGCGAGCGTCGCGGGTGACGTGGCGTTCTTCCAGGCCGGCGGGCTGGTGGTCGCCCTGTGGTCGCGGGAGGCGCTGGCCGATGACGCGCGGCTGCCGCGAGACGACGGCTGGGGGGCGGTCGCCCTGGCCCACAACGTCGCGTCGCGCGAGGCGGTCGATGCCGTCGTCGCCGAGATGGTCGCGGCCGGCGGCAGGCTGCTCAAGGCACCAGCGGCCACGGACTGGGGCGGCCACTCCGGCTACGTCGCGGACCCGGACGGGCAACCCTGGGAGATCGCCCACAACCCCTTCTGGCCGCTGCAGGCAGACGGGACCGTGCGCCTCCCGAGCTGACCGAGGGGTCGGCAACCTCCACCACGGGTTGCCACCCGCCCTCCGAGGTCGAAGGCGGAGCTCCGCGACGCCATTCGCCCGAGGATTTGGCGGAGAGGGCGGGATTCGAACCCGCGATGGGTTGCCCCATACCGCATTTCCAGTGCGGCGCCCTAGGCCTCTAGGCGACCTCTCCGCGAGACACGATACGACCCGGCGGGCGATCCCGCCGGGTCGTGTGCCGGTCGAGTGGCGGAGAGGGTGGGATTCGAACCCACGGTGCTTTCGCACACCGCTTTTCGAGAGCGGCACCATCAACCACTCGGACACCTCTCCGCGCGAGAGGATACCAAAGGCTTGCCGCCGGGCCGGGTCAGGTCACCGGGCGCCTCAGGCGCCGGACGGGAGCCCGTCCATGGCGACCGCCAGCTCCTCCGCCTCCTCGCGGCGAATGCCGGACACGACGTTGAGCCGTCGTGCCAGGCCGGCATGCTGGGCCAGCTGCACGACACTGCCGGCGGCCCCATCAACCGGGTTCGGCACCGCGAACACGAGCGCCGCCGCGTCGCACTCGAGCATCGCGCCCACGCACATGGCGCACGGCTCGACGGTCGTGAAGATCGTCACGTCCGAGAGGTTCGGGGTGCCGAGCTTGCGCGCGGCCTCGCGCAACGCGGCGATCACGGCGTGGGCGGTCGGATCCTTCGCCTCCTCGACCCGGTTCGAGCCGCGGGCGACCATTGCCTCGTTCATGACCGCGATGGCGCCCACCGCCGGCGCGCCGCGCGCCGCGGCCTGTCGCGCCTCTGCCAGCGCCTCGCCCATGAACAGCTCGTAGTTCATGGCCCGATGATACCCATCGAAACCTCCCCGCAACCGAGCCGCGCGCTAGGATTCGGGTGATCCACCGGCGTCCCCGGCGAGCCCGTCGCGCGCGGGCCCTACGCCGACACCGACCTGCCACCGGCCCGCGCCGGACACCATCGGAGCCCATCCATGGCCGCACCGAGACGTATCGGCATCCTCACCGGGGGCGGCGACGTTCCCGGGCTCAACTCGGTCATCAAGAGCGTGGTCTACCGGGCCACCGACCTCGGCTACGAGGTGATCGGCATCCGGCGCGGCTGGGAGGGCCTGACCCACCAGCGCCGGGGCGCCGAGCTCGATCCCGACTACGTCCGCATCCTCGACCGGATCAACACCCGGACGATCGACCGGACCGGCGGTACGGTGCTCCACAGCTCGCGCACCAACCCGCGCAAGATGCGGGCCGCGAACCTGCCCGAGTGGCTCGACCCGGCGACGCTCGCGGACAAGCAGAGTTCCGACGGCGTCTACGACCTCACCGACCACGTCCTCGAGACCATCGAGCACCTCGGCCTCACGAACCTCGTCTCGATCGGCGGCGACGACACCCTGTCGTTCTCCGCCGTGCTCGCCGAGCGCGGGTTCCCGGTGATCGCGATCCCCAAGACGATGGACAACGACGTCCAGGGGACCGAGTACTGCATCGGCTTCTCGTCCGCGATCACCCGCGCCAAGGAGCTGATCAACCGCCAGCGGACGACGCTCGGCAGCCACGAGCGGATCGGCGTGTTCCGGATCTTCGGCCGCGACGCGGGCTTCACCGCCCTGTACACGGCCTACGTGACGTCCACGCGCTGCGTGATCCCCGAGTTCCCCTACGACATCACGGCCCTGGCCGAGCTCCTCAAGGAGGACCGCCGCAACAACCCGAGCCGGTACGCGATGGTGATCACCGCCGAGGGCGCCATCTGGCAGGGCGCCCAGGTGGCCGACGTCGGCGAAGCGGACGCGTTCGGCCATCGCCACAAGATGAACGTGGGCGAGGTGCTCGCCAGCGAGCTGCGCGAGCTGACCGGCATCGAATCAACCTCGTCCGAGCTGACCTACGACCTCCGCTCCGGCGAGCCGGACATGCTGGACTCGCTGGTCGCCTCGACGTTCGCGAACGTGGCGATGGACCTGATCCGCGACGGCCTCAGCGGGCGCATGGTCGCGATCCGCGACGGCAAGTACGCGCACGTGCCCCTGTCGGAGACCGCGAAGCCGCCGCGCCGGGTCCAGCTCGCCGCGTACGACACGGAGCGGTTCCGGCCGCGCTACGCGGACCGCCTGGGCGACCTGATGCTCCTCACGCCCACGCTGGGGCCCG
>MGOE01000008.1:0-140 GCA_001797035.1 Chloroflexi bacterium RBG_16_72_14
GGGCGGCCGGCGCGACGTTCGTCAAGCTGTTCCCCGCGTCCGCGGCGGGCCCCTCGTTCGTGCGCGAGCTCCGCGGCCCGATGCCCGACGCGCAGCTGATCCCGACCGGCGGCATCGACGCCTCCAACGCGCAGGCGTTC
>MGOE01000008.1:160-245 GCA_001797035.1 Chloroflexi bacterium RBG_16_72_14
CGTGGGCATCGGCGGCGCGATCGTGAAGGCCGACGCCGCCGCCCGGCGCGCGATCGTGGCCGCGACCGCCCGGCCCGAGGGCCTG
>MGOE01000008.1:302-382 GCA_001797035.1 Chloroflexi bacterium RBG_16_72_14
GATGGCCGCATCGGCGGCCCTCGCGATCGCCACCGAGGGCGGCTCGGTGTTCGTCGTGTCACGCGATACCGGCCACGCGG
>MGOE01000008.1:415-25016 GCA_001797035.1 Chloroflexi bacterium RBG_16_72_14
GCCGATGCGCCTGGCACGCGGCCGACCTCCGGCACGAGGCCGAGGTGGAGGCGGCGTTCGGTGCCTTCGACGCGACCTTCGGACGGCTCGACGCTGTCTACGGCGTTGCCGGCATCAGCGGCCGGCGGTACGGCGACGGGCCGGTCCACGAGGCGACGCTCGAGGGCTGGGAGACCGTGATCGCCACCAACGCCACCAGCCAGTTCCTCGTGGCCCGCGCGGCCGTCCGCCGGATGCTCGCCCAGGCTCCGGACGCCGCGGGCGCCCGGGGCACGCTCCTGCTCATGTCCAGCACGCTGGCCACGCGCCCGGCGCCCGTCCACTTCGCGACCCACGCCTACGCCGCGAGCAAGGGGGCGATCGAGGCCCTTGTCCGGAGCCTCGCCGCGTCCTACGCGCCGCACGGGATCCGCGTCAACGCCATCGCGCCCTCGCTGGTCGCCACGCCGATGAGCCGCCGGGCGCAGGAGGACGCGGCGATCCTCGCCTATCTCGCCCAGAAGCAGCCGCTCGCGGGCGGCCCGATCGACGCCGGCGCCGTCACCGCGGTCGCCCTCCACCTGCTGTCCGACGAGTCGCGGATGGTGACCGGCCAGGTGGTGGCCGTGGACGGTGGCTGGAGCGTGAGTGAGCCGTGGCAGCGCTGAGCCGGGATGGTCAGGGTCGCTGTCCCTCGACGTGGTGCGCCTTGAACATGATGGCCAGCTCGTCACGTCGCTTCAGCACCTGTGCCGTCAGCGCCTCCAGCTCGTCAGGGCTGAGACGGCGACGGTGCGACACCAGGTCCTGCTCGATTGCAGCCCAGGCCGCCTGAGCCACCGGTGCCAGCTTTGACGGGTCGCGATCGATGATGTCCTGGAGCTCTCGCATCGCCCACCACGCTGAGTCGCGACTCGATTGCTGGCCGCCGACTTCGTGCGTTCCTGGGAGGCGTTGACCGACCGTCACCGGCAGGAAGATGCTCGTGCAGGGTGTGGCCATGCTGACCCACGCGAGCGGCGGAAGCTCATCCGCCCGGAGTTCCACGACCATGCTCGCGGCGGTTGCGTTCGAGGTGATACCGGGGTGGAGGCAGACCGTGCGCCGCGGCGGCGATCCTTCGGGCTGGGGGCCGTTGACCAGCCCCGCCTCGAAGTGATCCCTCAGATAGCGCATCATCCCGGCGATGCTGTGCTCCTTGGTGTCAGCCAGGAGCCGACAGCCGACCCCGTATCGGTCCTCGGTCCAGGCCCGGGCCGCAACATCTTCGTATGCGGCACGGAAGTTCAGCCGCGCCGACGGGGGCGCCGACCAGTAGCCCATCGCTCGAGCGTGCGCCTCGACTCCCTCGGAGCACTCGTCCCAGTCGTCCTCGATGGTGACCAGGTTGGCGATCGTCGCACCGCGAGTCGTCCGCCGAGCGACCCAGTGACGCCCGGACGTCTCGATGACCCAGGCTTCTCCCGGGTCGGCCACGATGAAGCTGTTGTGATACCGGCGCTCCGTGCCGAAGGTGGCCGTTCCGCCCGGCCGTGTCGCTCGAGCAGGGTCGTGATGACCACCTTTGCCTCCGCGGCGGTGGCACCGCGCTCGAGCCCGAGGCGAACAAGATCCATGCCCAACAAGCCGTCAGCTGGCACCGGATCGTGCGTGTAGATGGCCTCGTTGCCGATGGCGACGCCGGCCTCGTTGACACCGTGCTCGAAGCCCCACAGCCACCACGGACGGCTGCCCAGCACCGCGAGCGTGTGCGGAACCTGCGGGATCGAGAGGTACTGGCACGTGACGGTCGCCCCCGGCTCGTGCATCGCGGCTGCGACGTGCACCAGAGGCTGACTCTCCTCGACCGGCCGATCGCTGTTCTTGGCGAAGATCGCGCGCCGTCGACCTGCGGGACCGGCGAAGGCGACGATCGTGTCGCACGACGATGCGTATCGCGAGTTCGACAAGCGCACGGTTTCGCGTCCCTCCTCGATCAGGTCAGTCGCGTACCGGGCTGGCGGGCGCCGTGGCTCGCTACCGCCCGATGAGGACCATCATCTTGTTGGCCGATGCCGGATTCGCCTCGCCGAACGCCATGGCCTCCGGCACCCGGTCGAGCGTGTAGCGCTGGGTGATCAGCGACTCGCAGCGCTCTCGATACCGGCGGACGACGTCGACCGCCTGGCCGAAGACGCCCGCGTTGTTGCGCGACCCGAGGAGGTTCATCTCCTTCCTGACCAGGGTCAGCGACGGGATCGGCACGTCATCGTTCGACGTGCCCGCGACGACGACCGTTCCCGAGTGCGCCACGACGTCGATCGCGGTGCGGAAGACCGCGCCGACCCCCGTGGCCTCGAACACCACGGCGGGACCATCGCCATCGGTCCAGGCTGCGATCCGGGCAGCGGGGTCGTCCGCGCGCGAGTTCACCGCCAGCTCGGCGCCGTTCGCGAGCGCCCGATCCAGCCGGCCCGGAACGACGTCGACCGACAGCAGCCGGGCGCCGCGATCGGCCGCGGCCACCTGCACCGCCTGGCCGATCGGCCCCGCCCCAAAGATGACCGCCTGGTCGCCGGCCGCCAGGCCGCTCCGGGTGACCATCTGGAGCCCGATGGAGATCGGCTCGACGAACGCGGCCAGCTCCGGCGTGAGGTCGTCAGCCGGGAACAGGTTCTCGACCGGCACGATCAGCCGTTCGGTGAGGGCGCCGTCGAGATGAGCTCCGTAGACGCGCAGGTTCCGGCAGCAGTTCGGGTGGCCTCGCCGGCAGGCGATACAGGTGTGGTCGGGCAGCAATGGCTCCACCGCGCACAGCTGACCCACGCGCAGCGGCCCCTGGTATCCGGCACCGAGCGCGGCGATCCGCGCCGAGAACTCATGCCCCTGCCGAATCGGGAATGCGGCGTACGGGTCCGTGGCGGCCCACATGCCGATGTCCGACCCGCAGATCCCGACCGCGGCAATCTCGAGGAGCGCCTCGCCGGGGCCCGGATCGCCCGGCTCGCGGATGTCGCTCAGCTCGACGCGTCGCACCGCCGTTGTCACTGCCTGTCTCATCGGACAACCTCCAGCCCATCAACGGGAGCTCGTGTCATGCCCGCAACCGCGACCCGTCCGGATCGACGGGCGGCTGCGCGGTGACCTTCGCTGTCATCGGTCGATCGAACCACCGCACCTCCACGGGTGTGCCGGGCGCCAGGAGCCCTGCCGGCAGCATCACCGTCGCCAGCTGACGTCCCACGGTGTACCCGTACGCCGCGCTCCGCACGAACCCCACCACCCTGCCCTCGTATCGAACCGGCTCCCGACCGAGCACGACCGCGCTCGGGTCATCGAACGCGAGCATGGCAAGCCCGCGCGCGCGTCCGGCCGCCCTGCGCTCGGACAACGCGTCCCTCCCGGCGAAGTCGCCCTTGTCGAGCCGGACGACGGATCCGATCCCGGCCTCGTAGGGGTCGTCTTCGATTCCCATGTCCAGTCCGTAGGACCTGTACGCCTTCTCGAGCCGCAATGAGTCCATCGCGCCGCGTCCTGCGGCAACCATGCCCTCCGCGGCCCCGGCCTTCCAGAGCTCGTCCCAGAGCCGCAGACCGCAAGCCGCCTCGGCGTACAGCTCCCAGCCGAGCTCGCCGACATATGAGATCCGCTGGGCGAGCACGGGCACGCCGCCTACCTCGATGGTCCGCGCGCGGAGATACGGGAACGCGACGTTCGACAGGTCATCGTCGGCCGCCAGCGGGCCCAGGACATCACGGGCTCGCGGGCCCCACAGGCCGATCGCACACGTGCCGGTCGTCACCTCGTCGACGACGACGCGTCGTCCTGGCGTCACCGACCGGCGCACATGGGCGATGTCTGCCGCTCCGTTGAGGCCGAGCTGGTATCGGTCCACCTCGAGCCGGGTAACGGTCGCGTCTGCGAGCAGGCCGCCGGCAGGCGTGCACATCGCGGTGTAGACGACGGTGCCCGGTTCCACCGCCACATCGCCGGTGACGAGCCACTGGAGGAATGTCTCGGCGTCCGGCCCGCGGACGACCGCCCGTGTCAGCGAGGTCAGGTCGAACAGCCCGACCCGCTGCCGCGTCGCCCGGTGCTCGGTGGCGATCCGCGGCGACCAGAACTGCCCTGCCCAGCCGTCGCGCGCGACGTCCGTTGCCGGCTCATTCGTCTCGAACCACTGCGCCCGCTCCCAGCCTTTGCCCTCGAAGAAGACGGCACCAAGGTCCTCGAGGCGCGCCTGGAACGGCGAGGTCCGCAGGGAGCGCGCAGACCCGGCAGGCTGCAGGGGGTGGACGATGTCGTACACCTCGTCGTAGTTCCGGGCACCGCGTGCACGCACGAACGCACGCGTCTGTTGGACGGGCTCGAAGCGCTCGAGATCCAGCTCGTGCACGTCGATGCCAGGATCGCCGTGAGTCATCCAGTCGGCCACGAGCCGTCCCACGCCGCCGGCGTGCGTCACCCATACGGCCTCGGCGATCCACGCGCCGCGCACCCGCGACGACTCGCCGACGAGCGGAAAGCCATCGGGGGTGAACGAGAACATGCCCTGCAGCGTGTACTGGGCACCCGCCTCGCGAATCTCCGGCATGAGGTCGCCGGCATCGCGCCACGCGGCCACGAAAAGCTCGGGCAGCCACCGCGTGTTGGCCGGCATGTCCGCGGCCTCGCCGTGTGGGTTCAACTCGAGGCGCGAGCCTGGCGTCCCGTGTCGGCGGATCTGGTCGGGCGGGACAAGCATCGGCGCATGCTGGTACGAGCCGACCCCGTACCGGTCGCCGTGCTGCCGGTAGTACATCGCCCGGTCCTGGTCCCGCATCATCGGGTGCCGGACGTCGACGGTCTCCCCGACGAGCGACGGCAGCCGACCGCTGATCGCGTACTGGTGCTCGCAGGGCGTGAGCGGCACCGGGACCCCGAGCAGGTCGCCGAGCACCGGACCCCAGATGCCCGCGCACACAAGGACGCGCGGGGTCTCGATCCGTCCGCCGCCCTCCAGCTCAACCGCGCGGAGCTCGCCCCGGACGACCTCGAAGCCCACGACGCGTGATCCTGGGCGCACAACGACGCCGTTTGCCTGCGCGCTCGCGAGCAAGGCAGCCACCGCTCGCAGCGGCCGGGCGACGCCGTCACCGGTCACGTGGAGCGAGCCGAGCACCCGCGAGGCGTCGATCACCGGGACGAGCTCGCGGGTCCCGGCGGGCGAGAGCAACTCGGCCGTCACGCCCCAGCTCTCCGCGTAGCCGAGCTTCCGATGGAGATCCAGCCAGCGCGCGGGCGTCCGCGCGACCTCGACGGTGCCGACGGGATGGAAGCACGGCTGGCCGTCGGCGCTGAGCGAGCCGAGGAGATCGACCGTCTCGCGGGCCAGCAGGGTCATGGCACGTGATGCGTTCGTCATGAACACGCCACCCGGCGCGTGCGAGGTCGACCCGCCGGCGGCCGGAAGCGAGCCCTGGTCGACAAGGACGACGTCCGTCCATCCCCGTTGGGCAAGGTGGTACGCCGCGCTGGCTCCGACGATGCCGCCTCCGATGATCACGAGCGACGCGGTGTCGTGTCGAGGCCGGCTCATCATCGGCGCCCCCGGCCCGCCTGCGAGCCGCGACGGGCAGCGTTCCCCGGTCGGCAGCCGGTCACCGGCGGTCGGCAGCCCGGTCGGCCCGGTCGACGATCAGGTCGAGTTCGCGGCCGACGTCGTCTGGCAGTGGCGGGGGCTGGTGGCTGGCGAGGAGCTGGCGCGCCCTGTCCCGCGCCTTCGACTCGACGGTTCGGTACCCCGTCGACTGCCAGGTCTGGCGGCTCTCACGCTCGGCGAGTGGCAGCTCGATCAGCTCGCCCTCGCGGAGATGCTCCACCGTGTGGTCGTCCATGAGGAAGTTCCCGCGCGGCCCGACGCGGTCGATCGCATCGACAGCGAGGCGTTCCTCGTCCACCCGGATCCCATGCACCCAGCGACGAGCCACGGTCATCAGCTCGTCGTCGATCACGAGCTGGAGGGGGCTGAGCGCCATGCAACTCTCCACGGACCCGGCGCCGACGACGTGGCGACCACCGGCGAGCACCTGGAGCGCGAGCATCTGGGCCTTCTGGAACATCGTCTGGGCCGCGGAGAACCCGTCGCTGTCGAGGCCGATGGCCTGCGTGGGCAGGCCGTACAGCTCGGTCCCGAGCTGCGAGATGGCGGCCACCAACAGGCCCGTCTCCGGAGCCCCGAACAGGGCAGCACCGGTCCTCATGTCGCCGGTGACAGGATCGACGAAATACGCCAGCGGGTGTCCGGGTCGGACGACCTGGGTCAGCACCACCGTCCCCAGGTATTCAGCGCTCGTCTGCGCGAGCGTGCCGGCCAAGGTGATGGGCGAGCTGATGCCGGCGATAGACATAAGCGGCAGGTCCAACGGGATGCCGAAGTCGCACGCGACGAGGATCTGCTCGGTGTCATCCTCGTTGAGGAACAGCGGTGAGATCACCGACGCCTGCTGGTGGAAGAACGGGCGCGCGGCCAAGGCCTCGCGGCTGCCCGCGACCGCGACCAGCATGTCGTAGATCGCGAGCTGGTTCCTGGCGCTGAAGGCGTTATGGACGAGGCACTTGCGCGTAGACCGCAGGAGAGCTCGCACGCTGTGGAGATCGGCCGTGTCCGCCGGAACGTCACCGCAGTGCAGTGTCGCGATCATGCCGATGTTCGGCAGAGCATCCGCCAACCGGGCAAGCTCGCACCAGTCGGCGATTGTCGCCCGCCGGTTCTCACCTGTCTCCAGGTCGATGTAGTTGGTCGCCCCGCCCGGCACCCGGGCCGTCATCTCGCCGTCCGCCGTCAGCGTGAAGTCCGCGTCGGGTGTCCGGCCGTGGTAGGTGAACGCGCGCGGCACCAGCGCGAGCGACGCCTCGACGAGGTGGGGCGGGAACCGCACGCGGCGTGACGCTCGATCCACCCTGGCCCCGGCCGCTGCCAATTGCTCAAGCGCCGCCTCGTGGTCGATCTGCATCCCGGTTCGCTCGAGGATGCGGAGCGCCGCCCCGTGGATCTGCTCGAGCGAGTCTCGAGTCAGGAAGCGAAGCGGGGACTGCATGAGGCCTGCCTTCCGGACGCGAACTTGCTGGATCGACAGCTGGTGCCCGTCATTCGATGCCCAGGACGGCCCGTGCGACGTCAACAGCGGACGCGGCATCTGCGGCGTAGCCATCGGCGCCGATCTGGGCCGCGAAGTCGGGGGTCACCGGCGCGCCGCCCACGATCACCTTGACCCCGTCGACGCCCGACGCATGCACCGCCGCCACCACATCGCGCATGCCGACCATCGTCGTCGTCAGGAGCGCCGACACGCCGACGAGACCGGCGTCGTGTTCGCGGACAGCCGCCACGAACTGCTCCGGGGCGACATTCGTCCCCAGGTCGACGACCTCGATGTTGGCGCCCCTCCACATCATCCCGACGAGGTTCTTGCCGATGTCGTGGAGGTCCCCGCGGATGGTGCCGATCACCGCACGGTGCTCCGGCCGGATTCCCGATGCCGTCAGGATCGGCTCGAGGACAGCCGTCGCCTCCTTCATGGCACGAGCGCTGATGAGCATCTCGGGGATGAAGATCTCGTCGTTCTGGAACCGCCGACCGACGACATCCATCGCCGCCGTCATCGCGGCGAGCACCTCCTGTGGATCCTGGCCCTCGTTGACCGCGGCCGTCGTGCAGGCGACCGCACCTGCACGATCACCAGCCTCAACCGCCGCCTTCAGCAACCCGAGATCCACCATGCCGTTTCGCTCCTCAACCGTCGGCTGCTCGCGCTGATGGTTGACCGGTCGACCGCCCTACCGTACCTTCTGCATCCGCCTCGCGTCAACCCCACGCCGCCGAGGCCAGGGGATGGTTGACCGGTCGACCAAGGGCATGGTACAAGATGCGCATCGCGCGAATGCCAAGGAGGAGGCCGTGACCCTCGTCGACAATCCCTTGGTCAGGAGCGCGTTGCACCGCGGAGCCACCGGCGAGGACAGAGGACCGGCCAGCGGGCCATTGCGTGTCCATCGCGCGAACCCGCGCTACTTCGCCGATCCGGACGGCAACGCGGTCCTGCTGACCGGCTCGCACACCTGGACGGTGCTGCAGGACGCTGGACGCTCGTTTCCGCCCGACCCGTTCGACTGGTCAACGTGGCTCGCCCGACTCGCCGCCCTCGGGCACAGCTGCTTCCGCATGTGGGCATGGGAGCAGGCCACATGGGTTGCGCACGATCCCGGCGAGTTCGTGTTCGACCCGCTCCCGTGGGCGCGGACCGGACCGGGGAACGCGCTCGATGGACGCCCGCTGTTCGACCTCGATCAATTCGACGAGCGATATTTCTCGCGCCTGCGTGCGCGCGTCGCCGACGCTGGGCATGTCGGCATCTACGTGGTGGTGATGCTGTTCCAGGGCTGGAGCGTGGAGTGGAAGCAGTTTGCGCTCGCTCCGGGCCGCAACCCGTGGCTGGGTCACCCGTTCAACCGGTCGAACAACCGCAATGGCTTCGATGGCGACCCCGCGGGCACCGGCGAGGGGCTCGCCACCCACACCCTGCGTCTGCCAGCCGTGGCGGAGCGCCAGCGCGCGTACGTGGACCGCGTCGTCGCGACAGTCGGCGACCTGCCCAACGTCCTGTACGAGGTCTCCAACGAGGACCAGGCGACGGCCGAGGACGACGCCTGGCAGGACGAGGTCCTTGGCTGGATCGCGAACGCGGAGAGAACGCGCGGATTCGCCACCCATCCTCGCCTCCGAACGGTCCAGTGGCCATCGCCGGCGTCCCACGCCTCGCTTCTCGCAAGCCCCGCCGAAGCCGTGTCGTTCACGTCGCCAGGGAATCATGGCACCGGACTCGAGGACTATTGCGGCGACCCCCCCGCAGCCGACGGCCGAAAGGTCAGCCTGCTCGACACCGATCATCTCTGGGGTGTGGGCGGGGATGCGGGCTGGGTCTGGCGGGCGGCCCTGCGCGGGCACAATCCGCTGTTCATGGATCCCTTTGAGGGGGACTTCGTGGCCCACGGGCACTTCGGCACTGATGCCCGTGAGGCGATGGGGGTGGCGCGCGCGCTGCTCGAGGGTCTTGGCCTGGATCGCCTGGTGCCCGCACCGGAGCGGGCGTCATCGCGGTTCGCGCTCGCCGACGCTGATCTCGCGACGATCGTCGCCCTGGTACCGGACCGAGACGCGATCACCGTCGACGTCGGCACCAACTCGCGATACCGGCTTCGCTGGGTCCACAAGACCTCCGGACTGGGTCATGCCGCGGGCCATGTCACGGGGCCACTCGTGCGGCTCGCGCCGCCCTGGACGGCCGGCACCATTGCCGTGCTCGAGTGCGACGAACCTGCTTCCGACACGAGCGCCGAGATCGCCTCCACGCCGAAGACGGTCTCGAGGTCCAGTTCGTAGGACCCGACCTCGCCGGGCGGGATGGTCCGCAGCTCTCCCCGCGCACGCGCGTCCCAGCGTCCGGAGTCGCGATTGGTCGCCGTCGCAAGCCGGATACCGCCCAGCTGGTCGAGGCGGCCAAGCCGCTTCGCAAGCTCCGACCTTCCGAGCTCGGATCCGAACAGGTTCGACATCCTCGGTCCCTCCTGTTGCCGTCACCACCGGGCGCCGACGGCGATCGCCCTGGCCGGGTAGCGCCGAAGGACCACATGACGGCGGGCCGCACCAGGATCCGGTCTGCTAGAGCTCGAGCACGACTCCAAGTCCGCGCGCTTCGGCGGCGCGCAGGACCAACGCGCCGACTGCGACGTCGTCGATGGCCACCCCGAGATTGCAGGCCATCGTCCGCTGGGCGGGATCTGTCCGCCCGGGATGCGCTCCGGTGACGAGCTGGCCGAGGTCGGCGGCGATGGGCGGGATCGCGCGGAAGTACCCGAGCGCGCGGAAGTGGTCGAGTTGCGGGACGTCGTCGGTCGTGAACAGGTCGAGCACAGCGAGAGCCGCCGGATGCCAGTAGCTGTCGAAGTCGACAGCCGTCGCGAACGCGCCCTTGGCCAGCCACCCGGCGCGGATGGTGGCATGTGGCTCGTGCAGGATCGGACCGGCCGTGACAATGACGTCTGCCCCGCGAACAGCGTCCTCGGGCGTTGCCGCCACGATCCCCCGCAGTCCGTGCTCCTCGCCGGCCGCTGCGAGCGCAGCCGCCCTGGACGTGTCCGGGTCGAAGGCGTGGACCGTCGTGAGCGACGGGAGCACACGATGGAGCGCGTCGAGGTGGGCAAATCCCTGCACCCCGCAGCCAAGCACCGCCAGGCGGTCGCTGTCAGCCCGTGCGAGGTAGCGCGCTGACACCGCCGACGCAGCCGCGGTCCGCGCGGCCGTGATCCAGGTGGCGTCCATGACGCATGTTGGTATCCCCGTAGCCGGATCGTTGAGGATGAGTAGCCCGTTGATGTAGGGCACCCCACGGCCCTGGTTCTCGGGATAGCCGGCGATCCACTTGACGCCAACTGCCTGCAGCTCGGGGATGCTGGCCGGCATGGCGTGGATGAAGCTGTCCGGGCTTCCGGGATGCACAGCCGTCTTCGCGGGCAGCTCCACGTTCCCCTGGCCCTTGCACCGGAAGGCCGCCTCCACGGCGGCGATGACCTCGGCCATCGAGACGCCAACGTTCACGACGTCGGAACGGCTGAGGTACCTGATCGTGGCGGCATTGCCATCCCCGGCGAGAGGCGTATGTGTGTTGCCTTCGAGCGTCATGGCCTCATTCGCTACTGGGACCCAGGTCCGGCCGCGTGACGCGGATCGGGTGCCCCCCGTGCCCGACGACCCACGCCATCACGAGCGCTGATCAAACAGGCAACCGGCCGACTTCGGACACCTGATGCGTCCGGGCGGTTCCCTGGACGACGCGGTTCTCGATGTGACCGATGCCAGTCGCGGTGCAGCGGACGATGTCGCCCGGCTGCAGGAACCGCGGCGGCGACATGAATGTGCCACACCCTGCCGGAGTACCGGTGCTGAGGATGTCGCCCGGATCCAGCCGGATGATGGAGCTGAGCCACTCGATCGCGACATCCGGCAGGTTGAGCTGATCGGAGATCAACTCGCTCTGACGAAGCTCTCCGTTGACATACGCCTCGATTCGGACCTGGCGGATGTCCGGGATCTCGTCCCGGGTCACGATGCAGGGACCCATGGGGCAGAACGTGTCGAAGTTCTTGCCCAGATCGCGCTGCCCGAAATGGAACTGGACGCTTCGCGATCCGGCGTCGTTGATGATCGTGTAGCCGAAGACGTGGTCATACGCGTCCTCTCGGCGAACGTTCTTGGCGGTCTTGCCCATGACCACGCCGAACTCGACCTCGTAGTCGACCGCGAAGCCCGACTCCTCGGCGAACTTGGCCTTGCTGCCGGGTCCACGCTTGATGACGTCGTCCGCGGGCGGGATCACGATGTCGTCATATGGCCCGGTGACCGAACTGGTGAGCTTGATGAAGTCCCATTGAGGCTCACCGGCCGGCACCCAGTCCGGATCCTCCTGCCCGTGCCCGAGGTAGTTGGCGCCCGAGCCGAAGATCTTGCCTGAGTTCGTGATGGGAGCGAGGAGCTTGTCGTACCGGATCGGACGCCCGGTCGCCAGTGACTGGCGCGCCTGGTCAAGCGCGTGCTCTCCATCACTGATGAACGTGAGCATGTCGGCATAGCCGGTAGCGATGACTTCCTCCCCTCGAAGGACGCCGACGCCCTGCCGGTCACCGTCGAGATACTGGACGAGTCGCATGGCTGTCTCCTCACGTGGTTGCGGGAATTGGGCCCGGGGCGACCATGGGCTGATAGGCGCGGTCCCAGGCATCCGACGTCGTGCCCCAGGGCAGTGACGCGAACTCGCCGGTCTCCGGCTCGAGCACGATGACGTCGCCAGCGGCCGGCGCGTGGACGATGCGGGAGCCGCTCGTGTCATGCACCGGCACCCGGCGTCGCAGCTCGTCGACCTCGGGGCCCGGATGCATGTAATGCGTGGCCACGAGGTGCCGGACGCCCAGCCACTCGGCAGCGCGGGCCGCCTCGTCCGGATTCATCTCACCCGTGAGGATGTGTCCCGCGCCCGGATCTGGCAGCCCATCGGTCTGCGCGCAGCCGATCAGCCCGACCGTCGGGCGGTACAGCTCGCCAATCAGCTGGAGACCCGGGAAGATCGCGGTGTCCCCGAAGTGGTAGATGCGGACGCCGGGCTCGGTCTCGACGATGAAGCTGATCGGGACGCCGGCCACGATGCGGCCGTCCTTCAGGGTGGCGCTCGACCAGTGGTGGCACTCGACCGGCCGGACGACGATCTCGCCGAAGGCGTAACAGACACCCCAGATCAGCGCGCGGACCTGGTCGAAGGCCACGCCCTCGTCGTACATCTTCTCGGCGACGTCCGCCGGACACGCGATGGGCGCCCCGGTCCGCTTGGCGATCTCGGCTGCATCGCCCATGTGATCCCACGCGGCATGGCTGACGAGGATCAGGTCGGGTGTCGGGACGGTTTCCGGGGTGTAGGGAGCCACCGGGTTGCCGCGCAGGAACGGCTCCATGAGGATCCTGAAACGTGGGCCAACCACCTCGAAGCCCGAGGCACCCAGGAACGTCAGCGTCGTGGTCATGCTTCACCCAGTGCAATGGCCTGCTCGAGGCCCTTGACGAGATTGAATACCGCCCGGTTGAGGGGCGAGGGAACGCCGTAACGCTCGGCGTAGCGAATGGCGGCGCCGTTGATGGTGTCGATCTCGGTTCGCCGGTGCGCCAGGACATCTCCGAGCATCGAGGCGCGTCCTCCGGCGGTGGCAAACAGCTCGTGCTGGAAGGCGACCCGCTCCTCGGGATCGAGCTCGATCCCGGCGGCCTTGGCGATCTTGCATGTCTCGCGTGTCAGGTCGTCGATCACGGCGAATGGGAGTGCCTGGTCCCGCAGCACGTCCGTCCGCAGGCGTGTCAGCGCCGCAACAGGGAGCGAGCCGCAGTTGAGCACGAACTTTGACCACTGTGCGGTTCGAATCTCGAGCTCCGGGAGCACCTCGACTGGGAAGTCGTCCCGCCGGAAGGCAGTCGCCGCCGTCTCGGCTGCTGCCGTTCCCTCGCCGCTCGATGGACCCAGGCTCGTATCGCGGACGCCCGTGTGCGAGTAGTGGGCGGTATCGACCGTGATGACCGTGTGGACCGACATCCCGATCAGCACCTGGTTGCCCGGATAGGCCTCGCGCAGGACTTCCTCGTTGCCCAGCCCGTTCTGCAGCGTGAGCAGGATGGTGTCGGGGCCAACGATCGGGCGAGCCGCCTCCGCCGCGGCTGCGGTGGCCCAGCCTTTCGTCTGGAACAGGAGCACGTCTGCCGTCAGGCCTATGGACGCCGGATCGGTCGTGGCCGGCACCTTGACGGCGTCCTGCCGGCCATCGCGGCGGTCGATCAGCAGCCCGCGCTCGTTGATGGCGTCGACGATCGCGGGCACGGCGTCGACGAACCAGACGTCGTGGCCGTTCTCGTGGGCCGCGGCACCGTAGATCGATCCCATCTGTCCGGCGCCCATCACCACGACCTTCATGGTCTCCGCTCATTCCTTTCCGTGCGTCGACCCGCCGCGGAGGCGGGTGTGACGTCAGCACATCGAGATCTGGCCACCGTCGATGACAAAGAAGGCACCCGTCGTGTAGGACGCCTCGTCGGACGCGAGCCACACATAGATGCCGGCCACCTCATCTGGGCGCCCCGCACGCTTCATCGGGATCTTCGCCTCCGCCTCGGCCCGGGCACCGGGAAGGGCGAAGAAGCCCGCATTGATCGGCGTGTCGATCATCCCCGGGATCACGCAGTTCACCCGGATACCCTCGGGGGCGAGCTCGGTCGCGCACACGCGGACCATGCCGTGCGTGCCAGCCTTGCTCGAGCTGTACGCGAACTCCCCAAGCGCGTGACCGCGGATCGCCGTGGGCGATCCGGTGATGATCATCGAGCCGCCCTGGTTTCGTAGCAGGGCCCGGGTCCCGTGCTTGAGCGTGAGGAACATCCCCGTGAGATTCGCGTCGATCATGGCCTGCCACGCCGCAACCTCAACCCGATCGACTCGATCGTCCCCGCGGCCGCCGTACAGCTCGATGCCCGCGACTCCGACGATGGTGTCCAGGCCGCCGAGGTGACGCTCGGCAGACAGGATCGCAGCCTCGATCTCGGCCTCTCGTGTCACGTCGGCCGGCAAGACGATGGCGGTCCCTCCGGACGCCGTGATCTGCGCAGCCGCCTCCCGGAGTGGTTCCTCTCGCCGACCGACGAGCCCAACGCCGGCGCCCTCGTTCCCGAAGGCGATCGCGACGGACCGCCCGATCCCCGTGCCGGCTCCGGTCACGATCGCGCGTCGCCCGGCCAGTCGCCCACCGTCACCCATCGGTCACCCTCCTTCACAGGCGCGAATCAGGCCTGTGTCCCAGATGCCCTGCGTTCGGCGGCAATCATCTCCAGGACGGCGTTCCAGCCGGATCTGAATGCGTCGCGGAAGTGCTGGACCGGCCCGAACGCCGCGAAGTCGCCAACGTCCAGCCCGGCAGGATCGAGTGCGGCCCGCAGTTCCGGGAACGCGTCGAGGAGCGCACGCTCGAGCGCTGGCTCAACAGGATCCTCGATCGTGGCCACGGCTGCGAGACCCGATCGCAGCAGCTCGTCAGCCGTGCTCCAGTTGATGGTTGCGGCCATGCTCCCACCGACAAGGCCCGTGAAGTCAAGGCGGATCCGCGCGCCACCGAACAGCAGCGTGACCGGGTACTCGCGCTCTCGAATCAGGGCGAAGCATCGCCTCGAGAGCAGGACGCCAGCCATCTCCATGGCCTCGACCGAGATGTCGAGACCATCTCGGGATGCGACCTTCTTGAGATGGTCGCCGAGGATCCCGGTGATCGGGCTCGCGAAGAACGGGGGCCGGATGCCGGTGCGTCCCGTGATCGTTCGCCAACGTTCGCAGACCTCGATGAGTTGCGCGAGGCTGAACACCTCCGTGACGATGACCGGCGTCCCGTCCGCGACCAACTGCTCGAACGCCGCCAAGCCCGGTGCGGTCGCTGGGATCTTGGGGGCAACGTTGGGCGCCACGCCACGTCCAACCTGAGCCTCATGCAGGATCACCTGGCCGTCGGTATCGAGTTCCGGCGCGCCCTGAATGGAGACGAACCCCTCCTGACCACCCGATCGCTCGTAGACAGGCAGGAAGCGTCGGGCGATCCGGCCGACCAGCCGCTGCTGGACGAGGTCGGCGACGACGTGGTCGTCCTCGCTGGAGGCAAGACAAGCCCGGACGACCGGGAGGATCTCACCGGGAGCGCGCCGGGCGAGGTTGCCGCCGTACGCCGGGTTGGTCGTGCAGCCCATCGCTCCGTTGGCGAGCGCGAGGTCGATCTCTTCCATCGTCGGGTTGTTTACCCAGAACCTGGTGCCAGTCATTGAGCGCACGCGGTCGAAGTACGTCTCGGACATCCGGATCTCCTGCGCCTGACGGCAGTGGTCTACCGGTCAACCTGTCTTCCAGACCCTACGCTCGATCGGGCGACCTTGTCAACGCTCCGGGCGCTGCTGGTCGACAGGTCGACCAGTTTGCCGTATCCTAGCGACCCACTCGGGCGCCGTCGCCGGTCGAGTAGGATTCCGATAGCAAAGGGAGGTACTTGCCACGTCAGTCGATGCCCGCCGCGATACCCTCGCGCAACTTGAGCCGCTCGACCTCGGGCGGCGCGAGACGGTGTCCACGGAGATCGCCCGCCGGCTCCTCAGCTACCTCCTGGCGGGCGACATCAAGCCGGGCGAACGGATTCCTTCCGAGCGCAAGCTCGCGGTGGCCCTCGGAGTCGGGCGATCCGTCGTCCGCGAGGCACTCAAGTCCCTGACGCTCCTCGGCCTGGTCGACGTCCGTCAGGGCGACGGCACGTACCTCCGCGGGACGGAGTCGGAGCTCCTGCCCCAGTCCATCGAGTGGGGCCTCATGCTCGGCCAGAAGCGAACGCGCGACCTCGTCGAGGCGCGCCGGTACCTCGAGGAAGTGCTGGCCGGCCTCGCCGCCACCCGGCGGACCGATGAGGATCTTGTGGCTCTTGCGGAGCTCGTTGAGGAAATGCGAGCTGCCTCTGCGGACCCGGATCGGTTCGTCGCTGCCGACGTGGCCTTCCACCTGCGTGTAACACGTGCGGCCGGGAATGAGACCCTGGGGGGCGTGATCAGGGGTATCCGCTCCCTCCTCCAGGTGTGGATTTCGCGAGTCATGCACAGCGCCGACAGCTACGCGCCGTCGGTGGCCGAGCATGCGGCGGTACTCGCTGCCCTGGAGGCCGGCGATGTCGACGGTGCTCGTGCCGCGATGCATGCACACATGGACGGCGCGTACCGGCGACTGGAGGCGACGCTCGGGCACGAAGCGGCGGACCTCCCCTCGCACGCCTGACCGGCGCCGTTCGTCTGCTACGACACGTCGATCCGCCCCAAGCTCCACGCCGGCAGATCCAGGCTCAAGGCTGCGCGTCGCCGGACCACGATGTCCATCGGTCGCCAGGGCACCAAGCCCACGTCGAGTGACGAGGCCGCGATTCGGGTCGACGCCCCAGGGAGCTCGAGGACCAGCCGGCAGGCAGCTGGTTCTCGTGACGCCACGAGGATGCGCCAGCCCTGATCATGCTCGAGTGCGAGGATTGCCACGGTCGGCGAGCCGGACGTGGCGCACACCCGAGCGTGCGTCAGCTCCGTGACCGCCGCGACAACCCGGCCGACAGGCAGCGTGCTCCCGGTGCCGAGAGGCATTGGCGGCAGGGCGCCGTGGCTCGCGGCGATCAGCCCGCCCCACCCCGCTGCCTCGTGGACTGAAACGCTCGAGACTCCCTCGGAGGTCAAGCCGGCGAGCGTCTCCAGCGTCCAGACCGCTGGCAGCCCGTCGGCCTGGCGATGGTCATAGCGGGACGGAAGCTCGCCCGGACCCGGTTCTGCCTCGCCGTCGATGAGATCTGGGTTGAACAGCGGTCGCATCGATGCCGGCGCGACATGGACCGGTGCGTTCCCACCAAGCTCACGCGCCGTCGTCACGGTGGCCGGCAAGCTGGCAACGGATTCCAGGATGGATCTCCCGTCCCTGGCGTGCACCTGCGGATTGACCGGGTACTCGACGAAACCGACGTCGGGCGGAACGCCGTCGAGCACCAGCTGGTAGACGTAGCCCCGCGAGCCGCCACCGGCTGCAACGTCCAGCCCTTCACGCCTGAGGGCATCGCGCAGGTCACCGAGCAGCGGCGCCGGCGTTGTATGGCGCAGCGTGTCAAAGGCCGACACGCGGTCCAGGTGCATGCCGGACGCAACGACGATTCGCAGGGCTCTCGCCACGCCGCCGTCACCGGCCCTTGCCACGATTCCGAGAGCGACCGGCAGCCCAAGTCTGGCGGCCAGGTCGGCAGCTCGCTTGATGTCCGGGCCGGGATCGGAGCCGTCCACGACTGCACGCAGGTAGTCAAGCCGAAGCGCGCGCAGGGCATCGACGACGCCGTCGACCTCTACCTCGGGAGGGGGGAGCTCCGTACCGATCCGCGGCCGGGGGGCGTGCGCCCCACCGACTTCGATGGCCTGAGCATGTGCGCGTCGCCGTCGGGCCCTGGTTGCGGCACCTGGTACCCGTGACCGGGCGACGGTGCGGACGTGCACCGCCTGGTGGATCCGGGTCCCGGCCTCGACCATCACGGGCCATGGCAGCTCAAGCGGCGTCGAGAAGGTCTTGAATGATGCGTCGGTGAAGGCGCGCTGGTCCTCCATCTGGAACAGGTCGCCCTCGAATCGGATCTCGATCTCGCTGGTCTTGCGCAAGTCCTGGCGGATGCCTGTGACATTCGAGAACGGCAGATGGGCGGTGATCAGCGATGGAAAGCGCCCGCGCAACACACCCCAGGGTGTCTCCACCGCGAGTGGCGTGCCGGCGAGGCGCAGCGGGTGGAGCACGCACAGGCCGATGCGGGCCCGCAGGAACGGCCGCCGGACGATGGCATCGAACGAGAATGAGATCGAGCCGTCAGGGCGGCCGACAATGGCTCCCGCCCACGAGATGTCGATGCCGTCGGCTGCTCGCGTGCACGCGGCGTTCAGGCTGACCTCGAAACCGTCGTTGCCCCGATTGACGTGGTACCGGGAGAACACGGGCTCGACGGTGACCCAGCCACGGTCCCGCACGGCCGCGTAGATCCCGGTCAAGAGGTCCCTGTCGCCCATCCGGATCGACCTCAGCGCACCCCGTTCCAGGGCGGCCGTGAGCGGCCCTGCTACGACGAGAACGGTGCTCTCCGGCTTGACAATCATCCTCTGACCGCAACCTCCTGACCGACCCGTGAGCCGGCTGGATCTCGCTCGTGCCCCGGCGCCGAGGACATGGACGGGAACCTGTCCACTCCGTCGCGCCGCCGGGCAGGCAACGCTTCTGGCGTCAGGACGCCCGCGCTCGCTCGGGCTCGACCACGGCCACCGGCGTCGATCCTCCGGGCGTCCACGCCGGATCGCTTGCCTCGGTAAGCTCCACGAGCACTCCGCACGGGGCCTCGTCGATGAAGCATACGTCGGCGCCTCGACCGCCAAGGTAGGTGAAGCGGCGTCCCTGATCGTCGAGCGCATCCAGGGTTCGGGTCACGTCGTCGACCAGGAAGCAGATGTGATGGAGCCCTTCGCCGTGCAGATCGAGCCACTCGCTGATCGCGCCATTCCGAAGGGGCTGGACGAGCTGGATCGTCGTGTCGCCCAGATCGAGGTAGGCGAGCCGGATCGTCCCGTCGAGCACATCTGCGACGTGCACGAGCGCTAGGCCAAGCCTGTGAGTCCACCAGCGCGAAGCCGCATCGACGTCGCGCACGACGACACCAACATGGTCGATCCTGCGGGCCCCAGCCGGGGCATTCTGCAGGCGGCTCACCACCCCTGGACGAGCTCCGGTGCTGCCCATGCGGTCAAGCCTCCGGGCCGCCTGGCGGCGCGATGTCCTCGATGATCGCCGGGGGCGCCGGTGTGCTCTCATACGCGATCCCCGCCGTTTCCGGCCACGCCACCCCGATTGCGTCTCCCGGAGCGTGCAGGTGCGTGTCCCGAAGTCGGAATGTCCCGCAGGCGGTCGAGGCTGTCAGCTCGTAGTAGGAGCCGAAGAAGGTACATGTCAGGACACGCCCGTCCACCCTGCCGGCACCCGGATCGGTCACCTTCACTTCCTCCGGTCGCAGCAGGACGGTCGCCCGGTCACCCGTCAGCCCGGTATCCTCCGCGCCGAATCGGATCCCGGCGAGGTCCACCGCGACGACGCTGGGCGAGCGTGCAACGATCGAGACATCCAGGAACGTGCCGGCCCCGATGAACCGGGCGGCGAACAGCGTGGCCGGACGGCGGTACAGGGTCTCGGGTTTGGCGACCTGCTCCAGGTGGCCCTGATTCATGAGCGCGACCATGCCGCTGATGCTGAGGGCCTCGTCCTGGTCGTGGGTCACCAGGAGGAACGTCGTGCCGAGCTCGCTGTGGATCCGAAGCAGCTCCTCGCGGACCTGATGACGGACGTTGCGGTCGAGCGCGGACATCGGCTCGTCCAGCAGGAGCACCCGCGGATGGCGGATGAGTGCACGGGCAACCGCCACCCGTTGCTGCTGGCCTCCCGACAGCTGGCCCGGCCAGCGGCGTTCCAATCCCTCCAGGCCAACGAGCGCCAGCATGTCGCCCACGCGCCGCCTCACCTCGTCCCGGGGCGGCCGCTCCGAGCGCGCCGTCGTCAGCCCGAACGCGACGTTGTCGAACACCGAGAGGTGCGGGAACAGCGCATACCGCTGGAACACCATGTTGAACGGCCGGCGCTCCGGGGACAGCCTCGTGATGTCCATGCCGTCGACGAGGATGGTTCCCTCGTCAGGCTGCTCCAGCCCGGCGATCATCCGCAGGAGGGTCGTCTTTCCGCACCCTGATGGACCCAGGAGGCTGAAGAAGGATCCCGCAGGCAGATCCAGGTCGACAGCGTCGACCGCGACGATGGATCCGTACCGCTTGCTCAGCGTCCGCGTCGCCAGGGCGCCCTGCCCCGGAGCGGACGTCGCGCTGCCGCCGGGGCGGTCGCCACCGAACATCCTGTCGGTACCTCCGATCTTCATGCTGTCACCGTCCCTGCCGCATCAATGTGTCGGACAGGCCGCTGCCGGTCAGGCGCTTGAGGACCACCTGCCCGATCCCGAAGGCGATCCAGGGGATGAGGAGCAGGATCACGGCGACGGCGTTGGCGCTCGGGTCCACCAGGCGACGGAGGCGACCAAGGACATAGATGGGGACCGTCGACTGGGTTCCGGACGTGAAGTTGGTGATCAGGAGCTCATCAAAGCTGAACGCAAACGCGACGAGGAAGGCGCCGAAGATCGCCGGCGCGATGATCGGCAGCGTGACGCGCACGATGACCTGGATCGGCGTGGCCCCCAGATCTCTCGCCGCCTGCTCCACTTCGATCTCGTAGGTTCTGAGGCGTGCGGCGACGATGAGGATCACAAACGGGAGGACGATGATCGTGTGGCCGGCCACGATCGTCGTCATCGACGGCGACAGCGTGGTCGCCTTCATCAATGCGACGAAGCCGATGCCGATGAACAGCGGTGGGAGCATCACCGGCAGTCGTCCTAGCGCCTCGACCAGGCGCGCGATCCTCGTCGATCGACGCGTGAACACGAGGGACGCGATCGTGCCGATCGAGCAGCTCACCACAGCGGTGATCAGCGCGGCGGACATGCTCGTCGAGAACGCCTTCATGAACAGCTCGTCCCCGAAGACGTGGCCGAACCAGCGAAGCGACAAACCTTCCGGGGGCCAGACAAGGCGATTGCCGCTGTTGAACGCGTACAGCGTCGCAACAAGCAGCGGCGCGTACAGGAAGACGATCAGCACGAAGCACGTGATCGCCAGCCACGGAATGCCGCCCCGCCCGCTCATGCCGCGCGCTCCGGCAATACCCGCGCGACTCGCATCACCGTTCGCAGTCCGAGATAGGCGACCACGAACCCCACGAGCACCAGGAACGACTCCGCGGCTCCCGAACCGTAGTCGCCTGACGGACCCATCTTGGTCGCGATGGCCGTGCCCACAGTCGACGATCCGACGCCGCCCACGAGCACGGGCGTGACATAGTCGCCTGCGGAAAGGAAGAACGTCAGCGCCGTGGTACCAAGGATCGCCGGCCCGGTGAGCGGGAGGGTTACCCGCATCAGGGTCTCGCCTCGCCCGGCCCCCAGGTCGCGGCTCGCCTCCCGGTAGTCCGGCGAGATGCCGGCGAGCGCGGCGTAGAACGCAAGACCAGCCAGGGGCATGAACAGGGCGATCTCGGCGACGATGGCGGCGGGACGGGAGAACAGCAGGAACTCCAGGGGCGCCTCGATGAGCCCCAGCGCCTGGAGGCCGCTGTTGACGACCCCACTTTCGCCCAGCAGCGTTCGCCACGCGTAGATCCTGACCAGGTACGAGGCCATCAACGCGGTGACGATCAGGGCGAACAGCACCCGTCGGCCGCGCCCCGTCCCGAAGACGCTGTAGTACGCGAGGGCATAGCCACCCACAACCGACCCGATCGTTGTCGGGATCCCGATCATCAGGGTGTTGACCACGAGCTGGCGGTTGACCGGCGCGGTCAGGCCTTCCAGGTAGTTCTCCAGGGTCAGGCCGCCAATGGGCTCGAGGAAGCGCCAGATGAAGAGCGAGTATCCGAACAGGATGAAGGCCGGCACCACGACGGTCGTCGTGAGGAACAGCCCGAGCGGCGAGAGGAGCAGCGCCTCAAGCCTGCGATGAATGTGCATGAGCCCTCGAGTGCCTCGCCCGCGCGAGGGTGGGTTGCGCCGCCACCGCCTGGAGGAGTGAAGGACGGTGACGGCGCGTCAAGTCCCGGACGCCAGGGACTTAGCCGAGAGCCTTGACCTCCTCCCAGACCTTGTCCCACTCCTCGATCGACGCGTACTCCGCTGAGTCGTACCAGCTCTTGTTCCACTTGAGCTTCTGCACGGCGTCGGGGACACCGTCCTTGGTGATGGTATAGGCGTCGAAGACGTCGGCCTTGACGTTGTCATTGACCGACTTGACGGTCGAGAGCTGGTTGACGGACTCGAGGAGCGCGACGCCGGTATCGCCGCTCGTGATCGCGTTGGCGAACGCGATGGCATTTGCCCGATTGGGCGCCCACGGGGTCATGAAGAAGCAGTCCACGAATCCGTAGGTGCCTTCGTCCGGGATCCGGAAGTCAACGACGACGTTCTGTGCGGCCGCCTGTGCCGTGAACCAGGTCAGGCCCACCAGCTCGATGTCCACATCGCCCGACACGAGGAGGTTGATCTGGTCCCCGATCGATGTCGACAGGACCTTCAACTGAGGCTTCAACCTCACCAGCCAGTCCTTGACTGGACCGTTGAGGTCGGCGGCGGTGAGGACAGCCGGGTCCTTGCCGGTCGCCGAGCAGGCGGTCGAGATCATGTTGAGCGAGGAGTCGTACGTGCCGATCCGCCCCTGCCACTTGGGATCGAGGAGTCCCTCCCAGCTCCTGAGCGCGTCGGCCGGGACCTTGTCGGGTCGCGTGTTGATCCCGAGCGGCCCCCACGTCCACGGGACGGAGTTGTACACGCCATCGGAGACCTTGAACAGCGGTCCGTCCTTGAAGAAGTCGTACATGTCGTTGAACGCGGGGACTTCGGCCGCCGTGATGGCTGACGTGACTCCCTGGGCGTAGAAGTACTCCGCGTCGCCCTGATTGACCGAGCTGCCATCCCACTTCTCGGAACCCGGCGACTTCATGAAGTTGAGCAGGTTCTCGTTGGAGATGTACTTGACGTCGAGCTCGATGCCGCTGCTCGCGTACCAGTCGTCGAATGTCTTGACGCCTTTGCCGTCGTACCCGGCCCAGGTGAACAGCGACAGGGTGCCCCCGACGGCGCCCGGGGTGGCCGCGCCGCCAGTGGGGCTTGACCCTGCTCCCGTCGACGACTCCCCCGGGGTGCCGGTTGCGCTCGAGCCGAGGTCACAGGCGGCGAGCACGCCCCCGGCCGCCACCGTCACGACCCCGGCAGCCGTGATCCTGAGGAAATGCCGCCGGTTGTAGACGCCGGCCGGCGGGCGAAGCGGACTGACCATGTGAATGCTCCTCCAACCTCAATACTGGTCGACTGGCCGACCGGTCGACCACATGCTACAGTTGGCACTATAGAGGCCGTGTCAACACAGACCTCGGAGGACATGCTGGTATGGCGCAACAGGTATCGGTCCTTCGACCTGGGCCGAATGCCCGGTATCTCGTGGATGCCGACGATCGGCCCGTGTTCCTGAACGGCGATAGTGCGTGGTCGATCGTGGTTTCGGAGCTCCCCGAAGCCTGGGATGCCTACTTCGCCGATCGGGCGTCCAAGGGCATCAACGCCGTGATCATCAACGCGGTGGAGGCCCTGTTCACGGCTGATCCCCCACGGACCGTCGACGGGATCGAACCGTTCCTTCGACCGGGTGACCTGGCGACTCCCAACCCAGCCTACTGGGCCCGGGTGGACGGAGTCATCGATGCCGCCGCCAGACACGGGATGCAGGTCCTGCTTGCGCCGCTGTATCTCGGGTTCCTGGACCCCCACTATCCCGGGTTCGGGTTCACGAGCCGGGAGGAAGGCTGGCATGCGGTCGTCGCGGGCGCGGACGAGGACCGCTGCAGGGAGTACGGACGGTTCCTCGGCAAGCGATATCGAGATCGCCAGAACATCATCTGGGTCATCGGCGGCGACCGCAATCCTGGTCCCCTTCGCGACCGGATGCGGGCCTTCGTTGCAGGGATCCTCGAGATCGACGACAGACACCTGATGACCGCGCATGTCCACCCGGACTCCAGCCCCGTCGATGAGTACGAGGGGGACGGGTGGCTGACGCTCAATCAGACGTATTCGTACCGGATCGTCCACAGGAAGCTGCTCGAGGACTACGGACGCGAGCCGGTGCGCCCGTTCATCCTGTTCGAGTCCACGTACGAGGGTGAGCACGACGCGAGCGAGCTGCAGATTCGCCGACAGGCCTGGTGGGCGCTGACATGTGGGGCGACCGGTCAGTTCTTCGGCAACTTCCCGGTCTGGCTGATGGCGCCGGGATGGCAGGCAGCGCTCGACTCTCCCGGGGCACGTGCGCTGTCTCACCTTGCCGCGTTCGTCGGCGAAGTGGAGTGGTGGCGGCTGGAACCTGACATCCGGCGGCGTTTGCTGGTCGCAGGGTTGGGCGAGGCGAACGGGCTCGACCGGGCGACGGCCGCCATTGCCCCAGACGGCTCCAGCGCCGTTATCTACGTTCCCACCCCAAGGATGCTCACGATCAACCTGGAGGCCCTGGCCGGCTGGACCAGCGTGCTCCGCTGGTTCGACCCCGTGGACGGATCATGGACCGGCGCTGAGCTCGTTACGCGACGGGGCATGCGTCAAGTCCGTACGCCATTCGACCACGACGCCGTGCTCCTCCTGGAGGACCCCGCCCGAGGGGATCACGGCACGTGGCCCCGTCCGTCTCGGGCACGAGGGCTCGCGGAATGACCTGCGAGGCCGCGCGGCGGGCGATCACCATCTTGCGGTCTGGCAGGGTGTCGCGTGCAGTCGACTGCGCGTCGGGAGACGCCGTCGCGGCGAGCAG
>MGOE01000008.1:25025-30727 GCA_001797035.1 Chloroflexi bacterium RBG_16_72_14
ACGAGGAGCTCACCCGCCACACGACCTTGACGGACCGGAAGCGGGTGCTCAGCCGCGGGGTCCGGTTCGGGCGCTGGTGGTCGAATATCCGGCTGCCGTTGCCATGGGGCACCGTTCCGGTTGTGCGGGGCATGGCGCGGGCGTACCGTGTCCGCCGGACCCGTCAGCCGTCACGCACCGCCGGAGGTCAACGCATGCCGCGAGCTCGCCTGATCGCCATCGCCCTGGTCGCGCTGCTGGCGCTGCCGGGCGTGGCGTCCGCGGCGGAGCTCGTGGATGTCTCGGGCACGGTCCGCAACGTCGACACGACGCCCGCCCCCGGGGTCGAGGTGCTGGTCGGCGTCGCGGGCACCGACATCTTCCAGCCGGTGACGACGGACGCTGCCGGGGCGTTCGCGGCGCAGATCGAGGCCGCGCCCGGCGACACGATCGAGATCCGCGCCACCGGCGCCACCGTCCGCTCGGAGCCTGACGAGGAGGGCTGCGTCCACGCCACGACGCCGACGGGCCGGGCCAGCTTCGTGCTTGGCGAGGGGGCGCCGGGGCCGGTCGAGGTGGTGCTGGACACGATGCTCGAGAGCACGGTCTGCACGACGACCGCGACCCCGGAACCGACGCCCCGGGTGACGCCACCGGCGACGGACCGGCCGGGCGCCGGCGCCTCGGGCGCGGGGAGCGGCCTCGCCGTCGCGCTCGCCGTGCTCGGCTCGCTGGTGGCCGCCGGTTGGCTCGCCGCGAGGCGCCGCGCCGCCTGACGTCCGGGTGCTAACCCGGCGGGCCCGGGCCCGTTCCCTGTGCGTCCCTGTCATCCGCGTGTGCAAGCGGAGATACACTCACGCCTCGACCGCGGCCCCGTGGACGTCCACGCGCCGCATCTGTGCACCTGCGCGTACATCTCGACCGCCCACGCGTCTCGGACCCCGACATGTGCATCAGATGCACGGGCGCGGCTCCCCCGTCGACAGGCCGCGTCTCAGCGAAGCTCGGGGAGGCTCGCCGCCGCCACGGCCTGGCCGTGGCGCTTCTGCCGCTCGTCGGCGAGGTGGAACGTGACCTGCTCGGCCGCCGCCGGGTCCTCCGCCGAGAGCACGGCCTTCGCCGTCTCGATGATCACGTCGCCCCCGGCGCCGGTCATGACCCGGCCCAGCAGCAGCAGGTGGTCCAGGTCGTAGTGCTCGCGGTACTGGAGCAGCGCGTAGCCGAACGAGGTGCCCACGGTGCGGTACACGAGGTCCGCGCGCGGGTCGCCCGCCGCCATCCGCTCCTGCAGCTGGACCAGCCGCTCCGGCAGCGGCGTGTCCGCGTCCACCTCGATCCCGGCCGGGCCCATCAGCCGGCCCGTCGCCTGCTGGCTGAAGTACTGCACGCCACAGCCCCGGTCGCCGGACCACTCGTCCAGCGGCGCGTCGGACGCGTCGTCCACCGGGGCGAACGCCAGCTCGTCGATCCGCGACGTCAGGCGCCCCTCGCGGTCGACGTACCCCGCGGCCTGGCTGGATCCCATCGCGATGCCGAGCAGCGCGCCGGCGCCCGCCAGCATCGAGCCCGCCAGGGCCGTGACCTCGCCGTCGTTGACGACCACGAACGGGATGCCGCCCCAGGCCGCCTGGAGCTCGTGGAACAGGCCGCGCACCCGGGTCTCGAACAGGTCCGGCGGCACCGAGCGGAACAGCGACGCGGCCCGGACCTCGTTGTCGATGTAGGCGCCGGCCGAGCTGCCGCCGATCGCGTCCACCCGCGGCAGGTGGGCGGCCGCCCGCCGGAGCGAGTCGTTGATCTGGTCGACGTGCCATTGCGGGTCCGCGTGCCGCACCGGGTCCCAGGCGATCTCCTCGCTGAACACGACCTCGCCGTCGATCACCGCGGCCGCCTTGCGGTCGCTGGCGCCGAGGTCGAAGCCGATCCGGCAGCCGTCGAGGTGGCGGCCCAGCGCCGCGCCCACCTCGCGCGCGGGCGGGAACTCGGCCTCGGGCGCCCCCACGACCTCGAACGGGACGCCGAACAGCCGTGGGCCCATGAACCCCGCGTCGAACCGGCCGGTGGGCTCGGCAGCGTAGTGGCGGCTGAGGTACGCCACCAGGGACGCCGGCCCGTCCACGTACAGCCGGGACCCGCCGCGGGACCAGAGCAGGAACTTGGCCTCGCGCTCCACCGCCCGGTACGAGGCGGCCTGGCCGGGATGCCCGGCCGGGTGCACCCACGCCTCGCGGTGCCATGCGGACCCGCCCGGCTGCGCCACCGCCAGCGCCACGCGGGCGCCCGCGCGCGTGGCCCGCACCTCGGCGGCCAGGGTCGCCTGGGCGAGCCACATCGGCCGGAACCCGGGGTCGAGCGGGGGCGCGAGGCGCGCCGTGCGCGCGGGAACGTTGCGCGTCCCGCCGTGCATCCCGCCGGCATCGGTCGTCGTCACGCCGGCAGCTCCGCGGCCCGCTCCGCGCCGTGCACCGCGGCCCCGATCGCGCCGGCCCACGTCCCGAGCTCCGCGGCCACCAGCCGCACCCGGTCGAGGTCCGTGATGTGGACGCGCCGCCGGAGCTCGGCCCGGATCGGCTCGAACAGCAGGTCGCCGGCCGCGCTGATCCCGCCACCGATCACGACCACGTCCGGCGTCAGGACCACCACCAGGTTGGCGATCCCGATGCCCAGGTAGCGCCCCGCCCGCGCGAGCCCGTCGCGCGCGGGGGCGTCGCCCTCGCGGGCGCGGGCGACCGCCTCCTCGGCCGTCGCGGTCCCGCACGCCTCGGCGATCCGGTCGGCGCGGGCAAACGCCTCGACGCACCCCCGGTTGCCGCACCCGCACAGCGGCCCGTCCGGGTCGATCGTCTGGTGGCCCCCCTCGCCGCCGGTGCCGTCGTGGCCCTGGTACACGTGGCCGCCGATGGCGATGACGCAGCCCACCCCCGTCCCGAGCGTCAGCCCGACCATCGACGACGCGCCGCGCGCCGCGCCCAGCCGCAGCTCCGCCAGCCCGAACGCCCGGGCGTCGTTGATCAGGAACGCGGGGACGCCGAGCCGCGTCGCGACCGGGCCCGCCATCGGGCGCCCGGCCCAGTCGCCCGGCACGTTGGGCAGGAACCGCACGGTGCCGGCCGCGGGGTCGTACAGCCCCGGCAGACCGATCCCCACCGAGACCACCCTCGGCCAGGCCGCCATCGCCGCCGCGCCCGTGTCCCCGAGCCGGCCGATGACCGCGTCCGGGCCGAGGTGCCCGTCGGTTGGGACCTGCCCCGTGGCCAGCGTCCGCCACTCGTCGCCCGCGTGCTCGACCACCGCCCACTTGAGGTTGGTGGCGCCGAGATCCAGGCCCAGGTGCCGGGTGCTGCCGCCGTCCATGGGCCCTAGCCTACCGAAGGTCAGTACCCCACCGACGGCATGTACGCGCCCTCGGGCTCCTGGTACATCCCGAGCGCCATCAGGTTGACCACGAAGAACACGCGCATCCCGTGGTCCAGCGACCAGCGGAGCAGCTCGCCGTTGGTCAGCGGCACGAGGTAGCCGGGCGTGGCCAGCTCCTCGGCCGCGGCGATCAGCGCCGCGAGGTCGTCGTTGGTCTCGGCGACGGAGTGGGCGAAGTAGTTGATCTTCGTGGTGTAACCGGTGATCCGGCCCAGGCGCTCGACGACCCGCAGGTCGCCGCTCGCGACCGCCTCGTGCACCTCGCCCGCGCGGGTGTGGCCGTGCACCCGGAGGCACAGGGCGTTGCAGGCCGCCTCGTCGTCGGGCGTGCCGGGGCGGACGTCGTAGCCCGGCAGCCGCGCGCGGATCGGCTCGCCGTACATGGCCGCGAACGATTCCTTTGCGTCCATGCCCAGCTTCGTGTACAGGCCGAGCGACCGGTTGTGGTACGCGATCTGGACGAGCCGCACGCCGGGCTTGCCGGACGCCCGCCAGCGCTCGATCGCCGTCGAGGTCAGCAGCCTCCCCACCCCGGCGTTCTGGGCCGCGGGGTCCACGCTGATCGGCCCGATCGCGTCGATCGCCCCGCGCTCGTCCATGAACAGGCTGCCCAGGACTCGGCCGTCCTGCTCGGCGACGATGCCGTAGAACCCGGGGTGGTTGATCATCCAGCGGATCGGGAGCGAGGCGGCCTCGACGGTCGGGAAGTCGTGCGGGAACCCGTGCCGGTCGGCGAGCCGCGCAAACGCCTCGTAGCAGATCCGGCCGCACTCGACCCAGTCGGCGTCCACGGCCTCGCGCACGCCGATGGGCGACGGCGCGACGGGCGGGGCATCGAGCAGCGAGACGTTCATCGATCCCTCTCCGGTTGGCGGGTCGCGGCGGCCCGCGAGTCTCATCCGACCGTGACGGCCTCGCGCACCGGTTCGGCGGGGACGTCTCCGCCGGTGGGCGTGTAGTAGCGGCGGTACTCCCCGGGCGACATCGCGCACGACCGGTAGAACACCTTGTAGAACTGGTGCAGGTTGGTGTAGCTCACGGCCCGCGCGATCTCCGCCACCGACATGTCGGTCGAGAGCAGCAGGCGCTTCGCCTCCGCGACCCGGACCTGGGTCACGTACTCCTTGAAGCTCACGCCGGTCACGTCCTTGAACACGTGCCGGACGCGCGACGGGCTGACGTGGACGACCTCCGCGACGTCATCCAGGGTCACGCTCTCCCGGCAGTGGCGGTCCACGTAGGCGAGGACCGGGCGGATCTGCTCGCGGCGGTCCGCAGCCGGGCGCGACGCCGCCGCCACCGCGACCGGGTGCCGGTTGACGAGCGCGAGGGCGAGCCGGAGCGTGGCGTCGGCGAGGTGGCGCTCGGCCGGGTCGTGGCGCGCGCAGACGTGCTGGAGCTGGCGGAGGACCGGCGCGACCTCCCGCGCCAGGGCGGAGGTGCCGCGGATCCGCGGCGACCCGGTGCGCTCGTCCACGCGGAATGGGGCGAGGTAGCCGGCATCGAGCTCCCGGCCACCGGGGCTCGCGATGAGCTCGGGGCGGAACAGGACGAGCAGCAGGCGCAGCGCCGACCCCGGGTCCGCCCGGGCGACGTGCGGCTGGCTGTTGTCGATGAAGAAGATGTCGCCGGCCGCCGCCGGTAGCGCCCGGCGCCCGAACATGAACCGCCCGTGACCGTCCGTGACGAGCGCGATCTCGAGATGGTCGTGCCAGTGCATCGGGTCGGTGTCGCCGCGCGCGGTGTACTCGAGCACGGCGAGCGGGAAGCAGGGGTCGAGCGGCTGGGGCCAGACGTGGACGGCCATGCACCGACACTGCCAGCCGGCCAGCCGCATCGGACAGGGCCGGATGGAACGAAACCTGCACACCCTCCGGATCGCGCAGCCGGTTCTGCCAGTTCATCGACCCGCTCTGGCATTGCCCCGGCGGGTCGATGAGGGCCAGCATCGGACGTGCCGAGGATTGCCTCGTCCCGCCCAGGAGAGATCCGGTCATGGCCTTCCCGAACCTGTTCAGCCCGCTGCAGCTGGGGACCATCGAGCTCTCCAACCGCATCGTCCACGTGCCCACCGACATCAGCTCCTCGAATGCCGACGGCGAGGTCAGCGAGCGCGACATCCACCACCACGGCGACATCGCCCGGGGCGGCACCGGCTTCGTCATCGTGGGCGCCACGACGCCCGACGCCAGGACCGGCCGGCCGACGGTGACCTGCCTCGTGGCCGACGGCGACAACTACATCCCAGGGCTCGCTCGCCTGGCCGAATCGATGCACCGATACGGCGCGAAGTGCGCCGTGCAGCT
>MGOE01000008.1:30738-34185 GCA_001797035.1 Chloroflexi bacterium RBG_16_72_14
GCCGCCAGTGCGCGATCCCCCGCTACAACACGCTGGGCGCGACGGACCGGGTGCTCAAGCTCCCCTGGTCGGCCGGCCACGAGATCGTGTACGAGAACGCGGAGGAGAAGGGCAAGCCGATCCGCGAGGCGTCGATCGCCGAGATCCTGGAGCTGGTGGACCTGTTCAACGATGCGGCCTGGCGCGTCAAGCAGGCGGGCTTCGACGCGGTCGAGCTCCATGCGGCGCACGGCTACCTGCTGTCCGAGTTCATGAGCCCGTACCTCAACATGCGGACCGACCGCTTCGGCGGCTCGTTCGAGAACCGGATGCGGTTCCCGCTGGCGGTCATCGACTCGATCCACAAGAAGTGCGGCACGCGGTTCCCGGTCCTCGTCCGCTACTCGTTCGAGGAGTGGTGCGAGGGCGGCCGGGGGATGGAGGAGGGCCTCGAGACCGCGCGCGTCCTGGAGCGGGCCGGCGTCGCCGCGCTCGACCTGTCGCAGGGCATGCAGGAGAGCCCGGGCGCCGGCTTCGACCCGATGCAGTACCCCCAGGGCTGGGCGACCTACGCCGCCGAGGCGACCAAGAAGGTCGTGCGGATCCCGGTCATCACGTCGCATTCGCTGCGCGATCCGGAGTACTGCGAGCAGATCCTGGCCGAGGGCAAGACGGACCTCGTCGGGCTGGCCCGGCAGCTGCTGGCGGACCCCTACTGGCCGGTCAAGGCGAAGTACGGGAAGGTGAAGTCGATCCGGCGCTGCATCTCCTGCCTCGGTGGCTGCTGGCAGGAGTCGCTGATGGCCAAGAAGGAGATCGCCTGCTCGATCAACGCGGCCTGCGGCAACCCCGCCTACCACGACATGACCCGGACGTCGCGGCCGGTTCACGTGGCGGTCGTGGGCGGCGGGCCGGCCGGCATGGAGGCGGCGCGGATCGCCACCGAGCGCGGCCACCTCGTCACGCTGTACGAGCGCGAGGCCGAGCTGGGCGGCGCGCTGAAGTACGTGTGCATGGTCCCGGGCAAGGAGAAGATGCGCTGGTACCTGGACTGGATCCGGGACCAGCTGCTGGATCTCGCCGTGGACATCCGCCTGTCGCACGCGCCGACGGTGGACGAGCTTCGGGGGTTCGACGTCGTGCTCAACGCGACAGGGGCGGCCTCGTACGTGCCGCCGGTGGCCGGCGACGCCTCGCGGGTGGTGCCGTTCGAGGAGGCGATGGCCTGCCCCAAGGTCGCCTGCGAGTGCCATCCCGGCGGCCGGAAGATGCGCAAGCTCGGCGCCAGGGTGCTGCTGTGGGGCGACTCCTACGCGGCGACCGACACGGCCGCGTGGCTCGCGGACATCGGGCGCGAGGTCACGATCGTGACCGAGAACCGGGAGTTCGCGGCGGACTGCGAGGTCATCCACATGTACGTCCTGCGCAAGCGGTTCGCGCAGGGCGACGCGGAGGTCCTCCACTCGCGACCGTACAAGCACTCGGTCACCGTCATCACCAGCACGACCGTGGCGGAGATCGGCGAAGGCGGGGTCGTCCTCCAGGACAAGGACTTCAACCGAACCGTCCTCGAAGTGGATGACGTGGTGACGTGCCACACGCGGCCGGAGCTCGCGCTGTTCGGGGAGCTGCGGGCCGCCGGCATGCACGTGCTCAACGTCGGCGACTCGGTGGCGCCGCGGAACCTGTACCACGCGGTGAAGGAGGGGTCCGCGTTCGGCCTCGCGGTCGACGAGCACCTGCTGTTCAACCCCAACGGCGCGATCGTCAACGACCTGCCGATCGACGTCCTCGCCCAGCTCACCCGGGCCGAGGGGCCCTCGTACACGGCGAAGCGGATGGAGGAGCTACTGGCAGCCGCGTCGCGCTGATGCTCGGCAGGCCCGGCGCGTCTGCTAGGCGCGCTTGTAGATGCGCACCCAGTCGACCTGGAGACGAACGGTTCCGGTCATCGAGCTCTTGAAGGCATCGAGCTGGATCGCGAGGTGGTGCGCCACGTCCGGGATCGCGACCGTGTCCGTGACGGTCCAGACCAGCGCGCCGTCGCGGTAGATCCGGATCGCGGACGGCTCCCACTCCATGGCCATCGTGTGCCATTGCGTGCCGTCCGCGCCGGTGTGGTGGAACCAGTACTGCTTGTTCGTCGCGCCGTAGTGGACGAAGCTGGAGAACGGTGTCCGGTCGGCCTCGGTGCCCGTCTCGTAGATGTCGTTCTCACCGTCGATCGGCCAGTTGCCCGATCCGGGCCAGGTGAGGACGACACCGGACGTCGCCTGCGACGGGTCGGCGTCCGTTCGAACGCGGAACTCGAACCGGCCGTACGTCTGGTTCAGGCGGTTCGACATGCCGCCCGAGACAAGGGTGCCGTCGATCATATTCGCCGTGATGGTGAGGAGCCCGTTGCCCACCGAGACCGCGCTGCTGGCGCGGATCCCGTTGCCGGCGTGGCCGGGGATCCACGGGCCGTACACGCTCCACTTCGTCGTATCGAGCGCCGACCCATTGAAGTCATCGGATTGGACCAGCTGCCATCCACCGAAAGCCGGAGCCGGGGTTGGCGATGGGGTCGGGGTCGGGTTGGGCGCGGGTGCGGGGTTGGAGGTCGCCGCCTGCCGGCGGACGAGGAACGCGTCGAGGGCGACCGTGGGGTGGCCCGGCGTGCCGTTGGCGATGATCGTGATCCGGTGCGTGCCCGTGGTGGGCCAGGTCTTCGTGAACAGGACGCGGGCGGGGCGGAAGGACGATGCCCACGTGTTGACGGCCTTGACCAGGGTGCCGTCGATGTAGACGCGGGCCTTGCCCCGCGTCGGGCCAACAGGGCCAACCCAGGCGATGGCCGTACCCATGAACTTCAGGCTGGCCCGGGCCCCGCGGGCGCGCGTCCAGCGGGCCTTCCCACCCAGGTACTTCGTGTACGAAGTGGTCTTCCACGTGCCACGGTAGGTGATCGCCGTGCTGGACTCCTGCACGACGGCCACGTCGGACACCGTCGACCACTCCCCGATCAGCGTCCTTGCGGACTTGTGGGCGGCCGCCACATCCGAAGCCGGCATGGCGAGGCCGACGAGGGCGAGCACCACGATGCCGATGGAGGCCCAGCTGCGAATTCGACGGCCGGGCCGCGGTCGAGGATCGGCGAGCGGCTGGGGGCCATCGGGGAGCCAGCGATCACCGTTCCAGAACATGCGGCGGGGAACTCCAGTTGGCCCGCGAGGCGGTGGCGCTCGACGGCGGGCGATGGGATCCGGGACGACGCGCCAAGGCGTTCCGTACCGATGTCGGCGACGGGAGGACTATGCCCCATGCGCCGAAAACCTGCCCAGCGGGCGGCAGCGCTGCGCCCTGGGTCCGGCGGGGCTGACGGCGCCCGAAGTCGATCGTCGTGTCCCGCATGGCTCCGTTGATCCCCGACGACGTTGGCTGTGGCGCGCTCGAGCCGCGAGCCCCACCGGTCGGCTCGTCGACGGG
>MGOE01000008.1:34252-34639 GCA_001797035.1 Chloroflexi bacterium RBG_16_72_14
CGAGGTCCTGATGCGGAGCTGGGGCACTGAAGGCGAGGAATCGATGCCCACCGCAGCGTGCGAACGGCGAGGATGACTCCCACCTGGGTCGTGGCGGGGCCGAGGAGCGCGGGGCCGAGGAGCGCGCGCCGCGCGCGGCGCCCGTGCCGCCGTAGCCCTCAGCCTCCGTCCACCCAGACGCCCGCCCGGCACGCCCGGCGGACCTGGTACTCGTCGTCCAGCTCCACGAGGTCCGCCCGCTGCCCCAAGGCGATCCGCCCGCGGTCCGCCACGCCGATCAGTGCCAGTGGGTTCCGCGCCGCCGCCGCCACGGCGCGCGCCAGCGGCACGCCGAACCGGACCAGGTTTCGGACGGCCGTGTCCAGCGCGATCGTGCTGCCGGCCAGC
>MGOE01000008.1:34677-36809 GCA_001797035.1 Chloroflexi bacterium RBG_16_72_14
CCCGATTCTCGATCGCGAGCCCGCCGATGACGCCCGGCCCCGGCGGGGTGCCCGCGATGTACAGGGCGTCGCTCACGAGGATCAGCCTGTCCACGGGTTTCGTGCGCGTGATGATCGGCCACAGCGAGGGGTGGACGTGGTGGCCGTCGGCGATCAGCTCGACGTACGCCTCGTCGTCGGTCAGCGCCGCGACCGCGAGGCCCGGGGCGTGGTGGGCGACCCCCGACATCGCGTTGAACAGGTGGGTCGTCGTCCGGCCGCCGGCCGCGTACCCCGCCCGCGCCTCCTCGAGCGTCGCCTCGGAGTGGCCCATCGACGGGACGACGCCGTTGGCCGCCAGCCAGCGGATCAGGTCGAGGTTGCCCGCCCCCTCCGGCCCACGGTCATGACCCGCATCCCCGCCACCATCGGCTCCCAGGCCTCGCGCGGCACGTCCGCGGCCGCGATGATGAAGTCCGGGTTCTGGGCCCCCTTCCGCCGGGGCGAGATGCACGGGCCCTCGAGGTTGAAGCCCAGCGGATCCGCGCCGTCGGCGGGCGTCCCGGGCATCCACTCGCGCACCCGGTCGGCGAACGCGCGCAGCGTGTCCACGGACGCCGTCACCGCGGTCGGCAGGAACGAGGTCACGCCGTGGCGCAGCAGGACCCGCGCCATGCCATCCAGATCCGCGACCGACCCCATCGCGTCGTGGCCGCCCCAGCCGTGGACGTGCAGGTCCACGAAGCCCGGGGCGACGAACGGCCCGCCGGCCTCCGACTCGTCAAGCTCGATGGCTGCGATCCGGCCGTCCTCGATCCGGAGCCGCCCGGGGGCGATCGCGTCGTCGAGCACCAGCCGGCCGCGGACGGTCGGCGCACCCTGGTCAGGCATACGGGGCCTCCTCTCGCCACGCCTCCCACATCGCGAGGAGGTTGGCCGGCGGGACGTTCGGCTGGATGTTGTGGACGGTGGCGAACACGAACCCGCCGCCCCGGCGCAGGTCGGCGATCCGGCGCCGGACCTCCGCCCGCACCTCGTCGGGCGTGCCGGAGCCCAGGACGCGCTGGGTGTCCACGCCGCCACCCCAGAACACGAGGTCGCGCCCGAACTCGCGCTTGAGCGCCGCCGTGTCCATCCCCGCCGCCGAGACCTGGACGGGATTGAGGATGTCCACGCCGATCTCGATCAGGTCGGGCACCAGGTCGCGGACGGCGCCGCAGGTGTGGAACAGGATCCGGGCGGAGGTCCGGGCACGGATGAACGCGAACAGCTCGCGCTGGAGCGGCTTGACGAGGGCTCGGTACGTCGCCGGCGAGAACAGCGTCCGGTCCTGGCCGCCCAGGTCGTCCGCCTCGGCCACGACATCCACGACGTCGCCCAGCTCGGCCAGCGCCCGCTCCCAGTAGGCGAGCTTGACCTCCAGGATCCGCTCCATCACGTGCCGGGCCCGCGCCGGGTCGCCGGCCAGGTCGAGGTACCCGTCCTCGAAGCCGCGGAGCTTGAACAGGCCCTCGGTCAGGCCGCCACAGATCGACCCGGCGAGGACGGCCCGCCCCTCGTCCCCGGCGACCCGCCGGGCGGCCTCGCCCATGCCGGCACAGCGCGCCGGGTCCGTCGCGTCCGGCCAGGCGAACGCGTCGATGGCCGCGGCGTCCGGGTCCCCGGCCAGCGGCGCGTCGAACGAGTCGAAGTAGAGCCCGCCGTCTCGCGGCATCCGGCGCCCCACGCCCCACTCGTCGCGGAACGTGACGAACGCACCGGCCTCCACCATCTCGCGCCGGTACGACGCAGGCGGGCGGGGCCCCACGAACCGCACGTCGCAGCCAAGCGCGTCCATCGCGTCCGCATCAACCTCGGCCAGCTGCTGGGTGAGGTCGCCCACCCGGACCTCGACCGGCGCAAGCCCCAGCGCCGCCCGCAACCCCGCGTAGGCACGGACGTGGATCCCGGTCATTCGCGACCCCCCGATGTCGAGCGGGATCCTGTCCGGCTCGCGGTGTGCGAGCGCCGCTCGCACGCGCTCCCGGGGCGCGAGCGGCGCGCTCGGACGCGCGCGTGACGGGGCGCTCACCCGGCGCCGCCGGAGGCAGCGTCCTCGACGTCGAACCGGACGTCCAGCGCGTACCGGTCGCCCGGGTAGCGCGACTCGGTCG
>MGOE01000009.1:0-3791 GCA_001797035.1 Chloroflexi bacterium RBG_16_72_14
GCGCTTGGCCTTCGTGGTGGTGGGGGTCGAGGCGATCCGGACCGCGAAGGCGGCCAACGCGTCGGCGAGCTCCTGCGCGCCGCGCTTGGTGTCGCGGAGCATCTGCTGGGCGCTGTCGCGCATGTCGGCGTCCTTGAGCGCCCGCGCGATCCTGAGCACGGCGGCGCCGCCATCCTGCTGCTTGCGCTTGAGGGTGACCAGCACCGCGTGCGCCTCGTAGGCCTCGCTGTCCGCCTCGCCGGCCTTGTCCGCCGTCGCGCGGGCCAGCTCGGCCATGGCTGTCACGACCTCCTCCTCCTTGCCGGTGGCACCGAACGGCTTGCCGATGCGCTGGAGCTCCCGCAGCTGCCGCTCGTCCTTGGCGACCATCTCCTTGATCAGCCGGCGGGACTCGGCGTCCGGGTGCGACTTGCCGAGCGTCCGGCCCGTCTCGACGATCACGGACTGGAACGCGATGGCCTCGTCGAGCTCGTGCTTGATGAACTCGCGGCCCTGCTTGGCTTCGGACATGGGGGAACCTCCGGATGTGGTCGGCGCGGGCGATGTGCCCGGCGCATGAGACACCGAGGTTCACCTGCTGCCCGTGACACGGCGGCTTCGCGCCATGGCGGCGAGGCTGCGCCCGCGTTGCAGTCCGCGCTCGCACGGACGCCCCGCCCGTTCAGACGGCGGCAGGGACCGCGTCCAGGTCCTCGCTGGCGGCGTCGGCGCTCAGGCGGCCGGAGACGTCGAGCAGGTAGCCGATCCCCTGGAACGTCCGGATCCGCCCGGGCTCGCCGGGTTGCGCGCCCAGCTTGCGGCGGACGCGCGACACCCACACCCGCAGGTACTGGAGGTCGTCGCGGTACTCGGGGCCCCAGACCTTGGTCAGCAGCTCGGTGTGGAGCACGACCTTGTCGGCGTTCGCGGCCAGGTGCTGGAGGAGGAGCCATTCGGTCCTCGAGAGCTGGACCAGCTCGCCGCCGCGGGTGACCATCCGCCGCTCGAGGTCGATCTCGATGTCGTCGAACTTGACGATGCCGGCCCCAGGCGCGGCACCGGTGCTGCGTCGCAGGACCGCGCGGACCCGGGCCGCCAGCTCGTCGGGGTGGAACGGCTTCGCGATGTAGTCGTCGGCGCCGAGATCGAGGCCCTTCGCCTTGTCGGCCGTGGAGCCCTTGGCCGTGAGCAGGATCACCGGCACGGGGCGTCGCTCGCGCAGCTGGCGCATGACCTCGATCCCGTCGAGATCGGGCATCACGATGTCCAGGAGCACGATGTCGGGACGGACCTCCTCCGCCTTCTGGATCGCCTCCGTGCCGTTCGACGCGGTCACGACCCGGAGCCCCTCCTCGGACAGGGCGATCGAGACGAGCTTGGTGATCCGAGGCTCGTCGTCGGCGACGAGCACGAGGGGAACGGATGCCACGACAACTCCGATGCGGTTCCGGCTTCGATCGCCGGTCGACGTTCACCAACGACGGGCAGCCGTGCGGAACGATGCCCCGTCCGGCATCGCCGAGGCGCGCTGCCGCCTGACAGCGGCATTGCACCTGTGTTGCAGGTGCCGCGCCCCCTGGACACGGCGAGGCTCAGCGGTCCCGCGGCTCGGCGGCCTCCGCCCCGGCCGGCAGCACCAGCATCGCCCTTACGCGACCCGGTGGGCTCGCGAACCGGAGCTCCGCCCCCAGACGCGCCGCGAGGACCCGCGACGCCGCCTCGGTGAGCACCGGGTGGCTGACCGGTGCGCCGATGCGCCGCCGCGGCCAGCCGGTCACGCGCAGCGAGAGCCGCCCGCCGGCGGCCCCCGCCACCAGCTCCACGGTGCCACCCGGCGCCGCGGCGGCGTGGGCGATGGACAGCAGGTCGCGGACGAGGTGGACGAGGAGCGGTTCCACTGACACCACGACCGGCACGTCCGGGGCGGCGGACAGGCGGAACGTCACGCCGGGGGCCGTGGACGCGGCGCGGGCGACCTCGGTGCGGAGCAGGTGGGGCACGCTCAGCGGCTCGGGCGCGTCGGCGCGCTTGTCGTCGGCCACCAGCGCCAGGAGGTCCTCGATCACGCCGGCCAGCCGGGTGCTTTCGGTCACGACGTCCATGGCGATCTCGTGGCGGACCTCCGCGCCCAGGTCGTCGCGCACGAGGATCGCGCCCCCCATCAGGAGCGACGTCAGCGGGGTGCGCAGCTCGTGGGCGACGATCTCGGTGGGCGAGGATCGGTCGACGCTCGAGTGGGCCCACGTGGCGGCGGCCGTTCGCCGCCTGATCGCGTCGCGCCGGCGGGCGCGGCCGGCGAGGTCGCGGCCGTGGCGCACGATCTGCATGGCGTTCAAGGGCTCCGGGAATCGGGAAGGGGCGCCGGCGATGCCGGCGCCCCTGGTCGGGGACCTAGGAGCGGCGGGCGACGTCGTCCACCCGGTCATCGGTCCGGTCGCCGGCCTCGTCGAGGCCCTCGCGGACCTCGTCGCCGGCGTTGCCGAGGCCCTTGCGGATGTCGTCGCCGAGGTTGCCGACCTTGTCGGCGAGGTCCTCGCCGTCGCGGTTCCGCCAGGCCTCCTTGGTGGTCTCCTCCGCCTCGCGGTAGGTGCGGTTCGCGTCGTCCATGGTCATCGACCTCCAGTGGCGTCCGGAGTGGGTCCGGACTGCTGACGCCAGCATCGGCACCGGGCGGTTTCGTCCGGGCGGGCCCGTGCCGGGTGGTCCCTTGCGCACTCGTTGCAGTGGATGGCGCGGCGCTCGATGGCGTCACACCGTGGACCGGGGCCGGACACGTCAACGGCGCCGGCCGCATCCGCAGCCGGCGCCGTTGGGGACCCCCCGATGTGTCGGTCGCGAGGTGCCTAGACGACACCCCTGCCGGCACGCGAGCCGGTCACCGCACCGACCACCAGCACCACCAGCACCGCGCCGAGGGTGGCGGTCACGATCGAGCTGATGTCGAACGCGCCGTCGACCGGGTTGACGTTGAACAGGACGCTGGCGAGGAAGCCACCGACCAGGGCGCCGACAATGCCGAGGATGATGTGGCCGATGACCCCGAGGCCCTCGTCACCCTTGACGAGGAAGCCCGCGAGGTAGCCGGCGATCGCGCCGAGAATCAGCCAGGCGATGATGTTCACTTGGTCCTCCTTCCGGATGAGGTCTCGTCTGACGCGGACCTCCTGGCCAGAGACGATGGATGGGGGATGGGATCAGCGACGTCGCGTCGTCCCGCCTGCGGCTAACAGCCGCGTGACGGTCAGACCTGGTCGCCGGAGCGGCCAATTCGCAGGACGGCCAGGATCACGAGCTCGACGATCGTCCAGCCGACCAGGGCCACGACGGCCGCGAGGTCCAGCACCGAGCCCCCGGATTCGAGAGCGTTCGTGCGCAGGATCCCCTCGAACGGGGCGACGAGCGGGCGGCTGAGGTCGAGGATCGCGGCAACGAGGGCGTTGCCCTCGCGTGCGTCGAGCGCCAGCAGCAGGATCCGCAGGCCGATGACCAGCTGGATCAACCCGAACAGGACCGTCACGATGCGGGCAGCCAGGGTCGAAGGCGCAGGGGCCGTCGTGGCGACGCGGTGCTCGCGCACCACGCCATCCGACGCCGGCGCCGTGTTGGCCGGACCCGGTGCGGCCGGCGTCCGGACCTCGGTGGTCTGTCGTTCTTCGTAGGTCATGCGTCACCTCCGTTGGTGTGAGGCCCGGTCGGGGCCGAAGCGGCGGCGCGCCGGCCCGAAGGCCCGGCGCGCCACTGGGTTACGGGACGACGCTCGGTGAGACCTCCAGGGACGGCTCGGCCGACACGTCCATCGACGGCTCGGCCGA
>MGOE01000009.1:3831-16414 GCA_001797035.1 Chloroflexi bacterium RBG_16_72_14
CTGTTGCACGCGGCCAGGAGTCCGGCCACGGTCAGCAGCAGGATCGCGGTGATGCGCTTCATGCGGCTTCCTCGTGTGCTCTGTGGTCCGCACCTGGAACCATCTCTCGTCCGCATCGCGAACGGAGGGCACCCTATGGGGACCGGGGCAACGTTCACGACCCCTGGGCGGTCGCGACGCGTTGCAGCGGCCTCTCACCGGCCGGTTCAGTCGTCCGGCAGCCCGCGGTAGCGGGGGAGGAGGAACCCGAACTCGCTGCCCCGGTCGTCGAGGCGCTTTGCCCAGATGCGGCCGCCCATCGCATCGACCAGGCGGCGTGACACGTGCAGCCCGATGCCCGCGCCGGCCGCCATGCGGGCGGTGGTCTGCGAGCGGTAGAAGGGGCTGAAAAGGTCATCGGCCTCGGCCGGGTTGATGCCCGGCCCGTCGTCCTGCACGCGCACGACGACACCCTCGTCACCGGGCTCGATGATCACGGTCACCGTGCCGTCCAGCCCGCTGTACTTGGCGGCGTTGGACAGCAGGTTGCGGGTCACCTGCGTGATGCTCGTCTCGTCGCCGCCCACGGCCGGCAGGTCGGACCGCGCCTGCACCCTGAACGTGGTCGCCGGCCAGCGGGTCCGCTCCTGGTCCACGACGGACGGCAACAGCCGCTGGAGCAGCGCCGGCTCGTTGCCGATCTCGATCCCCTCGTCGAACCGGGCAAGCACCATCAGGTCCTCCACGAGGCGATACAGGCGATCCGCCTCCCCCGCGATGTCCGACAGGATCTCGTCGCGCGTCTCGCGGTCCAGCGTGTTGCCCGGGCGCGCGAGCACGGCTGACCCGCCGTAGATCGTGGTCACCGGCGTCCGCAGCTCGTGCGACAGGAGGCCGAGGAACACCTCACGCAGCGCCTGCCCCTGGCGGAACGCGGACACGTCCCGGCAGACCACGACCGTGGAACCTGCCTGGTGCTCGCCCGATCCGGCCACCGGGTATGCGGCGACCTCGGCCCAGGCGGTCGGCCGCCCGGCCAGGCGATATTCGGAGGGGTCCGCGGCGAGGGCCCGCGGCCGGGCGCCCTCGGGGTCGAGGAGCCGCGCGAGGAGCTCGTCCAGCGTCGCGACCGGCCCGCCCAGCAGCCGGATTGCCGCCGCGTTGGAGGAGACGATAGCGCCATGCGGGTCGGTCACGAGGATCCCCTCGCCGATGGAGGCGACCACGGCCTCCAGCTCACCCGCACGACTTCGCTCGTTTGCCGCGAGCTGCTCCACCCTGGTGTGCAGCCGGGCGTTCTCGAGCGCCCGGCCGGCGCGGTCGCCGAGCTCGGTCGCGAGCTCGATGTCGTCCGCCTCGTAGGGCATGTCCGCGTGACGCAGGAACGCCACCACCCCGGTCGTGCGGTTGAGCACGTTGAGCGGCGTGACGAGGGCCCATCGCGCCTCCAGCCGCGCGAGCGCGTCCGCGTGCTCGGGGCTGCGCGCCGCCGCCTTGATGGCCGCCTCATCGACCCTGAACACGGCCGGTTTGCCGCTGCGCAGGACGGTCGCCATCGGGCCGTCGCCCTTCGGATCGAGCGGGTGGGCCTCGATCACGGACGCGGCGGCGGCCAGCTCGGGCCTGGAGGTCGTCACCAGGCGGCGGATGCCGCCCGTCTCGACCACGTCCACGATCCCGATGTCGCCGATCAGCGGCAGGGCGAGGCCGGCGAGGCGGCGGAGCGTGGCCTCGTAGTCCAGGGACAGGCTCAGCACCCGGCCGGCTTCCGCGATCGCGTTGAGTCGCTCGTGCGCGGCCCGCTCCGCGTCGTACAGGCGCGCCCGCTCCAGCGCCCCCGCCATCAGCCGGGCGATCGCCGCGATGAACGCCTGGCGGTCGGCCGGCAGCTCGTGCGCGTCCGCCCAGGTGAACGCGAGCACGCCGAACCGCCGGTCCTCGAGCTCGAGCGGGACGACGGCGATGGCCGCCGGGGCGACGATCGCGGCTCGCGAGACGCCGGGGGGCCCGAAGGCGGCCGTGTACGCGGCGGTGTCCTCGAGGAACACGGGTTCGCCGCGCGCGGCAACGTCCGTGACGGCCGTCGGCAGGTCCAGCGACAACCGCCGCACGTCCGCCATCACCTCGTCGCCGTAGCCGCGCCACGCGACGGCGACGATCGACTCGCCATCCGACCCGAGCCGGTAGACCGCGGCGCCATCCGCGCGGAGGGAGTTGAGGCCCTGGTCCAGCCCCACGTCCACGATCTGCGCGGTCGTCGCCGCGCGAGCGAACTGCGTCGCCATCGCCTGGAGTGCCGCGAGGCGGCGGGCGTTCAGGTCCGCACGGTCGCGCGCCCCCGTGGCCTCGGCCATCACGGCCCGGGCGCGTTGCTCCGCCTGGGAGCGCAGCCAGGCCAGCCAGCTCGCGAGTAGGCCGACCAGCGTGAACAGGGCGAGCCGGATCCGATCGCTCTCGGATTCCACGCTCAGCGCCCCGCGCGGCGCCATGAACACGTAGGCCTCGAGCAGCACGGCGGCGAGCGTCGCGGCCACGCCCGGCACGAAGCCGCCGAGCCAGGCGGCGATCACGACGGCCGCCATGGACGGGATGAAGCCGATGTCCCGGTGGACGGCCTCGTTGAGGGCCATCTTGACCACGGCCATGGCCACCACGCCGGCGAGCCCGACGAGGACGGGGACGAGCCCGACGAGGACGGGGACGAGCCCCGTCAGGCGATCACGCAAGGCGGCCATCACGCATCGCCCGGCGGCCGCCGCGCGAGCCGGCATGCCGGCGCAACCCGGTCACGCGGCGCCGTGATGCCGCTGGAAGCCGGTGCGCCGGAGGATCGCGGTCGCATCAAGCCGAATCCTTCACTGGAGGAGCACTGACGTGGCCCTGGACCAGGTACCGATCGACGCGACCGGGAGCCGCCCCGCGCTCCGGGGCGAGCTGTCCATGCTCCTGCTCGAGAGGGGGATCGCCGGGCTCGCGCTGGCGGCGGCCGCGCTGCTGTCGCTCGCGAGGTGACGAACACGCCGCCCAGGACGGTTGTCGAGGCGCGCCTCTACGACTCGCTGGGCAGCGACCGGTCGATCGACCTGCTCGCCGATCTGCCGCAGCGGATCCGGGACGACCAGCTGCTGTGGGTGGACGTGGCCGGCCGCGACGCGGATACGCTGCGCGAGGTGGTCGACGCGCTCCGGCTCCGGGCCGCCACCGCGGAGCTGCTCGCCACGCCGCGCAAGCGGTCGCTGCTCCGGCGGCACGACGCCTACGTCCACCTCTGCCTCCGGAGCGCGCAGCCCGCTGACGACGGTGGCGTCGCGACGGTGGGCCTCGACCTCGTGGTCGCGCCGAACGTCGTCGTCACCGTGCGCGAGGGCCCGGTCGAGGCCTTCGACCGCTTCCGGGAGGAGATCGACGACCTCACCCAGGTGGGCGCGCTGGACGCGGCGACGTTCACCGCTGCGATCGTGGACGCCATCCTCGCAGGGTACCTGCTCCAGGTGGAGGATCTCGAGCGGCGGATCGACACGCTCGACGAGCGTGCGCTGCGCGCGCGGAACCCCGCCGCCATCGTCGACGAGCTGGCCTCACTGCGCGGCCGGGCGGCCATGCTGCGGCGGGGCCTCGCCCCCCATCGCCAGGCGTTCTCCGCCCTTGCCCGGCCGGACTTCACGCTCCACGAGCGGCTCGGCCGGCCGTGGCCGGGCCTGCTGGAGCGGCTGGACGCCACGCTTGCTGCCGTGGAGACAGCGCGCGACCTGCTGATCGGGACGTACGACCTAGTGATGGCGCGCGTTGCGCAGCGGACCAACGACACGGTCAAGACCCTGACCCTGGTGTCCGTGATGCTCCTGCCGGCGAGCCTCGTGTCGTCCATCCTGGGCATGAACTTCCGGCTCCCCCTGTTCGACGACGCGAACAACTTCTGGTGGGCGGTGGGGGCGATGGCGTTCCTGATGGCAGTCACCCTCGTGGTCGCCGTGGTGCGCGACCGCAGGTAGCTCAGGCGGCGGGCGTCGCCTCCCCGGCCACGATCACCAGGACCGCATCGAGCAGGCTCCGTGCCTGGAGGTCCGCCGGCCGCCCCAGCGGCGTCTCGCCGGGCGGCTTGGGCCCGAGCAGGACGGTGCGCAACCGGCCGCCGCGGCGGGCCCGGAGGCACGTGTCCACGCGGGCGCTGACCAGCCATCCGCCCGCGTCACCGGGCAGCGAGGCCAGCGTCGGGCGGTCGGACCGTCCGCGCCGCGTGCCCTCCCGGACGGCCCCGGCGCCCCGCACGAGGACGACGCGATAGCCGAACTCGCGCAGGTGCCGGCCGGCTCGCGCGGTGTCGATCAGGCGTCGTCGGACGCCGGCTTCCGTTTCGGCCTCAGCCGGCCCGGTCTCGATGTACACGGTGCTCGTGGACCCGACGGGGCCCGGGGATGCTGACATGCGACCACGCCTCCTCACTGCGCTGTCCCCAGAGGACTCGGGGAACCGACCCTCGACGCACCCTCGACGCCGCCTCGATCGCGGCAGCGTAGGCGGGGACACCGAACAGGCGGGCCAGATGACGACGGGGCGGGCGTAACAACCGGGCGACAAATGGCCCGGTCCGGGGCGTCAGGGCGCGATGACGACCTCGAAGTGCTCCACGTCCCAATCCGCCAGGCGCTCTGGCCGGCGGGTCGCCCGTGGACGGTGGATGTCGCCGCCGGTCGCGGCCTCGATGTCGGTCCACTCCCGCCAGGCCGACAGCGTCACGAACGCGTCCGGCCCCTTGTTGGCCACGCCGCCCATGTACACCGCCACGGGGCCGTTGTCCCGATGTGCGTCCTCGTCCGAGCCGTGATGGACATCCTCGGCGTAGGCGGCCAGCTCGCCCGGGCACACCCGGCCCCGGAACAGGCGCAGGATGAGCGGTGCCGCGGCCGGCAGGTAGCGGCGACCAACCAGCAGCTCCACGGTCTCCGGTCGGTGGTCGGTGGTGGACTCGACGTGCTGCGGATGCGACGCGCCGAACCCGGCGCCGATCGCCGCACCCATCGCGTCCTCGGACGACCACACCGTCACGACCAGGCGGGGGCCGGCGTCGTCCGGGCCCTGGCGGGCCGCATACGCATCGATCAGACCGGGTCTGCCCAGCAGCTCGGCGACCAGCTCGGTGCGCAGGAGCTCGTCGTACGCAGGGCGCAGGCAACGGAACGCATCCAGGCGCAGCACCTGACCGTTCATCGACCCCTCCCTTCCGCCTCCCCGCAGCTTGGAGTCTGTCACACGCACGCCCCGCGTGCTCTTGCGCCGCGGGTGCGAGCCGCCTGCAAGGCCCCGGCGGAACGGCGCAGGACGGCTGCAGCCCCGTGGCGCTGACGATTCGGGCATGGAGGTGCACTCGTGAACAACACCACCCAGACCATGTCGCCGGACCAGGCCTTCGGCACGTCGCCCGTGGACGACCGGACCTACAACGTGCTCCAGGCGCTGACCTCGACCCTCGAGGCCATGGACGCGTACGAGCTGTATGCCGCGGGTGACCCCAACGGGCTGTTCGCCGAGCTGCTCGTCGACCAGCGCCGTCATGCCGACCGCCTGCTCGGCGAGCTGCGCAGCTGCCTGGTCGAGGCCGGCCGCTGACGCCGGTCCGGCACCTCGCGCGCACCCTCCCGCCATTCGCGCCAACCGGAAAGGAGCCCCGCATGAGCCGGATCCAGGATTCCATCGAGGTCGAGGTCCCCGTCTCGACCGCCTACGGCCAGTGGACGCAGTTCGAGAGCTTCCCCCAGTTCATGGACAACGTCGACAGGGTGGTCCAGCTCGATGACACGACCCTCGAGTGGACCGCGACGATCGGCGGCCAGGCGAAGACCTGGCGGGCGAAGATCATCGAGCAGGTGCCCGACCGCCGGATCGCCTGGGTGTCCACAAGCGGCGCCCGGAACGACGGCGTGGTGACGTTCGAGGCGCTGGGGCCGGAGCGGACGCAGGTGAGCCTCGGCCTCGACGTCGAGCCCGAGGGCCCCGTGGAGCACATCGGCGACGCCCTCGGCATCGTCAAGAAGTCCATCCAGGACGACCTCGGCAAGTTCAAGGCGTTTATCGAGTCCCGCGGCGTCGAGACGGGCGCGTGGCGCGGCTCGGTCAACACGGGGACGAGGCAGTGACTGCACCGCTGACCGACCGGACCCACGGCTCGGACCAGCGTGGGGCCCGCGACGTGGCCCCGCCGCTGGCGGTGTTCGACCTCGCACGCGAGCTCGAGCGGCTGGCCGCCGAGCCGCCGGGGCACGACGCCGGCCGGGCGACGATCACGCTGGCCCGGGCGGACCGGCTGCGCGTCGTCCTGACCCGGGTCCGGGCCGGCCGGGAGCTCGGGGCCGGGGACACCGACGGCGCGCTCGCCGTGCTCGTGCACGACGGGACGGTGTCGGTCACCCGCAACGGTGCCGTGGAGCGCGCGGGCCCGAACCAGCTCCTGGTCATCGACCGCGGCGCGCCCTGGCGGCTGATGGCCGACACCGACGCGGCGCTGGTGCTCGTCCTCGCGTGGCCCGCGAGTGAGCCCGTGGCGCCCGGCGCCTGATCCGCGGTTTGCGATGCGCCTGCAATGTCGCGGGCGCAGATCGCATCGCGGATGCCGCGTCGATGGACTCACCGTGCCCTCGGGCGCCTCCGCACACCCTCGGCGAGGCAGCCACCTCGACCGGCCAGGTCCCCCCTCCCAGGCCGGTCCCGTCGGCCCCGGGCGCTGCCCGGGGTCGACGCACGTCCGGGTCGAGGCGACGGGGCGCGGGTGAGCGCGGCCCCCGTCCCGAGGTGGTGGGCGCAGCCCCCGTCCGGAGGCGTCAGCGTGGGGGGCCAGCCTCCACGCGCGCGAGCTGGTCGTCGAGCGAGCCGCGCATCGGCGACAGGCTCTCGAGCCACCAGGTCGCGCCCGCGGCCGCATATCGCGCGACGAGGTCCCGGTCCGTTGGCTCCGAGAACGCGAACAGGCCGACGTCGAACGGTGCCTCCGCCCGCCCGGCGGCCGCGCGCTCCGCGTCGAGCCGCTCGACCATGGAGCCGAACGCATCGGGCGTGAGCACGAGCGACGACCCGTCCTCGGAGGTCGCGATGCCGATCCAGCCGTCCCAGCGGGCCGCCCGGCGCAGCGCTCCCGGCTTCATGCCGCCGATCCAGATGGGCGGCCGTGGCTCCTGGACGGATCGCGGGCCCACGGCCGAGACGCCGCGCGCCGCGTATGCCGGGCCCTCGTGGTTGACGGGCTCGGCGCGCAGGAATGCGTCCACGAGCGCGAGGCCCTCGTCCATCCGCGCGATCCTCGCCTTCGCCTCGAACGGCTCGCCGAACGGCTCGAAGTCGCCCGGGTCGCCGCCGCTGCCCACGCCCAGGACGAGGCGGCCGTGGCTCCAGCGGTCGAGCGTCGCGGCGGACTGGGCGACCAGCTGCGGCCGGCGCCGAGGCAGCGCCACGACGGACATGATCAGCCGCAGGCGCGTGGTCGCCGACGCGGCGGCGGCGAGGACGACGAACGGGTCCGGGGCAACCGTCCCCATCGACACCCCGAGGCTGTCCCAGGTGGACACGCCGTCCCAGCCGGCCGCTTCCGCGGCGACCGCCAGCCGCACGAACGCGTCCGGATCCGCCAGCTCCCCGAGGGGAGCGATGTCGATCGCGTAGCGCACGCCGAGCCCTCCCTCCGTGCTGCCCCGGTCCGGCCCGCTCTAGGCCGTGACGAGGTCCGGCGGCGTGGCCCACGAGCGCAGCGCCGTCATGTAGTTGCCCCGCTCGAACAGCGACGGGTCCTCGACCGACGCCTGGGTTGCGCTCCCTCGCAGCTGGGCGACGGACTCGTACTCGTGCTCCTCGAGCCACTCGACCATCTCGGTCTCGATCGCGCGGAGGTGCGTCGGGCCGTTCCGGAGCAGGGCCGAGGTCGTCATCGCGACGTCCGCCCCGACCATGAGCGCCTTGATCACGTCGGCGCCCGAGTGCACGCCGGAGGTGGCGGCAATCGAGACGTGGGAACCCAGCTGCGGCCGCAGGACCGCGATCCAGCGCAGCGGCAGCCGGAGCTCGCCCGGCCGGCTCAGCTCGACCCGCGCGACGACCTCCATCGTCTCGAGGTCCAGGTCCGGCTGGTAGAAGCGGTTGAACAGGACGAGGCCGTCGGCCCCCGCCCCGTCCGCGAGGGCCGCGAAGTTGGCGAGCGCGGAGTAGTAGGGGCTGAGCTTGACCGCCAGCGGGATCGTCACCGACGCCCGGACGGCCGCGATGAGGTCGAGGTCCGTCTGCTCGCGGTCGGCGGCGGTGGTCGTGGGGTCCGCCGCCACGTGGTACAGGTTGAGCTCCAGCGCGTCGGCGCCCGCGTCCTGCATCAGGCGGGCGTAGCGGACCCACCCGCCCTGGGTCGTCGCGTTGAGGCTGGCGATCATCGGCACGGACACCTGGGCCTTGGTGCGCGCGAGGCCCTCGAGGTAGCGATCGCCGACGCCGGGGAACGCCTCGATCGCCGGGAAGTAGTCGAGGGCCTCCGCGAACTGCTCGGTGCCCGCCTCGAGCGAGCGGTTGAGCTGGAGCTCCTCGTTGAGGATCTCCTCCTCGAACAGCGACGGCAGCACGATCGCGGCGGCGCCGGCCTCCTCCAGCCGGCGCGCCGCGGCGGGCGTGGCGGTGAGCGGCGAGGACGACGCGACGATCGGCGACCGCAGGTCGAGACCGAGGTAGCGGGTGCGCAGGTCGACGCTCATCACCGGTCTCCCTTCCCGTTGTCGCCGGCCGTGACCGGCACGCCGTCGGCCGCGGTGACGTCGGCCCCCGCGGTGCCGTCGCCGTTGGCATGGTGGACGTGCGGCACGACGCGGTGAATGCCGGCCAGCTGCTCGTAGTAGCGCCAGCGCTCGTCCGCGTCCGCCTGGGCCAGCTCGGCGAGCTCGGCGGCCCGCTCCGGGTCCGTACGCTCGAGGATGGCGAACCGCGTCTCGGTGGCCACGAAGTCCCGAATCGGGATCGACGGCTTGACGGAGTCCAGCTTGAACGGCTGTCCGTCGTCGCCCTCGCTCGGCTGGTAGCGGTACAGCGGCCAGTAGCCGCTCTTGACCGCGTCCTTCTGGTGGGACATCGACTTGCTCATGTCGATGCCGTGGGCGATGCAGGTGGCATAGGCGATGATCAGGGACGGCCCGGGCCAGGCGTCGGCCTCGAGGAACGCCTTGATCGTCTGGGCGTCGTTGGCGCCCATCGCCACCTGGGCCACGAACACGTTGCCGTACGAGCGCGCGATCGCGCCCAGGTCCTTCTTGCCGGTGGACTTGCCGGCCGCGGCGAACTTCGCCACGGCGCCCCGCGGGGTCGCCTTGGACGCCTGGCCGCCCGTGTTGGAATAGACCTCCGTGTCGAGGACCAGGATGTTGACGTTGCGGCCGGAGGAGAGGACCTGGTCCAGGCCGCCGTAGCCGATGTCGTAGGCCCAGCCGTCGCCGCCCACGATCCAGACGCCCTTGCGGACGAGGTCCCCGGACAGGGCGAGGAGCTGGGCGGCATCCGCGGCGTGCTCGCCGGTGACGCTCGCCAGCGCCGTGCGGAGGGTGTCCACGCGGGCGCGCTGGGCGACGACCTCCGGCTCGGTCGCCTGCGGGGCATCCAGGATCTCTCGGGCGAGGCCCTCCCCGACGACCGGGGCCAGCCTCTCCAGCAGCTCGCGGGCGAGCCTCGTCTGGACGTCCAGCGCGAGCCGCATCCCGAGCCCGAACTCCGCGTTGTCCTCGAACAGCGAGTTGGACCACGCTGGCCCCTCGCCGAGGGCGTTGGTCGCCCAGGGCGTGGTCGGCAGGTTGGCGCCGTAGATCGAGGAGCACCCGGTGGCGTTGGCCACGATCATCCGGTCGCCGAACAGCTGGGTGGCGAGCCGCAGGTACGGCGTCTCGCCGCAGCCACCGCAGGCGCCCGAGAACTCGAACAGCGGCTCCAGCTGGGCCGCGCCCTTGACCGTGTCGTGCGGGATCAGGCTGCGGTCGAGCTGCGGGATCGTCTGGAACACCTCCCACCGCTCGCGCTCCAGGTCGCGGTGCTCGAGCACGGGCTCCATGTTGATCGCCTTGTGGCTGACGTCGGTCTTGCTCTTGGCGGGGCAGATGTCCACGCACACGCCACAGCCCGTGCAGTCGTCGGGGGCGACCTGGATGGTGATCCGGTGCCCGACGAGCTCGCGGGACTTGAACTCCTTGCTGGGGAAGGTCGCCGGGGCGCCGGCGATCGCGACCTCGGGGAACACCTTCATCCGGATCGAGGCGTGGGGGCAGACCATCGCGCACTTGCCGCAGTCGATGCAGATCGCCTCGTCCCAGATCGGGATCAGCTGGGCGATCGCCCGCTTCTCGTAGCGCGTGGTGGCCGTGGGGAAGGTGCCGTCCACGGGCATGGCGCTCACCGGCAGCAGGTCACCGTCGCCGGCGATCAGCCGCGACGTGACGAGCTGCACGAAGTCGGGCGCGGTGTCCGGGATGAACGGGATGAGCGGAACCGCGGCCCGCACCGGGCCGGGCGTGACGTGGACCATCCGCTCCAGCGATCGGTCGATGGCGGCGAAGTTGCGCTGTACGACGGCCTCGCCGCGCTTGGCGTACGTCTTCTGGACCGAGTCCTTGATGCGCGCGATCGCCTCCTCGGCCGGCAGCACGCCGGCCAGCTGGAAGAAGCAGGGCTGCATCACCGTGTTGATGCGGTTGCCCATGCCGACCTCGGTCGCGACGGCGAACGCGTCGATGACCCACAGGTCGATGCCCTTGTCCACGATCTGGCGCTGGGCCTCGGCGGACAGGTGGTCCCACACCTCGTCCGCGTCGTACGGCGAGTTGAGCAGCAGGGTCGCGCCAGGCTTCGCCAGGTCGAGCACCCGCTTGTTCTCGATCAGGTTGAACTGGTGGCAGGCCACGAAGTCCGCGTTGTCCACGAGGTAGGTGGAGCGGATCGGCTGCGGCCCGAAGCGGAGGTGCGAGGTCGTGATCGAGCCGGACTTCTTGGAGTCGTACTCGAAGTAGCCCTGGGCGTAGAGGTCCGTGCCCTCGCCGATGATCTTGACCGAGGCCTTGTTGGCGCCCACCGTGCCGTCGGAGCCCAGGCCGAAGAACAGCGCCTGGACCTCGCCGGTGGGGCGGGGATGCCGGAAGTCGCGGTCGATGGGCAGGCTCAGGTTCGTGACGTCGTCGTAGATGCCGATCGTGAAGTGGCGCTTCGGTCGGTCCTTCGCCAGCTCGTCGAACACGGGCCGGAGCATCGAGGGCGTCACTTCCTTCGACGCCAGGCCATAGCGGCCGCCGATGATCCGCGGCATCGCCGCGAACGGGGGCGCGTCGCCGTCCATCGCCTCCGCGATCGCGGACACGAGCTCGAGGTACAGCGGCTCGCCGACGGCGCCCGGCTCCTTCGTCCGGTCCAGGATCGCGATCGAGCGGACGGTCGAGGGCAGGGCGGCCACGACCTCGGCGGCGGGGAACGGGTGGAACAGGCGGATGCGCAGCAGGCCGACCTTCTGGCCGGCGGCGACCAGCGCGTCCACCGTCTCCTCCACGGCGCCGGCCGCGGAGCCCATCACCGCGAGCACGCGCTCGGCGTCCGGGGCGCCGTGGTAGTCGGCGAGGTGGTACTGGCGCCCGGTGCGGTCGGCCAGCTCGTCGAACACCTGCTGGACGATGCCGGGCACGGCGAGGTAGTACGGGTTGGCCGCCTCGCGGCCCTGGAAGAACACGTCCGGGTTCTGGGCCGTGCCGCGCAGCACGGGCGACTCCGGCGTCAGCGCGCGGCGGCGGTGGGCGAGAACGTCCTCCTCGCGGACCAGCGCGCGCAGGTCGTCGCGGGACAGGGTCGCGATCTTGTTGACCTCGTGCGAGGTCCGGAACCCGTCGAAGAAGTGGAGGAACGGCACCCGCGACCGCAGCGTGGCAGCGTGCGACACCAGCGCGAAATCGTGCACCTCCTGGACCGAGCCGGCTGCGAGCATCGCCCAGCCCGTCGCCCGGGCGTGCATCACGTCGCTGTGGTCGCCGAAGATCGAGAGCGCGTGGGTGGCGATCGCGCGGGCCGCCACGTGGATGACCGCCGGCGTCAGCTCGCCCGCGATCTTGAACATGTTGGGGATCATCAGCAGCAGGCCCTGGGACGCCGTGAACGTCGTCCCCAGCGCGCCCTTCTGCAGGGCCCCGTGCATTGCGCCCGCGGCGCCACCCTCGGACTGCATCTCGACGACATCGGGCACGGTGCCCCACAGGTTCGGCCGGTGGGCCGCCGCCCAGTCGTCACAGTGCTCGGCCATCTGCGAGGCCGGGGTGATCGGGTAGATCGAGATGACCTCGGACAGCGCGTAGGCGACGCGCGCTGCCGCCTCGTTGCCGTCGATGGTCTCCCAGTGCTGGTCCATGCTCGCAGTCCTTTCGGGTGGCGAGGCCACCCGTGCTTGTGGTGGCGACGGGGGGCACGGGATCACCGTCGGCATCCGGTGCCGGGACCTAGTGTGCGCCTCGTCGGCGATGAGGTCGCGTCCGTTCGGACCGCGTTGGCCGGCCCTCCGGTCATGCGAATGGACCGCTTGGCACGCGACGAGCGGACCGTTCGGCCCGGGGCGGACGAAGACGCGGCG
>MGOE01000009.1:16454-17211 GCA_001797035.1 Chloroflexi bacterium RBG_16_72_14
ACCGAGGTGGAGGGATCAGTAGCCGGCGAGCCCGGCCAGGCCGCTGGGCGTCCCCGTGAGCGACGGGAGGGCATCCAGCGAGCCGTCGCCCGCGATGCTGAAGATCGCGATCTCGGACAGGGCCGACACCCGGGCGTACAGGTACTGGCTGCCCAGCGATACCGCCGCGTCGGTCGGGTTGCCCCCGGTCGAGGCCGTAATCCCATCGGCGTCGAGCAGGGTCGCCGACCCGTCGGCCGCGATCTGGAAGCCCGAGATGTTCCCGGTGCCGGCATTGGTCACGTAGCCGAACCGGCCGTTCCTGGTGACCACCGTCCAGCAGGCGGCGCGCTGGCCGGTCATCACGTTGGAGCTGGCGTCCGCGAGGCTGCCGTCCGCGCCGATGACGTAGGACGACGCGCCGCCGTTGGCGCCGGCCTCGGACACGAGCAGGGTGTCGCGCTGGGTGATGGCGAACCCGAACGGGACGGGGCCCGCCGAGTCGTGGACGATCGGGTCGCCCAGCTGCCCGTCGGTACCGACGACGTAGGTGTCGATCCGGTTGGTCGCCTTCTCGGTCACGACCAGCGTGCCGCCATCGGCGCTGAACCCGACCTGGGCGGGGCCCGTGGCGTCCGCGCTCAGCGGGCGCGAGGAACCCGGGATCGCGTCCAGGTTGCCGTCATCGTCCACGGTGAAGCCGGTGACGGTGTTGGGCTGCCCGGCGTTGAGGACGTAGACGAGGTCCTCGAACACTGCGACGCTGATCGGCTGGTCG
>MGOE01000009.1:17236-41043 GCA_001797035.1 Chloroflexi bacterium RBG_16_72_14
GCAGGCCGCCCTTGCTGATCCGGAACGAGGCGATGTCGTCGCTGCCGGCATCGACGGCGAACAGCAGGCTGTGGTCACCGTTGATGGTGACGGCGCCCTGCGAGCCGAGCCCGGCGCCGGTGCCGGTGCCGCCCGTGGGATAGCTGTCCTGGTAGCCGAGGGAGCCGTCCGCGGCGCGGTTCCAGGCCACGACCGCGTTGCCGGCGGGCGAGTTCGTGATGGCGTAGACGGCGCCGGCCGTGCCATCGGCGGCGGCGGCGGGAGCGAACGAGAGCGCGCCGAGCGCCATCGTCGTGACGAGCAGCGAGCCGCGTCGGAGCAGGGTGCGAAGCATGCGGGTGCCTCCTGGGGGCTTGAGGGTGAGCATCACGGGATCGGGCGATCCCGGGTGGTCGCGAGGTCCGACCCTGCGGACGGATCCGCGGGGCGTCGGCGGTACTGTCCGCGCGTCAGGCCGGTTCGTTACACGACGGGTCACATGCCCGTGGCCGGCGTGTCGGCGCGGTCCGCGGGATCGCCTCCCATCACCATGGCGGCCTGAGCGGCCGCATCCGGCCGGGCGGCGGAGGTCAGGCGCCGGATCGCCAGCACGCCCGCGGCTCCGGCCACGGCCAGCGCCAGCGTGGCGAGGCCGACCGCGATGCCGCCGGCCTCCGACCCGATGGCGCGATCGAGGGACGCGCTCCCCGGGCCGACGACGGTGATCCCCACGGCGATCGCCGCGATCGTGGCGACGTACTCCGCGCCGCCGTTGAAGATCCACAGGCCCTTGCCCGCGTGGTCGGTCCGGGCGGCGACGAGCATCGTCGTCGCGATCAGCAGGGCGGCCAGGGGCGTGGCCAGGCCGGCCGCGAACAGCACGCCACCCGCGAGCTCGGCGACGCCGGCCAGGGTCGCGAACAGCCGCCCGGGGCGGAGCCCGTACCCCTCGAGGTAGCCGCCCGTGCCCTCGAGCCCGTAGCCACCCAGCCAGCCGAACAGCTTCTGGGCGCCGTGCGCGGCCAGCAGGCCGCCGACGACGATCCGGATGAGCAGGAGACCGAGATCCATGGTGTGACACTCCGAAGCGAGACGGTTGCGTTGGCGATGCGCCTGCCCGGTGGTCGGCGGGCGCCTGCCGGTCCGTGTCGCCGGGGACCCGGGACGTTACGGGCCGCCATCCCGGTCGCCGGGCTGCGGGCCCGCCGGCCGGTGGTCGGCGGCCTGGGCCGCACCGGCCGTGCCCGCAAGTCGCTCGCCGGCCCGGATCTCGACGGGCAGGTGGTTCTCGGCTGGGGGAAGGGGACAGGAGAACGAGTCCGAGTAGGCGCAGTACGGGTGGTACGCGTCGTTGAAGTCGATGACCCAGCTTCCGTCCCGGTCGGGCTCGAGGTCGAGGTAGCGGCCCGCGGCGTACGTCTCGTGTCCGCTGGTCAGGTCCCGGAACGGGACGAACAGGGTCGTGTCGGGCGAAGCGGCACCGACCCGGTAGGCGGTCAGCTCGACGTCCCGTCCATCGACGGTGATCAGGAACCGGCCCAGTCGGTAGGCGGTGCGAGCCTGGCCGTCGGACGTCTCGATCTCGAACGGGCGGTGGTCGTCACCCACGGGCTCGAGGCGCAGGCCCGTCAGGCGGTAGGCGAGGTCGGGCGGGTAGTACGCCAGGCCGACGAAGGACCGTCGCTGCTCGGGCGCCAGCGGGCTGTAGGCCGACCCGGCGAAGAACGCGTCCTTGGCCCTCCGCCGCGCGAGCTGGTGGCGTGCGTACGCTGCGGCGTCGCGGGTTCGGTCGTTCGCGGGCGCGTCGTCGCTTCGGGTCGTGGCCGAGCGCGGGTTGCTGGTGTCGGGGTCCATCCGGTCGTCCTGGCTGCACGGGATAGCGGTACCGCGGGAGGGGGGCCCGCGGTACCGCTGGAAAGGGGGGGCGAGGGCATCGAGCCCGCGACGCCTGGGTCTCCGGGGAGGAGTGCCGGCGACCTGGCGCCTGCCCTTGGGTGCGTCCGGCCGGCAGCCCCGTTACGCCGGTCCCGGTCGGTGGACCGTCACGAGGGTCGGTCCGAGTCACGTGTAACGTGTCGCGGGGATTCCGCACGTACTCCTTGACGTCCGGTGGCCGGTGCCGGACGGTGGCACCAGCCGGAGGACCACGCGATGCTCGAGCACTCGGGAGCGCACCCGGATCGATGCCTGTCGGGACGCCGTTGATGCCGCCGCACGCGGTCCGCGAGCCGGCCGGGATCCCGTCCTCGGGCGCGATCGGGCAGCCCGGCGATTCCGGTGGGTCGTCCGAGTCGCGTGCCCGCGAGCTCGACCTGCTGGAGCGGCTCCGGGCCGGCGATGAGCACGCCTTCGTCGCCCTGGTCGAGGGGTACGGCCCCTCGCTTCACCGTGTCGCGCGCATGTACGGCAGCGACGCGGTCGCGGACGAGGTCGTGCAGGAGACATGGATCGTGGTCATCAAGGGGCTCGACCGGTTCGAGGGCCGATCGTCGCTGCGGACATGGCTGTTCGGGATCGCGAAGAACATCGCGCGCAGCCGTGGACAGCGCGAGCACCGACTGGTGCCCATGTCGGCCTTCGTCGACGCGTCCGAGGATCGCGAGGCCGCCGTCGATCCGGGCCGGTTCCGATCGGCCGACGATCCGTGGGCCGGCCACTGGCGCTCGTACCCGCAGCGCTGGGACGAGCTGCCCGAACAGCGCTACCTGTCAGCAGAAGGCGTCGACGTGGCCCGGCGGGCGATCGAGGGCCTTCCATCCGCCCAGCGCGAGGTCGTCAGCCTGCGCGACATCGAGGGCTGGTCGTCCGAGGAGGTTTCCGTGTCGCTTGGGATCAGCCCGGGCAACCAGCGCGTCCTGCTCCACCGCGGCCGGTCGAAGGTACGCGCCGCGCTCGAAGCCGGCTTGGCGGCACCGGCCGGATCCGCGGGACGGCGCGTATGAGCGCCCTCGACGGCCGGGGCCCGCACGTGGACCCGGAGCACTACTACGACGAGGCAACCGACAAGGCCGCCGCCGACGCCCACCTCGCGACCTGCAAGTCGTGTCGCGAGCGGCTCGAGGAGGTCCACGTGCGGCTGCGCGACATGCCCTGCAGCGAGCTCGTCGAGCTGGTCACCGAGTACCTCGACGAGGCCGTCGACGCACGGCTCCGGGCGAGGATCGACGATCACCTGCGCCTGTGCGAAGGCTGCCGAAGCTATCTCGACGAGATGCGCGCCACGCTCGAGACACTGGGCCGCATCCCGCGCGACACGCACCTGCCGGACCACGTCCGGGCGGCGCTGCTGGCGGTGTTCCGCGAGTCGCGTGGCGGGATCACCGGTTGAATCTCGATGGGGCCGTCCGGGCGCTTCACGCCCACGCCACGGCCGCGATCGGGACCGGCGCGGAGACGCCCTTGAGCGAGGCCTCGCGACGGTCGCGGGTGTCGCTCACGCCGGCTTCGGCCAGGGTCTCCTCGGTGGCAAGGATCTCGCCGCCGTTCGCGAGCGCGGCGACGCGAGCCGCCACGTGGACGCCCACCCCGGAGTAGTCGTCGGCGCGACGGTTGGCCTCCGCGGCGTGGAGGCCGATCCGGACGTCGAGCGCGAACCCGGTGCTCCGCCGGTGGGCAGCCAGCGCGCGCTGGATCGCGGTCGCGCACTCCACCGCCCGGCGGGCCGCATCGAAGGCCGCGAAGAACCCGTCGCCCGTGGACTTGACCACGTGCCCGCCGCTCCGCGCGACGAGCGCGGGCAGCGTCCGGTCGTGCCACTGGAGCAGCTGCTCCCACGCCTGGTCGCCCAGCGCGTCCGCGAGCCGGGTGGACCCCACGATGTCCGTGAACATGAACGTCATCCGCACCTGGCTGGCCGGCCGGGCCCGCTCGGCGGCGGCACGGATCGAGCGCTCCGCCGCGGCCGCGTCCAGCGTTGCGCCCAGCCGCTCGAACTCGGCGCGGGCCGCCTCCCGCTCGAGGCCCGCATCCTCGTCGTCGCCCAGCGCAGACAGGGCCTCTGCCAGCAGTGCGCGGGTGCGGGCGACCTCGTACGGATTGGGAACCTCGCGCCACGACCGGATCGCCGCCCTGAGCTCGCGAACGGCGCCAGCCGCGTCGTCCTCGGCCAGCAGCACGCGCCCGAGCGCCATGCTGACGGCCGCCTCCATCGCCGGCGACGGGTACGTCGCGACGATCGTGGCCAGCTCGTCGACCGCGGTCCGGGCTCGCTCCCGGTCGCCCGCGACAACCGCGATCTCGACCTGGGCCGGCAGGAGGCGGGCTCGCGCCCATCGGTCGCGCGCCTCGTCCGCAACCGCCGCATCGATCGCGGTCGCGGCCGCCGTGACTCGCCCCTCGTGGAGGCGCACGAGGGCCAGGCCCGGGTACGGCGTCCGGCCCAGGGCGTGCGCCTGGCGGTAGGCCGCCTCGGCGCCCTCGAGATCGCCCCGCAGCCGCCGGACCTCGCCCAGCGCGTAGAAGCCGTCCGAGCGGGGCGGATCCGCGCCGTAGCGCTCGAGCTCGCCGGTGGCCCGCTCGAGCTCCTGCTCCGCCAGCTGCCAGCCGCCCGACGCGACCATCACCTCGGCCCGGTGGATCCGGCACACGCCGGGGAACCCGGACACCGCCTGCTGCTGGCAGTACCGGTCCGTCGCCTCGATCCACTCGGTGGCCCGCTGGTAGTCGGTCAGGTCGCGGCAGGCCGAGATCATCGCGCAGCAGATCACGCCGCTCGCGAACGGTGACAGCTCACCGTTGACCGCGGCGATCGAGGCCTCCTCCATCAGGGCGAGGCCGTCGGACGCGTCACCCGCGGCGATGCGCAGGGTGCCCAGCCCGGACAGCCCCCAGGCGCGAAGCTCGCCGTCGTGCGTCCGCTCGCCGATCTCGACCGCGCGCTCGGCAAGCGCCAGCGCCCCGTCGAGGTCCCCGGCCGCCCTCGCCGCCTCGCTGCGCACCAGCGCCAGGTAGCCGTGCACGTAGGTCTCCGGCTCGGGCTCCAGCAGCCGCTCTGCCCGGCGGATCCACGCCGATGCGATCGAGGTCTTTCCCTCGCGGCCGTACTCACGTCCCAGCACCAGGGCCAGGTAGGCGGCACGCAGCGGGTCCCCGGCGTCGCGGTGGGCCTTGAATGCCCGTTGCCGGATGTCGGCGAGCACGTCGGCGCGCGCCGCAAAGAACGCGGCCTCCGCGAGCGCCTCGAGGTCGTTCCCCGAGAGCGGCGTTTCCTCGTCCGCGCGGGTCAGGAGGTCGAAGGCCTCCGTCCACGCATGGCGCTGCAGGGCCGCGCGCCCCTCGCGCAGGGCATCGCGCGGCTCGGCTTGGGGCGGGACGATCCCGTTCGCCATCGCGCGATTGTGCCACCACGTGGGCCGCGGCGGCGCGTGGTATACCGGCCGCAGGTGGCCATGTTCCACGACCTCGAGCGCTTCGTCGCAGCCCAGGCACCGGTCTACGCGACGGTGCTCGACGAGCTGCGGCGCGGACGCAAGACCAGCCACTGGATGTGGTTCGTGTTCCCGCAGGTCGAGGGCCTCGGGCGCAGCGAGCTGTCGCGCCGGTATGCGATCTTCTCGCTGGACGAGGCGCGCGCCTATCTCGAGCACCCGGTCCTCGGCGCGCGCCTGCGCGAGTGCGCGCGGCTGATCCTCGCCACGCGCGCCCGGAACCCGGAGGAGGTCCTCGGCCCGATCGACGCCGTCAAGCTCCGCTCGTGCATGACCCTGTTCCACCGGGCCGCTCCCGACGAGCCGTTGTTCGTCGAGGTGCTGGACCGCTTCTACGGCGGGGCCGCGGATGCCGCGACCGACGCGAGGCTCGCCGGGGCCTGAGGTGCGCGGGGCCTGAGGTGCGCGGGGCCTGGGGCTGATCGGAGCCCGTCGGCCGACCGGAGTAGACTGCCCGGACCGCGGCCGACCAGGAGCGGCACACAGAGGTCCGTGCATGACGAAGCAATCCCGGTTCGAGCGCTCGCAGCGTGAGGCCCGATCAGCCCGGACCCTCGAGATCGAGGCGGAGTGGGCGAAGAACACCCCGCCGGACGTCGCGGCGGCCTTCGCCCAGGCGGCCCGCGCGGCGCACGAGCGGCCGCGCCAGGGACCGCCGCCGGACATGGCGCCGGGCACCCTGCCGCGACCGCCCCGTCCGGGCCGCGAGCCCAAGCCGGCCAAGGACGAGCAGCGGCCCCGGCGCTATTAGGCGCGGCGTCCAGCGCCGTGACCACGGCGCCCGCCCAGTCGGCAACCGGCCTGCCGGCGGACACGTCCGCGCCCGCCGCCAACGGCAGCGTCGACTGCGCCACGGTCAAGACTGCAGCCCAGCAGCTGCTGATGATCCAGTTCCTTGCCCAGCTCAGGAACCCGGACACCATCGAACAGATCAGGTCGAAGCAGATCGGCAACCTCGACCTCGACACGTTCCTTGCGGCGATGCACGAGCTGCACGCACTCGACGCCTACAACCAGAACGTCGGCACGGTCAGCGGCTTCCTGGGCCATCAGGCCGCGATCGCGGGAGCGATGGACGCCGCGGGCTGCTAGGGCAGGCGTCGCGCCCCTCTCGTAGCGGGATGCACGGATCACGGCACGCACGGCTATCCGGCTCTGGCGAGGACGGGCGGCGACACGCCACCCTGTTGACAGTTCAACCGTCGCAGGTGAGTCCGGAGAATCAACAGGAGGCCTGTCGCCGTGAAGGCGTGGCGCGTCGCACCGTTCGCCGCCTCGCTGTCGCTGCTCCTCCCCGGCCTCGGGCAGGCCGCGCTGGGTCGCCGGCGTCGCGGGCTGCTGCTGGCCATGCCGCCGATCGCGATCGCGGTGGCCGCCACGGCCCTCGGCGTCTCGCTCGCCGCAGACCCCACCTCCGCGCTCGACATCGTGCCCGGGCCCGAGGTCCTGCCGGCGCTCCTGGTCATCCAGGCCGGGCTCCTCACCTGGCACCTCGCGGCCATCATCGATGCCGAGCGCCTGGCTCGCATGGCGCGGCCGGTTCGCGGCTGGCAACGGCCGGCGGCGGCGCTCGTGCTCGGTCTCCTGCTCATCGCGACCGTCGGCGTGCACGGCACGATCGGCTACCTCGAGGCGCAGACGACCGAGGCGATGGGGAGCATCTTCGCGCCGGAGGGCGATGAGGGGGACGGGGACTGGGCCATCCCCGAGCCCAGCTTCGAGACCGAGCCCACCGACGAGCCGACCCCCACCCCGAGTCCGACCGCGACCCCGACGGCGCCTTCGTCGAGCGCGCCCGGAGCGACGGCGACCGTGCCCCCGGCGCCCACGCTCGCACCTACCCCCGCGCCCACGCCCAAGCCCGTCCCCGCCTGGGCCAGGGACGGACGGCTCAACCTGCTGCTCATCGGCAGCGACGCCGGCCCGGACCGCTGGAGCCTCCGGACGGACACGATCATCGTGCTGAGCGTGGAGGTCAAGACCGGGCGAGCGGCACTGTTCGGCGTGCCACGCAACCTGGTCGGCGTGCCGCTGCCCCCGGAGAGCGCCGCCGCGGTGCCCGACGGACGCTTCCCGCGGCTCCTCAACGCCCTCTACGTCTACGCCATGAACCACCCGGACGACTTCCCCGGCGGCGACGCCCGCGGGATGCGTGCGGTCAGCGGCGCGGTCCAGGAGCTCCTGGGCGTCCGGCTCGACGGGATGGTGGTGGTCAACCTGGCCGGGTTCGTGTCGCTCGTCGACGAGCTGGGCGGGTTGTGGATCGACATCCCGGAGCCGGTTGTCGACAACCGGTATCCGCTCGAGGACGGCTCGGGCCTGATCAAGGTCGCCTTCGAGGCCGGCTGCCAGCGGCTCGATGGCCGGATGGCCCTCGCGTACGCCCGCTCCCGCCACCAGAGCTCGGACTACGGACGCATGCGGCGCCAGCAGACGGTGCTGCTCGCCCTGCGCCGCGGGGTGGACCCGGTCGCCCTCGTGCCAAAGGTGCCGGCGCTGCTCAGGATCGCCCGGGACAACCTGTGGACGACGCTCCGTCGCAAGGACCTGCGCGAGCTGGCCCGGCTCGCGGACCGGGTGGACGTGCGGCGCGTCGACCGCGTCCTGTTCGTGCCGCCGAGGTACCCCTCACACCTCACGAATGCCGAGATCGCGCGCATCCAGCGCGTGACCCGCAACATCTTCGACGGACCGCCACCGCCTCCCGACCGGTCGCTCGCCGAGGGGCACTGCCCGTAGGCAGGCGCTTGACGCATTGCGCCGATCAGGAGCCGGGGCCTGGGGCCAGACGTGCCCGGCTGACCGGATCTGCGTTGCTCAGAGCGCCTTCGCGTACCGGTGCGCCGGCACATCGATCGGGCGATCCCTGCCCGGCGCGAGGTAGACGCACGTCCCGGACGGCGACCAGCTCGTCCGGCACGTGACCGAGGTGACCGTCCGGCCAACCGGCGCGCCAGATCTCGGCGACCGCCGCCTCCTCGGGGAGGGCGGGCCGGACGACGACGCCCGGTGCTCGATCCGCTTGCCTGGCTGCTCCCATCCCGCGCGCTCCCGCTTGGATGCCATGGCTCGCCGGCAGGCGCCGACGTCCGCATGGTGCCGGCGAGTGACGTGGCTGTCACCCGGGCACCGCTCCGCTGCGTTCTGACTGCGGTCCGCCAGAGCCCTCGCGCCGCTGGGCGGTTGAACCAGCCCACCAGCTTCGATCCCGGCCGCTCGGCGGCTCATGTGGCCCACCCGCGCCTCCACCACGGCACGGATGATCCGCCCGGCGGCCGAAACCGCACGTCGTGCGCTCGTTCAACCGCTGGGAGAACGGCGGCGCGCCTCAACCATCGACATCGAACGGGGGCCTGGCTGGCGAGGGACCGTTCGAACCCCCAGATCCGCACGGTCCGGTTGGGGCGCCGTCTGGTCAGCTCGATGATCGAGGTCGAGCACGCCGGAATCCACCTCGGTTCGCCCCTGATCCTCTACGGAGGTCAGGACAGCCCGCAGGCGGTCGCCCTCCTGTCGCTCGCGGCAGGGCGCGCCTCCGGCGATGGCGCGACAGGGCCTGGTGGTCCTGCCATCGGAACACCGTGGGGCCTCCCTGTTGCCCCGGCTCCGACCGCCGACACCGCTCCGGCGGCCCGCGCTGACCTGCCGGGCCCGATGCGTGCGATGAGCATCCTGGGACTCGTTGTCGCGGCAGTGATGGCCGTCGCCGGAATCCTCGTCGTGATCCCGGCGTTCGGGCTGTTCGGGATCGTCTGGACCGGCATTGCGCTGCTGATCCTCGTCATCAACGGGAGCCGGTTCCTCCGGCGCGGCTGGTAGCACCGGCCGACGCCTGTTCGCAGCGGGCGTGGAGCTGCCGCTTCGACTTGCCCAAGGCGTCATCTCCCCTGCCGGCGTGGTGATCGCCAGCTATGAGCCGGTGAGGGGCTAGGGCAGCGTGACAGCGCAGCGCTGTGGAGCGAGCGACGGCACGCACCCGCGGAATCGCGCGTCTTTGCATCAGAGTCCTCACGACGATGCGGGGTTGAACCCGCACGATCGGGTCCGAGGGTGACGCAATGAAGAGGGTCGAGCGCCTGGCTGTGGCGGCGGCACTCCTGCTGGCCGCATGCGCCGCACCAATCACGGTGAAGGTCGGAGACTGGACCGCGAGCTGCCAGGGTGTGCCGGCCGACGACTGCGAAGGCGTCGCCGGGCTGTTCATCAACAACCTCGCCTGGAGCGGGGCGTCGGTGCTGCTCGAGAGCGGCGGAAAGGTGTCGGTCGAACCGCGATGGATCTGCCCTGCGGTTCCGGAGTGGGCGGACCCGAGCTTCTGCTGGCAGGCGACAGCGAAGGTTCGGACGGGCACCGTCTGCATGGTGGTCGCGAGGCAATCGGACCCCGCGACGGCGGGCTCGCGATTCGGCCAGGTTGGCGGCGACGTCATGACCACCCGCCTCGGCGGGCCTCCGGTGGGGTGGCCGACCTGCACCTGACCCGCCGGCGGCCTCGTCGCCTGGGTCCCGCGACGGTGATCAGCCCGGCTCGACGCGGAGCCGTGTGTACAGGCGTGCGACGGCCGCGACTTCAAGCCAGGCGTGGCGCCTGCAGTGGATCCCTCGTAGCAGCGGGACAGCCGCCGCCATCGGCCCAGGCGCGCGGACGCGTGCTCGACACGGGAGAGCGGCGCGATCGGCGTGAAGCCGCTCGTTCCGGAGGGTGACCGCGAGCGACGGCGGCGCGGCCGCGAGCAGCGCCAGGACCTGACCCTCGGAGAACGGGCTCGACGAGTAGCAGACGACCCGGGCCCGCGCGGGCTAGAGCGAAAGGTGGGTGAGCGTCTGGCGCCTGGTGGGCGGAGGCCGTCGCTGCGCTCGTCGGATGCGCCAGCACCACAACATGTGGTGGTCGGGATCCCGTCGGGCACAGGGGGTAGGGGAACTGGCTGGCGAGGGAGGACTCGAACCTCCAGTTTCCTGATCCAGAGTCAGGTGCCTTACCAGTTTGGCCACTCGCCAGCGGCTGTCCGATGCTACCGCGTGCACAGGCGACTCGCGCTCGCAAAGGTCGTCCTCAACCCTGCGCCTTTCGGACGGGTCCACGAGGGTGACCAATTGCACCGCCAAGTCGCGCCCTTCGGCGCTTGACGCCGTGGTCGCCCCTCGGCCAGCCTGACGAATCGGCGTCCGCCAGAGTCCAAGCTCCCCTGTTCGCCGGCCGCGCCGGCGGAGCAGCGGCTTGTGAGCGTTGGCCCGGTGTGGTTGTTGATTGCAGCGGAAGACCCGACCGCAGGGGCGGTCGGGTCTCTTTGCGTGTGAGCCGGCACGGCCGGTGAGGAAGGAGACACTGCCGTGGCTCGTCCCGTCGTTCTCGCAACCGAACCACAGGGCCGGACGTCGCGCCGGCTGCGGGCGCGGGTGCTGATGTGCCTTGTGCTCGCCCCGGTCCTGCTCCTGCCTGGCCAGCGAGTCCCCTTCGCCGCGGCCGCGGAACCCCCGTCGGCCGTTCACGAGTACGACTTCGGTGGCTCGGGTCCCGGGGGCGACCTGCGGTGGGGCGGCCGAGCCGTTGCGCTCGACATCAGCCCAGCGGACCGGAACGTCGCCATCGCGGCGAGCTCCACGGGGGGGCTCTGGCGCACGGCCGACGGCGGCCTCACGTGGAGCCACGTCGGCGGCTTCCCGATGTTCTTCCCTCACGACGTCGAGTTTGACCCGAACGACCAGAACATCGTGTTCGCGACGACCGACTACGACCAGCGGACCACCAGCCGGGCCGGGATCTGGCGCAGCACGGACGGTGGCATCAGCTGGTCACGGACGTCTGCGCCATATCCGTGCACGACCCAGCCCAACGCGTGGGGCATCGCGACGGTCGCCGGCGCCGACACCCATGGGAAGGTGTTCGTAGCCAACGACTGCGGCGTGGCGTACACCAACGACTCCGGCACCACGTGGGCCAACGTCGATCCATCCGGCGGCACGCCGACGAAGTTCATCGGCATCGATGCGGTGCGAACAGGCGCCGCCAGCGCCGTGGCCTATGCGTGCAGCGGTGGGGGCGTGTATCGCGCCACGGTCGTTGGGAATGCCGCGCCCGCGTGGACGCTGCTGAGCAGCGCCCCGCAGGTCAGGACCACGAACTGGTGTCAGATCGCCATCTCGCCGCTGGATCCCAACACCGTCTTCGTCACCACCGACGCCGCGAGACCGATCGAGATCGACGTCGATGCCTCGGCGACCCCGGTGACGGCAACGGTGACCGAGCTCGCCGGACCAAGCGCAGGCGACGGCGCCCGCCCACCGACGGTGCTGACCCATCGCGCCGTCGATGGCGACGCGACGCACTTCGACCTCTACTTCAGCACCGGGCAGCGGTTCTTCCGCCAGCACTGCATCAGCGACGGCAGCCCGGCGACCGCGGACTGCGACCGCGGCGCGGAGACGGGAGCGCAGTGCAGCAACGCGGTCGACGACGACGGCGACCAGATGGTCAACGAGGGCTGTCCCAAGGTCGGCAACCCGGAGAACGAGGACCTGGTGCCGAGCCAGTGCAAGGGCTCGGCCGACGAGGATGGCGACGGGGCGGTGAACGACGGCTGCTCCACGATGCAGCACTTCGACAACGGCACGCACGTCGACCCGACCGACATCGCGTTCGATCCGTCGGTGGCCGACGGTACCGGGTGCCCCCTCCTGACGACGAATGACGGTGGCCTGGGCCGCAGCACGGACTGCGGCGTCACATGGGCCGACAGCAACGCCGGGCTCCGTGCCCTTCAGATCTACAACGTCTGGGGGACGCTCCGCGGGACCGGGCCGACGGACACCGACCTCTACTTCGGGACCCACGACAACGAGTGGTGGTACTCGCTCGACAACGGCGCAACCTGGACCGACGCATTCTGCTGCGAGGGCATGCTGGGCCAGGCCGACTACCGGGTTCCGCCCGGTGGCCTTTCCGACATCCGGCTCGTGCTCGTGAACTGCGGTCCCTGCGGCAACGCCACCACGGACCGCGGCCTCGCCAATCCGACCGCGTGGCCGAACCCGCTGGGCGGCGCCTGGGGCACCGGCTGGCTGGCTGCGGCGCCGATCATGTTCGGGCACGACCGGTATGTCCAGGTGGGCAGCGACATGCAATCCACGCCCTCATACCGCCTGTACGTGATGCAACCGGAGACCGGCGCCCAGTGCAGCAACGGCGCCGACGACGACGCGGACGGCGCCGTCAACGACGGCTGCCCATCCGACGGCTCGGCGGAGACGGGGGCGCAGTGCCACAACGGCGTCGATGATGACGCCGGCGGCAGCGGCGCGATCAACGAGGGCTGCTCGGGCATCTTCAGTCCCGAGTCCGGCAGCGAGTGCTCCAACGCCACGGACGACGACGGCGACGGCGTCGTGAACGACGGGTGTGCGCCAAGCGGCACGCGGGCCGAGACCGGCGTGCAGTGCACAGATGCCGTCGACGCCAGCGAGGACGGCGCGGCCGACGCGGTCAACGACGGGTGCCCGCCGGTGGGCGTGTGGGGCCAGATGGGCAGCAGCTTCAGCGAGCCGCCGAACCGCGCGCCGATCGTGGCCGCCGGTCCGGCCAGCGGTCCGACGTTCTACTTCGGCGTCGAAGCGACCGCCGGCACGTGGAAGCTGCGCAAGATGACGGGGCCGATGAACACGACGGCGACGCTGAGCGACGCCAGCGGAAGCGGCGCCACAGGCCTCGCCGCCATCCAGCAGGTTGGCAATCAGTTCTACTACCCGCTGGTGTTCGCCGCCGACCCACACAACCCGGCGCACCTGTACGCGGCGGACAGCGGAACGCGCCAGATGAAGTCAAGCCTCGATGGCGGGATGACCTGGACGGTGGACAGCCAGCTGACGGCGCTGGTGACGAACCACGGTGAGTTCACGTTCCTCCCGTGGCGGGTTGCCTACGACCCGGAGGACAGCGGGCGGATCCTGGTCGCGACCCACTCCGCCGGGATCGTGGCGACCGTCAACGGCGGCAAGGACTGGTTCACGCTCCAGGGCTCGGACCGGATCCCGATGCCCACCTCCTTCTTCTTCGACAACGACCACGATGTGATCTACGCGACGAGCTTCGGGCGGGGACTGTGGACGCTCACGTTGCCCGAGGCCGACCTTCGCGTGACCAAGACGGATTCGCCCGATCCGGCGACGGCCGGCGAGCAGCTGTTCTACTCGATCACCGTGAGCAACGCCGGTCCGCAGGCAGCCACGGTGGAGGCCGTGGACACGCTGCCGCCCGAGGTGACGTTCGTCGATGACACCCTGCCCTCGCCACTCGGGTGCACCGAGGCGCCCACCGGCACGCTGACCTGCAACCTCGGCGTCCTCGGCGTGGGGCGCTCCATCTCCTACCAGCTCAAGGTTGCGGTCAGGCCGGATGCGGTCGTCGACACCGGACCGAAGGCGATCTTCAACGGCGTGATCGTCCGCAGCACGGACACGAGCGACCCGGACGTGACGGACAACACGGCGATCGAGGCAACGTTCATCGAGGACTCGGCCGATCTCGCCGTCACCAAGCTGTGCAAGCCGGACACGACGGTCCTCGCGGGCACGGCGATCGGCTGCAGCGTCTTCGTCGACAATCACGGGCCCTCGACGGCTCGCGCGGTCGTGGTCGAGGACACGATGCTGGCGAACGGCTCGTTCACCCTGTCGGACGTCTCGCCAGCGCTCGGGACGGGCACGCCCGGCTGCACCCTCGCGTCGGTCACGGGTGGCCAGCGCCTGACATGCCGCCTGGCTGATCTCGACCCGGGCTCCACCACCGCCACGGGTCGAGCGGCGATGACGTACCGCATCACTGCGACCGAGGGCATGGATATCGACAACGTGGCGGTCGTCCGCAGCGACACGCCCGACCCGATCGCCGCCAACGACCGCGTGGTCGTGCCGCTGACGGTCACGGCATCGGCCGACCTCTCGATCACCAAGACGGCTCCGCCGTCCGTCTACGCCGGCACCGACATCACGTGGACGCTTTCGGTCGCGAATGGCGGCCCGTCCACGGCGACCAACGTGGTGGTGACCGACGTGCTGCCGCCGGGCGTGACGTACACGTCGGCGAGCGTGACGGCGGGCTCGGGCTCGTGCACGGCCGGCGTGCCCGGTGACGCCGCGCAGCCCGTGACCTGCGGGCTCGGCACGATGGGGCCGTCGGGCCCCAGCTCAACCCGAACGATCGCGATCGTGGCCCACGTCGACCCCGACACCACGGGCATCCTGGGCAATGACGCCCGGGTGTCGTCGGCCACCCACGACCCGAGCTCGGCGCACGACTTCGCGCACAGCGACACGACGGTCGACGTCAGCGTCGGTCTCGAGCTGACGATGGTGGCCTCGCCCGATCCCGTCGCCAGCGGCACGCTGCTCACGTACCGGTCGACCGCCCGGAACAATGGTCCATCGACGGCCAAGGCGGTCCGGCTCGACGTGGACCTGCCGGATGGCACGACCTACGTTGGGGCGACGCTGCCTGCAGGTGGCGGCGGCTGCGGCCTGCTCACCCCGACCCAGCTGCGGTGCTCGCTCCCGAACATCGGCCCCGGGCAGGCGGTCGACATCTACGTCGACGTCCGCGTGGCGTCGTCCGTGGAGGGCGGCGTCACGCTGATCGCTGCTGGCGAGCTGTCGGCGACCGGGGCAACCACGGTCACGTCCAGCGCGTTCGTCCTGACGACCCGCGTCTCGGACCTCGGCGTCGTGCTGAAGTCGGATTCCAACGTCTACAAGCCGTCCAAGATCATCCACTACTCGATCGTGATCACGAACGGCGGACCGTCGGACGCGAGCGGCGTGACCTTCACGCTGAACCTGCCCCCGACGAAGACGGCGATCTACAACTCCAACAACGCCGGGTGCCCCGCACCCGTCGGCACGGTTATGACGTGCGACACCGGAACGCTGCGCGCCGGCGAGACGCGCAGCGTGATGGTCAACGTCCTCATTCGTGGCAACAAGGGAACGATCACCAGCTCGGTCAGCGTGACGTCGAACGGAGCGACCGGTTCGCCGGCATCGTCCGACGCGTACCTCGCGAACAACGTGTCCACGAGGGTCGTCACGGTCAAGTGATCGGCCGGGCTCGACGAGCTGCGAACCCGGCCAGCTCCGCCGAGGGGCCGGGACGTCGGATGACATCCCGGCCCCGTGTATCGGCGACGGTTGGTCTACATCGCGGACGCCGCCGACTCCGCGGCCGACGCCTCGCCGGACTCCCAGGCCCGCGCGACCGCCGGCGCGACCGCCGGCGCCTCGCGGAGCACCAGCACCAGCCCGGCCGCGAGGAGCGTCGTCCCGATCCCGATCGCGAACGTGCTTGCGGTCGCGATCGAGAACGCGGCGTGGACGGCGTCCACGATCGCCGGCACGAACGGCTCCACGAGGGCCCGGGCACCGGCCGGCAGCGAGGCGAGGATCGCCGCCCCCGCATCGCCCACGCCCGTGAGGGCACCCGCGCCCGCGCCGGCCAGCGCCTGCCCGACCTCGGGTGGCACCCCGGCGGCGCCGATCGCGCCCGGCAGCTCGCGCGTCATCGAGGTCGCGAACACCGTCCCGGTGATCGCCAGGCCGACCGTGCCGCCCACCTGCTGGAAGAACGACAGGTTGCTGGACGCCGCGCCGATGTGGGTCACCGGCACGCTGTTCTGGACGATCAGCGGGAACACCGCGAACGTGGGCCCGACGCCCACGCCGGTCACGAACATCCACGCCCACAGGACCGGCAGCGGCGTGTCCGCGCGGAGCTGGGTGAGCATCGCGAGGCCACCGGCGAGCAGGACGAGCGCGCCGAACACGAGCAGCCGGTACCGGCCGGTCCGGGCCACGACCTGGCCCGATGCGACCGCGCTGAAGATCAGGCCGCCGAGGAGCGGCAGCATCTGGTAGCCCGAGACCGTGGCCGAGGAGCCGTCCACGACCTGGAACCAGCGGGGCAGGAACACGACCGCGGCGAAGAACCCGAACATCGCCAGGAACACCGCGGCCACCGAGACCGTGAACGACCGGTTGCGGAACAGCCCAAGCGGCACGATCGGCTCGGCCACCCGTGATTCGACCCACACGAACGCGGCGAGGACGAGCAGCCCGATGCCGATCAGGCCGCCGACCGACGGGTCGCCCCAGTCGGCCGCCTGCTTGTTGGTGAGGCCGACGAGGATCGGCACCAGCGCCCCGGTGAACAGGGCGGCGCCGAGGTAGTCGATCCGCGGCCGTGCCCCGGCCGGGTGGTAGGCGGGCAGGTACCGGCGGACCGTGACCAGCACGACCGCGCCGACCGGCAGGTTGACGAAGAACACGAACGGCCAGCCGATGGTGTCCGTGATCAGGCCGCCGATCGCGGGCCCGAGCAGGCTCGACAGCCCGAACACCGCGCCGAACAGCCCCTGGTACCGCCCGCGCTCGGACGGCGCGAACAGGTCCCCGATCACCGCCATCGCGATCGGGAACAGTGCCCCCGCACCGAGGCCCTGGACGCCGCGCGCGGCGACCAGCTGCCACATCTCCTGCGACAGCCCGGCCAGGATGGAGGCGGCCGTGAACACGCCGATCCCGAACAGGAACACGGGCCGCCGGCCGAACAGGTCGGACAGCTTGCCGTACAGCGGGCCGCTGATCGTGGAGGTCAGCAGGTAGGCGGTGAACGCCCACGTGTAGAGGCCGTTGCCGCCGAGATCCGTGATGATTCGCGGCAGCGCCGTCCCGACCACGGTCTGGTCGAGGGCCGCGAGGAACACGCCGACCATGACCGCGCCGAGGACGCGCATGCGGACGGGGTGGGGGAGCACGACCGGCGGACGATCCGCCGATCCGGTCCCTGCCTGCATTGCCGGGTTGGACACCAGGAACACCTCTCCTTCGGGTCAGTTGACAACCCGAGCCTATCGGTCGATTAGGCTTGTTTCGTTCCTAATAGGCCGGTAGATTCGCGGCGTCATGTCGACCTCGGGCCGCCTCCTCCGGCTGCTGTCGCTGCTCCAGACGCCGCGCGACTGGACGGGCCCGGAGCTGGCGCTGCGCCTGGAGGTCAGCGCGCGTACGATCCGCAACGACATCGAGCGCCTGCGCGCCCTCGGCTACCCGGTCCACGCCACCCGCGGCTCTGTCGGTGGCTACCGGCTGGAGGCCGGCGCGTCCCTGCCGCCGCTGCTGCTCGAGGACGACGAGGCGGTGGCAGTCGCGATCGGCCTGCGCACGGCGACCGGCGGCGCGGTGACCGGGATCGAGGAGTCCTCGCTCCGCGCCCTCGCGAAGCTCGAGCAGGTGCTCCCGCCCCGGCTGCGGCGCCAGGTGAGCACCCTCCAGGGCGTCACCGTCCACGTCCGGCGGCGGCCGACCGGCCCGACCGTGGATCCCGAAACGCTCACGGAGCTCGCCAGGCTGTGCCGCGAGCACTTCGGCCTCCGGTTCGACTACTCGGACCGGCGCCAGGAGGCGTCCCAGCGGCGGGTGGAGCCGTACCGGATCGTGAACGCGGGACTGCGCTGGTACCTCGTGGCGTGGGACCTCGACCGAGCCGACTGGCGGACCTTCCGGGTGGACCGGATCGGCGCCGGGATGTCACCGGGGCCCCGGTTCACCCCGCGCCCACTCACCGACGCCGAGGTGGAGGCGCTCGTCGCGCGCGGCGTCCCGCCCGAGGCCAGGCGTCACCAGGCGCGCGTGCTCGTCCATGCCCCGGCGGCCGAGCTCGCGAACCGGGTCGGTCCCTGGCTGGGGACCCTCACCGCCGTCGACGACGCGTCGTGCATCCTCGAGACCGGCGCGGACAACGTGGAGCAGCTCGCGGCCTGGCTCGGCTTCCTGGGCGCGGACTTCCGGGTCACGGAGCCGCCGGAGCTGGTGGCGCAGCTCCGACGCCTGGCGGCGCGGTACGCGGCCGCCTCGGGTGACGCCGAGGCCTACGGGTCGTCGCCGGGCGGCACGAGGCCGCAGTCGGGCATGGTGCAGAGCTCGAGACCCACTTGATCCAGTCCCTCCGCCAGCGGGGTGAAGCCGAGCAGTCCGCCGAAGGCGCGGCTCGTCACGCCCGCCGGGATGCCGCGCACGAGGACCACGCCGCCCGAGTCCCCGGGGGCTACGGGGATGCGCGCGGCGATCATGCACGGGAAATAGTCGCCGTCGTCGTCGCGGAGATACTCACCCTTCTCGGCCACCGACCCCGTCCGGTACGTGTCGCGACCGTTGATCTCGACGGGGTCGCCGATCGCGATGTCGTCACAGCCGAGCGGCCGCGTGCCGGGCTCGATGGTCCGGTAGCCTCCCGTGCCCAGGTCGACGAGGTTGAGGTGCCCCCACGGGATGCGATCGGGGGCGACCACGAGGTAGTTGAGGTCCGACGATGCGCACCGGTGCCCGGGATGCGGGCAGGTGTCGTCGCGGGCCGCCGGCCCGAACACGCCGCGCACCGTGGTGCCGTCCGGGTCGTAGGCCACCGTGCCTTGTGTCGTGCAGTGACCGGTGGATGTGAGCACGATCGTGTCGCCGTGGCGCGCATAGACCCCGCCGGCGCAGTATCCCCAGAGCTGCTGGCCGGCGAGGACCGGCGGGTCGTACATGGGCGTCGTGCGCCGCGGCGTCGTGACGGCGCCCACCGCCCACAACCCGCCGGCTCCGAGCAGCAGACCCGCCGCCACGACCACCGGGGGTCGGAGGCGGCGTCGGGGGGCGCGCGAGCCAGGCGAGCGATCCATTCCTCGACAACCGTACATAGGCCGGGCAGATGGAGGATCCGTCTGCCGCGCAGCGTGATTCGAGCGCCCGCGATCAGGCCGGCAGGAGCTCGATCGAGTCGCGGTGGCGTGGTCGCAGCAGCGAGAAGTGCCGCCGATCGAGGGTCGCGAGCCTGGGCTCGCCGAGGCGCTCCACGAGGGCGAACACGGCCGCGTCGACGAACCCGATGTCGGCGTCGGCGTAGCGGTCGCACAGCTCGCGCGCCCGCGCGTAGTCGGTCGGCTCGAGGTCGGCGACCCGGTAGGCGCCGGACTCGATGTCGTCGAGGAGGGCGATCAGGGCGCCGGGCGTGAGGCGCTGGTGGATCCAGTAGTCGACCTCGACGAGGACCGGAGCCGGGATCACGAGCGGTTCGTCCGCGTCCTCGATCAGCGCGCGACACGCCACGTGGTCCTGGTCCGAGCGGTCGAGCGCCGCGTACAGCGGACCGGTGTCGAGGATCAGCGCCACGCGCGAGGCTCGGGCCGCTGGTCGCCGGCCAGGCGCGCGGTGTCGGTTGTCCCGGACGCGCCGACACCGAGGCTTCGCGGCCTCGGGGCATGCTGCTCGATCGTGGCGTCGATGGCCTCTCGGATGAGGGCGGCCATCGAGATCCCGCGATCCGCCGCGATGCGCCGCAGGCGCGTCCGGGTCTCCACGTCCAGGGTGATGGTGGTGCGATCCATGACAGCATGCTATCACGCCTGATGGCAGCGACGGTGCGAAGAACTGCGCCTCTGTCGCGCCTGCACTCCGGGCTACGAGGCCGCGCCCGCCGTCCCATCGGCCGCCGCCAGCCGCCGCTCGAGCCACGGGACGACGACGTCGAGCTGGGCCTCGACCGCCGCCGCCGGGGAGAGGCCCGCCCCGCGGAGCGCGTAGTGCAGCGGCGGCCCAACCGCGTTGGCCATGACGGCCATCGCAACCGGGTCGTCCGCCAGGGGACCGAGCGCCGCCCCCAGCAGCCGCGCAAACCCCTGCTCGTACGCCTCCGACACCCCCGCCCAGGCCCGTGCCAGCTCGGGGTCGCGCTGCAGCGCCGACCACCACGGCTCGCCGCGCTCGAAGAACGCGATCAGCTCGCGGGTGAGTCGTTCGACTCGCTCGTGGGTCGTCGCCAGGCCGTCGAGGATCGAGGGGTCGGGCGGGCGAAGGTCGTCGAGGACCTGCTCACCGGCCGCCACGGCGAGGTCGAGGGGCGTCGGAAAGTGGTTCCGAACCGTCGCCTGGGCCACGTCCGCGGCGTTCGCGATCATGCGCATGGTGGTGGCCGCGAACCCGCGCGCTCGATACAGCTCGAGGGCGACGGCGAGGATCCGGCGTCGCGTCTCCGCTTGCTGCTCGGCGCGACGCCCGAGGCGGTATGCGCGGGGCATGGGCTCCTAATCTATTGACTTTGTGAGCTAGTCAAATGAATACTACCAGCCTTCGCACCCAGGGATCGAAGGACGGAGACGATGGCGATCGACGAATCCACCTTACTCCGAGCAGGGGGCCTGTCCGCGATCGCCGCGATCGTCGCGCTGATCGTGTCCGGGATCACGGTCGCGCTGTTCTTCGGGGGTGCCGGCTCGTACTGGGGACCGGTCAACGACCTGGCCACGGCCGTGACGCTCGTCGCCCTCCTGCTGCCGGTGGTGGCGGTGGACCGCCTCGCGCGGTTGCAGGCCGGCATCTGGCTCGACGTGGTGACCGTCGCGGCGATCGCAGGCATCGTCCTGGCGGCCGTCGGCCAGCTGCTGCTGGTCGCCGGGGCGATCGACCTGGAGACGTCCTTCGTCACCGGGGGCGTCGGCATCGTGCCTGTCTTCGCCTGGCTCGCGGCCGTGGCGATCCTGGCGCTGGGGCTGGGCGTCCTGCCCGCCCACGTCGGCTGGCTGGCGCTCGGCGTGATCGTGCTGTCGGCCGGCTTGACCGTCATCGCCGGCGCCGGCACGGGTCCGACCATGTGGATCGCCGCGGTCGCCCTGCTCGCCGTCCTCGCCGGCTGGATGGCCAGCCTGGGGATGACGCTCCTGGACCGAGGTGCGGCCGCCGCCTGAAGCGCGCAGTCAGCCTGGCAGCAGGAGCAGCTTGCCGGTGGTCGCGCGCGACGCCAGGTCCCGCTGGGCCCTCGCCGCAGCGGTCTTCGACGGATCCACATGTCGTGATGAGGAGCTCAGGATCACGACGCGGCAGGCGTCGCCTCGCCATCGAGCTGCTCAACATGGATGACCCAGTGCCATGACCGTGGGTCGGCGCCCGCGTGCGGCCAGCCAGACGGCGCCTTGAGGCCGATCCGGTCCGCAAGGTCGCCGGCATCGGTCGCCGTGACCACGAGGAGGTTGGACCGCGCCGTTGCCTGGCTTGGCCGCTCCCTGCCGAGGTCGACAGCGTCGGCAAGAAGCGCAGCCACATCGCTCGCCAGCGCCTTGAAAGCGCGGTACTGGCGGAAGCCAGCATGTTGCGACGGATCGGGTCCGTCGGAGCGACGCCAGCCCAGCGGGACCCGCTGCCGGACCGCATAGCGCAGCTGCTTGTATCCCGTCCGGAAGCACCACAGCCGGAGCAGGGCATCGTCGGACAGCGGCTGCTCGAGCGTCAGCCGCACCAGGAACGACTCCAGCGCGCCCTCCGCGAACGTCACCTCGCGGAGGATCGAGACCCACTGCTCCTCGTCGAGGTGGAGGGCGTCCGAGCCGGTGTCCCGACGGTACACGGCCCACGTCTTCCAGGCGCCGAAGAACATGCCGTAGGCGCGATGGAACTCCTCCGCCGCCGCGCCGTTGCGCGCCTGCCGGGCGCGACGTTCCTCGAGCTTCCGCGTCACCAGCCCTGCGATGCCGAGCGCGATCAGCCCCGCCGCGCCTGCCACGACGACGCCCGAGAGGAGGTCCGACCAGAAGGTGTCGAAGCTCATGTGTCCGGAGTCTCGCGCCCGCCCGTCACCGCGCCATCACCGAGCGTTCACGGCTTGAGGACCTTGCGCAACGCCTTGGCGAGATCCGTGATCCGGTCGATAGAACCGACGATGTCATCGAGCATCTTCTCGAGCACGAACTTCTGGTCCGCCTTCAGCGTGCCCTGCCACTTGGTGAGGTCCGTGATCACCGCGGCCTGCGTGAGCACGCTCGGCGTGGCCGGCGCTGGCGCGGGGGCGCTACCCGCGGGTGCTGGTCCAGCGTCGGCGGAGCCGCTGCCGGACGCGGTGCCCGTCGTCCCCGTCGCCGTGCTCGGGGGTGTGCTCGGCGGAGTGCCGGGATCGGCGAAGCGGTAGTTGTTGCTGAGCTTCTCCCAGGCCAGTCCGGCCTCGGGCGAAACCTTCCAGCTCGCGTCGGCGTTCTTGACCGCGCCCTTCGCGAACTCGGCCTTGAAATCCGCGAGGGACTGGCTGAAGAAGGCGGGGCTCACGAACTGGGTGGGCGAGGCGAAGGCGGCGAAGATCTGCGACGAGACGAACTTCCTGATGTAGTCCTCGACCGTCCCAACGAAGGTCTTGCCCAGTGGATCCTGGATGCCGTGGCTCGCGCTCAGCGTGCCGATCGCCTTGGCCCGCTTCGGATCGGTGGGGTGAACGAACGGGACCTTCTTGATCGCCAGCCACATGTGGCCCAGCAGCTCGTGGGCCAGCTCGCTGCGCGCGGCCGAGCTGCTCATGATGGCCGTGTAGTAGATCTGGTGCGCGTCGGCGTGCGGGCTGCAGGTGTGGGTGGTCTCGTTCGGGTAGATCTCCCTCATGCGGCTCTCGGTCGGCAGGGTGAGGCCCGCTGCGCTGGTGCTGAGCATCATCTGCTCGATGACCTTCGTCTCCGTGGCGGTCACGAACTTGACCTTGACGTTGTCGGTCAGATCGACCTTGTCCACCTTGATCCTCTCGTCCGAGTCGATCAGCTCCTTGATCTGGTTCCAGCGGAACGGGTCCTGCGGCGTGGCGTAGTTGAGGTCGTACGCGAGCTTGTTGCCGTGGAAGGCGATGTGCGCCTGGTCGGGGCCGGGGAGCAAGCCGCCGCTCTTCAGCACGTCGGCCTTCGCGTTCTTGCTGAACTCGACGCCGCCCACGACGATCGTCATCTTCCGGGCCTTCTTGCCCTTGCCGACCTTGATCTTGACCTGGCTGGTCCGGCGCACCGCAAGACCGCCGTCCGCCGCCGGCCCGGCCGCCCGCTGCTGGACCACGTGGGCGAGCTCGTGGGCGAGGGTCCGCAGGCCCGAGCCGGTGTGGGGCGCGTACTGCCCGGCGCCGAACACCACGTCGCTGCCCAGGGTGTACGCGCGGGCCCCGATCGCCGCGGCCGACGCCGCGGCCCGCGCGTCGGTGTGCACCCGGACCGGACCGAGGTCGGTCCCCAGGCGCGCCTCGAGCGTGTCCCGCAGCCCGGGCTCCAGGGGCCGCCCGCCACCAGCGCCGACCACGCTCGCGACCGAGGCCGGGGCGGGCCCGCCGCCCGCCAGCGCGTGGTCGTGCGCGATCCCGTGCGCGGGGGACCGGGCGACTGCGAGCTCCGGCTCCTCCCCGCCGACCGCTTCTTCCTCATCCCCCTCCTCAGCGATCCCGCCCCCGCCCGAGACCGCATCGGCCACCCGGTCCGCCTCGCGCTCGGCGGGGTCGTCGAGTGCGCCCACCAGCAGGCTGGGCTGGGCGCCCGCGCACGCGGGGCAGCCGCCGCCGCACGCGCACCGCCCACCCGCCGGCCCCGCC
>MGOE01000010.1:0-4152 GCA_001797035.1 Chloroflexi bacterium RBG_16_72_14
CGCGAGCGGCGGCTGCCCGGACGATGTGAGTGCGATGAGGTCAAGCATCCGCCGTTGGGCTGTTGCGCTCGCGTTTGGCGCCCTCGTCCTTGCGGTGGCATTCGCCGTCGCCTACGCGATGCTCCTGCTCGGGTTGTGGACGCTCTTTCCCCCGGCAACCTAGCGTCTCGTAACGACTCGACCACCGGCCGTCGTTGGCCCCGCACTCACGCACAGCACGGTGCCGTACCGTGAGGGCATGCGAGCCGCTGCGGCCTGAGCTCCCGATGACTGATGAGTGCGGACGCCAGATACCGCCGTAGCCCGGAGGCACGGTGGTGTCAAGGACGCACCCTCGCGCAGACCGGCGGCACCGTCAGCGCGGCGGTCGCATGAGCGGAGGAACCTCCAGAATGCCGTCATGAGCCCGCACGTGCGCTTCACTCGCTCGGCTGGTGTGGACCGTCGACCCCGGGTGCAGCAACAGGAGGTCGCATGGATCGCGGCCTACCGGCGCGCATTCCTGGACTTCGCGGTGGGCTCGCTCGTTCCGGTGGCGTTCCCGCGGTATGCGCGCGTGCTGCACCCCGCCTGGGCGGCTGATGGCGCGCCAGTCCGGTGGGCCACTGTCGCCAGCTGGGCCGGGAGGCGCATGCACGCGCTGGTCCAGTGGGATCTCCTGTCGCGCGCAGGCGTCGAACCAGAGGGACCGGCGCCCTTCCTGGGCCCGCCCGACACGGGTGGTCTGCCGGCGGCGCAGCTGGCCGTCCTCGCTAACCTCCTTCGAGCCAGCACGACGACGCCGGACCGGTGTTCCATCGGCGTGTGGGAGGGCTACGGATGGGGACCGGACTCCGAGTGGGCGACGGCACCCGTGCTCGAACCTGACCAGCGCACGTTCCTCGTGCGTGTCGGGTCGATCGACCTCGTTCCGACGATTGGGCGGCAGGGATCTGTCGGCGCCCTTCCGGCTCAGCCTCCGACGATCATCTGGCCGAGGGACCGGGCGTGGTTCGTCGCGTCGGACCCTGACCTCGACGCGACCTACGTTGGCGGAACGGACGCGCTGATCGAGTCGCTGCTCGGGTGTCCTGATCTCGACGCCTGAGCAGTCCTGCCCGACGATCTCGTCTCGATTGGCAGCGATGTCCTCAACACATAGCAGGCCGGCATCCGGACTCCCGCTCCTGGCGGGGCGGCTTCCGACGGCGCTCCGCCGTAACCATTCTGGCGTCGGCACTATCGGCAGGCCGTCGCCCCGGCGCTCAGGTGTCATTCGCGCACGCTGGCTCAGGCGAGCGCGTTCGCCTCCGGAGGCCGATACTTCCGACCCATGAAGGAGAAGTCCCACAAGGGTCAGCGACACAAGGGATGCGGACTCTGTGACACGGACAAGCGGGCCGGAAACGGCGCGGAGCGGCGTCCCGCGCGCGATCGCCGTCAGATCGAGGGCGCAGAAGTCAACCAGGGCTGACGGCCAGAGAGGATCTGCACCCTGACGCCTAACAGGTGAGGGAACGCGACTTGGTCCGCAAGAGGCAGACGGCCGCTGTATACATCGAGCGGTACGACGGTGAGATGCAAGACATCCTCGGCGAGTTGGCCGAGCACGCCGACATGATCCGCACATGGTGGAACCTCGCGCGCGATCAGGTGCGTGAGGACCCTGACCAAGCGCTTCAGCACCTAGTCGATGCGCAGATCCACCTCGACATTCACGTGCGGATTGAGCGGGTCGGCGCCCTGCGGCGCATCCGTCTGGCGAGCAACCGCCTCGATGCCGAGCTTCCTGACGACGACGAGGACCTCCCCGCCCCGGGGTGACGCACGCTCGCAGACGCCGTGGCCTCCTCGCCAGGCGGTTCCGCGCCGAGGGTGCTAGAGACCGTCGTCCTTCAAAGCGTCTTCGCCTGTCACGACCACCGCGTGCCTCGTCTCCGGCGGATACAGGCGCACTATCCCAATCGGCGGCAGCAGGCTGATGTTGTACAGAAACCCCTGCCACCCTGCCCTTCTCGCCGTCTTACCCAGAGGCTTGCGTGGCTCGAAGACCGAAGGCGTGGCCTGCAGGATGTGTGCCGGCACGTAGTCGATCGACAGCAACTCTGCTCCGCTTGAGAAGCCCACCAAGAACAGCGGCTGGAAGATGCCCGCGACGATCTGCTCGTGCTGTGGTCCCCAGGCGGCACCGAGCACGTGGTCAGGTAGCTCTCCGTCTATCAGCGTCAGCGCCTTCACCTGCGCCAGAAACCCACAGAACTTGCAGATGAGGTCGGCACATTGGAAGTTGGCCCGCAGCGGCGTTAGGTGACGCGCCTTCCCGCATCGCGGGCACGGCACAGTCAGTCGAACAGCCTCCTCGCCCTTCCGACCCAGAGCTTGCTTCGCCGTCGGTGGCATGGCGCTCCCTCCTCCGTCGAGATTGTGCTCTCAGCCGGCCGCCATCGCACGTCAAAGTCCCTCGATGACCGCCAATGACATTGGCGCACGCTGGCGCAGGAGTTGATCCCATTCGCTCACCGCGGCGCCGACGGCCTTGCTCGCTTGCGATCCTTGGTCGAGGCAATCGAGTCTCGGAGCCCTGGGGACCTGCAAGCTGACCGATGTGCACCGCCGGATTTCGACGGTCATCTCGTCTGGGGAGCCCATCGGTTCGACGGCGCCGACGCGAGCCGACCGATGGCCCTCGACCCGATCCGCGCATGAGGGCCAGACTGGCAGCCGAGAACGGAGGTGGCATGCGCGGGATCCCCCGATCTGCCCGTCTCGCGACCGGATGCGTCCTGGTGTCGTTCGCGCTGGCGGCCTGCGGCCTCAACTCGTCGCCCTCGCCTGCCGGCACGCCTTCGCCTCTGCAGCAACGTCACTTTGACGGCGAGGTGCTTTCGTTCGACTACCCCGGCGCGTGGAGCGACGCCAGGTTCGATGTGGTGTCGAGCTTCTCGAGCGTGATCGTGTATCTCTCGACGGCGCACCTGTCCGATCCATGCTCTCGGACGACAGGCTCGATTGTGTGCAATCGCAACCCCGTCTCCGCACTTGGGCCGGATGGGGTGCTCGTCGAGTGGTCGAGACGGTCCTTTCCCGGCTGGGTGTTCGACCCGACGCAGGGGCGGCGCACGTCAATCGGCGGCAGGGCGGCGACGCTGGAACTGGTCGATCCGTCCGAGGGAACCTGCCAGCCGGTCGGCGGCGAGCGCGAGCTGGTCGTGACGATCGACGATGTGATCCCGGACTGGAACTGGACGGAGATGCGAGCCTGTCTCCGGGGTCCGTCGCTCGATGACCTGCAGGCGCAGATCGAGGCGATGCTGGCGACGGTCACCTGGAACCAGTAACCGCCTGGCCGCGGGATCGAGCGTTGAGGAGGAGCGTTGTGGAGCACGGCGATGCGATCCGGATGCTGAAAGCGATCGCCACAGCGTTCGATCAGCACGACATGGATAGGATCATCCGCCACTTCGCCGCCGACGCCGTGTTCGAGGGACCGCGGGGGCCGGAGCCGTGGGGCCAGCGCTTCGTCGGGCTTGGGGCGATCCGTGAGGCCTTCGCCGCCCGCTTCGCCGGGATCCCCGATATCCGGTACCAGCAGGACGACCACTTCGTCGATGGCGATCGCGGGGCGTCCGAGTGGACCCTGTCCGGGACCACGACCGAAGGGCAGCGGATCGAGGTGCGAGGCTGCGACCTGTGGACCTTCCGGGATGGCAAGGTCGTGAAGAAGGACTCGTACTGGAAGATCCGGACGACAGGCTAGAGTGCGCGGGCAGCCGCGACGCACGCGAGGTCCCCTGATGGGACTGCCGCGTCCACGCGACGCAGCGAGCGCGTCCATTAGCGGGCGTCGAGAGTAGGCTGCATCGCTTGACCGACATGCTGCGGGTGATCCTCGAGCTCGGTACGAAGCGTCGGCTCGTCGCCGGTGCGATGGACTGGCCCGGCCTCGATCGCTAGGGGACCTGCCGCGGTACGCCGGCGTCGCCGAGCGGGTCGGCCTGGCGAGCGCGTTCGCGCGGGCGCGCGACGTGGGGGTGGTCGAACGCGTGCCCGGATCGAGCTCGACGGACTTCTGGGGCGTCGCCCGCGTGCCGTCGCAGGTCGAGCAGGACGTGCTCTCGGCGGCTGACCTGAAACGGCGGCCGACCTCCCGCGCGCTATCGACAGGGTCGCGGC
>MGOE01000010.1:4185-7095 GCA_001797035.1 Chloroflexi bacterium RBG_16_72_14
CCCCGGCGCTCGCGGCGGTGGTCGGAGTCGCGATCAGGTCGTCCGCCATACCTGCGCCAGCCGCGCATACAACGCCGAGGGCCGGCCGGCGCGCTCGTGGCCGATCCAGGTCCTTGTGCGACGCACCGCCCACCACGTGATGGATCACGCTTGGGAGATGGAAGACCGGGACCTCGGGGGTCCCGGGGACGCATCGGGACGGGCGAACGGGGCCGTTCGCCTCTAGACCGCGTCGGGTCGTATCCACCATCGTGCGGCGATCGGGAGGCTGGACCTCGGTCCGTGCCGCGTCGCCAGCGGTGGGGCCGGCGGATGCCGCCCGCGCCATTGGGCGCGGGTCGGGCCAGACCGCACCCCTCGCCCGCGCCGCGGGCCACATGAGGAGGCTGGACGTGAGAAGGTTGACCGCTGTCGTGCTCGTGGTCGTGGTGGCGCTGCTCACCGTCGCCGCCGGCCCGCCTGCCACGCAGGCGAAGGCCAGGGACTACGCGGTCAAGTCGATCGAGCTCCAGCTCCAGTCACGCGGCACGCAGGTCCCGGCCACGGTGGTGATGCCGGTCGGCAAGGCCCACCAGCGGTTCCCCCTGGTCGTGATCCACCACGGGCATGGCGGCGGGCGCAACGAGAACGGTGGCCTCGCCCGAGTGGCCGACGCCCTGGCCAAGGCCGGGATCATGAGCATCCGGATGGACTTCGCGGGGACCGGCGACAGCCAGGAGCCGTTCACGAGGCTGACCTACACCACGATGCAGGCCGACTCCAACGCCGCGCTGCTGTACGCGGTGCGCAACCTGCCGGTCGACAAGGACCGGATCGGCGGGTACGGCTACAGCGAAGGCTCGGCCGTGGTTGCCATCCAGGCAGGCCAGCCGTTCAGCCCGTACAAGGCGGTGGCGCTGATGGGCCCCGTGGCGCATCCGCCGGAGGTGTTCCAGCAGGTCTGGGGCGAGGACCAGTTCTGGGCCTGGTACGCCGAGGCCCAGGCGAACGGGTACGCGGACGTGGTCACACCGTGGGGCCAGCACCAGGACACGAGCCTCGACTGGTTCGATGAGACGCTCGCGGCCGACCCGGTGGGCGACATCGAGTACTTCGGGGGTCGCGTGCTGCTGGTCTGGGGTGAGGCCGAGCAGATCATCCCGTTCGGGGAGGTGGAGGCATACCTGGCGGCCACGCAGGGGTCGGCCAAGAGCACCCGGCTGGTGACGATCCCGGGCGCCGACCACGGCTACGGCTTCTACTCCGACCAGCCCGAGGTCGACGCGATGCTGCACCAGGCCCTGGTGGACTTCTTCCTCAAGGCACTAAGGTAGTCCGGGCCCGCTGTTCGGGCGTCCAGGCTCACACCGTCCGAGGCCTGCGTCTTGTCCCTCGGCGGATGGCGCAAGCCATTCGCCGGGCGAGCACTCGGCCGGTTCCTCGGCGCGAATGCGGTCGGGAATCGCCACGCTGCTCGCCATCGGCGAGCCGCCCGCCGGATGCCTGGCTCGTAGGCGTCATCCGGTGCCGCGTGCGAGCAGCCTCGAGGTTCGCCCGCCGCAGTGCTCGCCACGCGAGCGGAGACAAGCTCCGGAGACTCGCCCGCCTACTGCCTGGTCGAGGTCAGGCGCCGGGTCGCGGCTCCGGCGGTCTGCGAGCCGCCCGCCGGACGGATTGGCATGGCTGCCGACCTTGGCGCGAGCCACGGGTTCAGCCCGAGCACGTCCGGCTAGAGGTCGCCAGCTCCAGCTCGTCCGCGTGCCTTGCCCAGCCGGGCCACGATCCGCAGGAGGAGGCCGGGCGGCTCCGGCGGCGGAACGCGGTCCGAGTCCTCGGGCTCGGGCGTGTCCCGGTACTCCTCCGAGAGCGTCCGCACGGCGGGCAGGCCGTAGCAGCGCGAGCCCGCCCCAACCGTGTCGATCCGTGGCTCCTCGCCCCCGGCTCCGTTCTTGACCATCACCGGCTTCTTTCGATCGCGATGTTCGTCCCACGAGATTCAGCGCCGCCCCGGGGCAGGTCAAGGTCCGGGGGTCATGTCGTAGGCTCGCGCGATCGGGTGCCGTAGGGCTCTGGCGCCCGGCGCCCGCGGGACCGATCCTGCGCGCCGTCACGGGAGGTTGGACGCGCGATCCACACCCGGCCGCCGGAGGGCACGAATGTTGGAACAGCCAGGTCGCAAGGTCGCCGTCGTCGCGATCGGCGGCAACTCCCTGATCCGGGGCACCGGACACCAGAGCGTCGAGGACCAGCGCGAGGCCGCCAAGGAGACCACCCGCCACATCGCCGAGATGATCGAGGCAGGGTGGAACGTCGCGATCGGTCACGGCAACGGGCCGCAGGTGGGCTTCATCCTCCGCCGCTCCGAGATCGCCGCCAAGGTGGAGGGCATGCACGAGGTCCCGCTCGACGTCTGTGGCGCGGACAGCCAGGGTGCGATCGGCTACGCGCTGCAGCAGACCCTCCAGAACTGGCTGTTCCAGCGCGACATCCACACGAACGTCGCGACCGTCGTGACGCAGGTGCTGGTGGATCGGGACGACCCTGCGTTCCGGAACCCCACCAAGCCTATCGGGGGATTCATGGACGAGGACGAAGCCAGGCGGCGTGAGGCCGAGATGGGCTGGTCGGTGGTCGAGGATGCCGGTCGCGGCTGGCGGCGCGTGGTGGCGTCCCCGATGCCGAAGGAGGTCGTGGAGCTCGATACCGTGAAGGCGCTGCTCAACGCGGGCGTGGTCGTCATCACCGTCGGCGGGGGTGGCATCCCGGTCATCGACAGGGGCGCCGGCGAGTACGTCGGCACGGCTGCCGTCATCGACAAGGACTACGCCAGCAGCCTGCTCGCCCAGAGCATCGGCGCCGACCTTTTCCTGATCTCGACGGCGGTGGAGAAGGTCGCCCTCAACTACGGCAAGCCGGACCAGCAGTGGCTGG
>MGOE01000010.1:7131-8115 GCA_001797035.1 Chloroflexi bacterium RBG_16_72_14
CGGAGGGCATCCACTTCGCCAGGGGTTCGATGGCCCCCAAGATCGAGGCGATCCTGTGGTACATGGAGGCCGGCGGCAGGCACGCGATCATCACGACCCCAGAGAGCATTCCTCGTGCGCTGCGCGGCGAGACCGGGACCCACATCGTCCCGGATTGAGCGCCGGTACGACGCGACTCCGCGCCCTGGGCTGACCCGGGTGGGATGATCCCCGTGGAATGACCTCGCCCGACAGGCGACCCCACGGACGAGGGAGGACGACCATGCCCACGCCGGCCAGCGTCGAGGAGTACATCGCCGCTCTCCCGGAGGCGCAGCGCGGCCCGCTGCAGCAGCTGCGGGCGGCCGTGGTGGGCGCGGCGCCCGAGGCGACGGAGGTGATCACCTACCAGATGCCGGGGCTCCGTCTCGACGACCGGTTCCTCGTGTCGTATGCCGCCTACAGGCGCCACTACAGCCTGTTCCCGGCCAGCGACGCGGTGGTCGAGACGCTGGGCGACGAGGTCCGGCCCTACCTCGCCGGCCGGGGGACGATCCGGTTCCCTGCGGACCGGCCCATCCCCGTCGATCTCGTGCGGCGGATCGTCGAGGTCCGCCTCCGGGAGCACGCGGCCCACGGCCGGCGGCGCTGACGGGGCCGTCAGGCGCGCGTGACCCGATCGCCGACCCGCAGGCTCCCGCCCTGGACGACGCGCGCGTTGAGCCCGCGCATCCGGAGCTCGCGGCCGGTTGGGCTGTTGATCCATCGGAGCGCGTCGCTGCCGAACCGGGCGCTGAACTTGGCGCAGCCGGTGTGCGGCGCCTCGCTGACCTCGACCACCGCCGAGCCGACGGCGAGCCGGGTGCCGGCGGGCAGGTGCTCCGCCGCGAGATCGAAGTCCACGTACAGCTGGTCGCCGGCCAGCGGCCAGCGCGACCGATCCGGCTCGATGGCGGCCAGGACCCGGGTGCTCATGATCGTGACCTGGGCATCCGGGTTGGCCGA
>MGOE01000010.1:8309-16563 GCA_001797035.1 Chloroflexi bacterium RBG_16_72_14
CGGGACGGTGTCGGGCGTCGTCTCCATGCCACCAGTCTATGGCGCCCGGGGCGGAGCCTCACGGATGGCAGACGCCGTCCTCGCACAAGGAACGCAGCGCCTCGAGCGCGCCCACCTCGTCGGGCCCGTCCGCGGTGATGCGGATCCGCTCCCCGTTGCGAATGGCCGCGCTCACCAGGCCGATCATCGACGCCGCCGGGACTTCAGCCGTGCCGCTGTCCAGGCCCTGGATCGAGCACCTCGAGGCGTATGCGGTGGCCACCTGTTGGATCCGCAGCGCGGAACGCGGATGGAGGCCGTACCGATCGCGGAACACGGCATCAACGGCGATCATCGGCGCACCTCCGGCTGCATGGCCGCCATCACGTCAAACCGTGGGATCGCCCGCCTGGCGCCAGGATCGTCCTGCCGGCGATCCCGATTCCTGCGAGATGGGGCACCTGGCGCGATACTGTGCGCCCGCCCTGGCGATGCCGTCCACGCTCCAGAGGAATCTCCCATGCGCAACGTCCCCGTGATCGACGACCATCTCCGCGATCCCCTTCGCTTCGGGTGGTACGCCGTCGCGAATGCGCCGGTCCGCTACCGCGCCATCGAGCACGGCGACCTCCGCTTCGCGTGGACCGTGCCCCCCTACCTGCGGCCCGTGGCCGCGGGCACGATGATCCCCGCGTACTACGCCCTCGTCCTCCGCCTCACGGCCATGGGCGACTGGCGGATCGAGGACATCAAGCCGTTCGAATGGGCCGATCATGCCGAGCGCTGGGCCCGAGGGCTGTGGCGCGACGCGCTCCAGCAGGCCCGCCGGGGGAGAGACCGCGCCGGCTGACCGGTCACCGGGCCGCCCTTGGCCTCCCGGCCGGCGCCCCGGCCGGTGGGAACCCGGATGACCGTCCGCCCGGGCGTGGCCCGGGGCGGACGGTCAGTGCGGCGACGGAGGTCAGGCGTGCGCCTGGGCCTCCGGGGTCTCGACGGGGGCGCGCTCCGACGTGCCGGGCAGCCACCCGGTATCGACGTAACGCTTCTGGAACCAGCTCGCCACGACGAGCAGGGCGACGCACAGGATCGCGATCGCCCCGGCGGCCGCGACACCCTCGATCCTGGCCAGGCTCCCGACGAGGTAGCCGAACCACTGGAAGTCGGCGTCGCCGAACGTCGTGTTCTGGAACCCGATGCCACTCATGACCGGGACCAGGAACGCGGCGAGCAGCGTGATGAGCAGGCCGTTGACGAAGCCACCCGCCATCGCCCCGCGCCGGCCGCCGGTGGCGTTGCCGAACACGCCGGCGGTGCCGCCGGTGAAGAAGTGGGGGATCATCCCCGGCAGGATCAGCGGGATGGCGAAGGCCGCGCCCACGCCGACCCACAGGATCCCGAAGCCCACCAGGCCGCCGACCACGCTGGCGAGGAAGCCGACGAGCACGGCGTTGGGGGCGAACGGGAAGGAAACGGGGCAGTCGAGCGCCGGCACGGCACCCGGGATCACCCGCTCGGCGATCCCGGCGAAGGCCGGGACGATCTCGCCCAGGATGGTGCGCACGCCGAGCAGGATGACGGCGACGCCACCACCGAACACGAGCGCGTTGTTGAACATCAGGGTGAGGAAGCCCAGGATGCCGCCCGCGCCGCCTCCGGCAGCGCTGCTGCCCATGGCCGTGCTGACGGCCTCGAGGGCGGCGGCCTCGCCGACGCGGAGCCAGAACACGATGGACAGCAACAGGTAGATGACGATCATCGCCACCGCCGTGCCGACCATCGGGTCGCGCAGGAAGCGGAGGCCCTGCGGGAACTCCATCTCCTCGGTGCTCTTGCTGCCCCTGCCCACGAGCTGGCCGGTGACGCCGGCTGCGATGTAGCCCAGTGTCCCGAAATGGCCCATCGCCACCTTCTGGTTGCCGGTCACGCGACGCATCCAGGGCATCGAGAACGCCGGCATGATGACCATCATCGTGGCCAGGCCGAAGGCTGCCACGATGATCTGGACCCACGAGTCGACCTTCGCGTTGTACAGCACGACCGTCAGCACGGTCGCCATGAACAACATGTGATGGCCGGTGAGGAACACGTAGCGCAGCGGCGTGAGCCGCGCGATGATCAATGACCCGATCACCCCGATGAACATCGCGAACGCAACGTTCTGGGCGACCTCGGGGATGTCATTGGCGATCGCCGTGATCGCCTCGTTGGTGGGGACGACGCCCTCGACGCCGAACGCGCCGGTGATCAACGCCCCGAGCGGGTTCAGCGCGCCGATCACGGCGCCGGCACCGATGCCCAGGATGATGAAGCCCAAGGTGGCCTTGAGCGTGCCGCCGACGATGTCGCCGATGCCCTTGCGGGAGGCAATGAGGGCGACCATCGTCATGATGCCGACGAGGTACGCCGGCACGCCGAAGATGTCGCGTGCGATCCAGTTGATCAGGTAGTTGAGCTGGTCCAAGTGGAACAACCTCCTGTTCCCTTCGCCGCCCCGCGGCGAGCCTCCAGGTCCGATCGGTTCCTCCGTCCGACCGCCAGGGCCGGATCAGGGAGTCCCGATGGCCGCTCCCAGCTTCTCGACCATCTCCCGCAGGTCGATGAAGTTGGAGATCGTAACGATCCTCGGCTTGACCCCCACGAGTTGCTGGGCAAGCTCCTCGGAGGTGAGGATCAGGTCGGCGGTCGACGCGAGGGCGCGTGCGGTCCCGATATCGGCGACCTCGAGGTCGGCCTGGAGGCCGAGCTCCTTGAGGGCCTTCTCGGCCTGCATCCGGAGGATGAGACCGGAACCGAGGCCCATGCCGCAGACCGCCAGGATCTTCACTGGTGTTGCATCCCTCCTTTCAACGGGTCACGCCGAGCCTTCGGTGTGCCCTCATGCGTGCGCCGCATCCGGCGCATGGTCAGGTTGTCCGGCCGCGCCGCCCTCGTAGGCAGCGATGAGCGACCGGACGGTCCGCGGATCGCCCGCGCGGAGCAGCGCGGCGCGCCGCCCCTCGTCGGTCAGGAAGTCCGCGAGCGTTGCCAGGGCGGAGACATGGCCCTCGTCGTCGGGTGCCGCCAGCCCGACCACGAGCGAGACCGGGTCGTTGGTGCGGTGACCGAACTCGACCGGCCGGGCGAGCGTGACCAGGCACATGCCCGCCCGGTGCACGGCGGGTGAGGGTCGCGAGTGGGCGAGCGCGATCCCGGGCGCGATGACGATGTACGCACCGAGCGTCTCGACCGTGGCGATCATCTCGTCGGTATAGGCATCGCTGGTGGCGCCGCTGGCCACGAGAGCCCGGCCCGCCGCGCGGATGGCCTCGCGCCAGTCCGCCGCTCGCGCGCCGATCGTGATCGCGGATTCGGGAAGCAGACCCCCCAGGGAAGCCCCAGCTCCGGACGACAGTTGCGCGTCCATCCCACCTCGGACTATACATGGCGACTGCTAGCCAGTATCCGAGCATCATGGGTCCGGCAATCGTGCGATAGGTGCGATGGACCCCACCGGGGCGGGCCGGATGCCGCGTCCGGCGGGCCGGACGGAGGTGAGCCGTGTCGATGCGGCAGTTCGCAGGTGTGGCTGCGTCCGCCGGGGTGGCCGCCGGGCCGTGGGTACGGATCTCCCCCCGGGCCGGCCCGAAGGGCCGCCGGATCGATGCCACCGAGGCCGAGGCGGAGATCTTGCGCCTCGAGGTCGCGGCCGCTGCCGCGGCGGAGGAGCTGGACGCGCTCGCGGCCAGCGTGTCGGCGGACGGGCATCCGGACGAGGGTGCGATCTTCGGGGCCCAGGCCGCGATGGCTCGCGACCCCGCCCTGACGGCGATGGCCGCGGACCGCGTCCATGACGGCCACGACGCGATCGGGGCGATCGGGGCCGCCGGAACGGATCTTGCCGACCAGCTGCGGGCGCTCGGAGACGAGCTGCTGTCCGCCCGAGCCGCGGACGTGGAGGACGTCGCGGGGCGCATCGCCGGCCGGCTGGCCGGCCGTACCGCTGCCGCTCCCACGCTGCTCGAGCCCGCGATCGTCGTGGCCACGGATCTCTCGCCGTCGGTGACGGCGATGCTGCCGCGCGACCGCCTGCTCGGCCTGGCCCTCGAGGCAGGATCGCCTACTGCCCACGCCGCGATCCTCGCCCGTGCCTACAGCATCCCCGCGGTCGTCGGGGTCGCGGGGCTGCTGGCAGGTCTCGAGGACCACCTTGCCACGCCGCCGGAGGAGGGCTCGGGCACGGCACCCGGGTCGGGCACGCTGTGGATCGACGGTGGCGCGGGGGAGGTCGTCCTCGACCCGGACCGGCCGACGGCCGAACGCCTCGCAGCCCTGCGCCGGGAGGCCGACCAGGCCTCACGGCGGGCGCTCGCGGAGGCAGACCTGCCCGTCGCGACGCGCGACGGGACGACCGTGTCGTTGCTCGCGAACATCGGCACCCCGGCCGAGGCGGACCGCGCCGTCGCCCTGGGCGCGCACGGCGTGGGCCTGTTCCGCACCGAGTTCCTGTTCATCGAGCGGCCCCAGCCCCCGACCGAGGAGGAGCAGCTCGCCGCGTACCGGGCCGTCGTGGACGCGTTCAGGCCCCATCCGGTGACGATCCGCCTGCTGGACGTCGGCGGCGACAAGCCGATCCCGTACCTCGCGATCCCGGACGAGGCGAACCCGTTCCTCGGCGTCCGCGCGCTCCGGCTGGCGCCCGAGCGCCCGGACCTGTTCGTCGCCCAGCTCCGTGCCGCGATGCGTGCCGCCGCGCCGGGTCGGGATGGTGTGGCGCCGACGGTCAAGGTCATGGCGCCGATGGTCGCCGACGCCGGGGACGCGGAGCTCCTGCTCCAGCTGGCTGCGCGTGCACAGGCCGAGCTCGCGGCCGAGGGCCTGCCGCACGGGCCGGTCGTTCTGGGGGTGATGCTCGAGATCCCGGGCGCCGTCCTGGTCGGGGACACCTATCTCGGCCGGCTCGGCTTTGCCAGCCTTGGCACGAATGACCTGCTCCAGTACACGCTGGCAGTGGATCGCGGGAACCCGGCCCTCGCCCGATACCAGGACCCGATGCACCCGGCGCTCCTGCGGCTGGTCCACGAGGCGGTGCAGCGATCGGCGCGGGCCGGCGCCGAGTTGTCGGTGTGCGGCGAGATGGCGGGCGATCCTGTCGCGGCACTGGCGCTGGTCGGGCTCGGGATCCGGCACCTCAGCATGGCGAGCGGGAGCCTCGCCGTCGTCCGCCGGTCGATCCGGTCAGTCGACCTCGCGACGCTCGAGCGCGAGGCGACGGCCGCGCTGGATGAGCCGTCGGCGGCCGTCATCCGGCGACGCTTCGCGGGACTCGCCATCACCGCCTGACGGGCGGTCGTCGGACTACGCCTCCGCCGCCTCCCCGAGCCCCGCCTCGATGAGGTCGCGCAGCGTGGCGAGCGCCGCGTCCGCGTCCGGCCCGTCGGCCGTGATGCGCACCCGGTGCCCGCTGAGCACGCCGATCGTGAGCAGGAACAGGATGGACTTGGCATCGACGGCGCGCGAGCTGCGGTCGAGGTTCTCGATCGTGATCCGCGACTCGAAGCGCGCCGCCGCCTCGGTGAACGTCGTCGCCGGTCGCGCGTGGAGTCCGCTGGGGTTCCGGACCCGGACGTCGATGCTGGGCACGGGTCAAGCCTATCGCAGCGCGCACCATCGGGTCCACGGCGGAGCAGGCTGGGCCTGCCGGCACTGGGCGGCGCGCGACCCGGGAGCGACGCTGTGATGCAGACGCCGGCGAGGTCGCCGCGAGGAGGTGGTCCACATGACATCGATCACTCCAGTCGCCAGCCATGGCGCCGAGTACCTGCGGATGCTCGATGCCAAGGACGAGGCCGGCATCCGGGCGCTGCTGACCGAGGATGCCCAGCACGTGGACGAGATCACCCGCCAGTGGCAGCGCGGGCCGGCCGCGATCGGTGCCGCGCTGCGCGCGATCTTCTCTCGGGTGAGCGACGTCCAATCGACCGCCACCGACGTGCACGTCGTTCGCTGGGGTGACGTGGAGGTCGAGACCCTCGTGCTGCACCAGGTCTACGAGCTCGACGGCGTCACGACCCGGGTGGTCTCGCCGACGACGCTGATCTGGCGCCGGACGCCGGACGGCTGGCGGCTGGCGCTGATCCAGTCGATCCCGACCGGCGGCGGGTAGGCCCGAAGCCACAGGACCAACGTCCCCCGGGGATCGGGGCGGACCGCCCTCGCACCCGGCCGCCGCCGGGCCGATCGTTGCCGCTGCGCCTCGCGCCTCGCGCCGCCCACGATGCCCGACCCTGAGGATTCCGCATGCCCATGTCCCCCTGGAGCCCGCGGGCGATCGACCGCCACGCCTCCGGCGCGAACCGGCCGGTGCATCGCGGCGGGGGCGCCCGGACCGCGATGCTCTCGGCCTGGGTGACCGCCGGCACGGCGCTCGGGATGCTCGCGGCATTCGTGGACACCGACCTCGACACGGCCGGGCTGGCGCTCGGCGTGGTGATCACGGTCGTGATCGTGGGCGTGGCCCTGCTCGCCGCCCGGTTCGGCGGCTCGTGGGCGTGGGCGCCCGCCTGGCTGGTGGCGGGTACCGCGGGGACGGCCGCCGGGGCCGGCCTCGCGCCGGCCCAGCTCGTGCAGGCCGGCGTGTCGACGTCGGTGGTCGTGGGCGCCGTCTCGCTGGTCTCAGGCCTGGTCCTCCTCGGCCTGGGCCTGGCGGCCCTCCTGCGCGCGCTCGACGGATGGTGGCGGCTCCTGGCGCTGCCGGTCGCGTTCGTCGTGCTCCAGCTCGGCGTGCTGCCGCTCACGATGGCGGTGATCGGGACCCACCCGGTCCGCGAGCCGTTCACGACCCCGATCCCCGAAGGCGCCGAGCGGGTGACGTTCGCCGCCGCCGACGGCGTGCCGCTGGTCGGCTGGTACACGCCCTCCCGAAGTCGCGCGGCGGTGGTGCTGCTGCACGGCGCCGGGGCCTCGAAGTCGGACACCCGCGAGCACGCGACCGTGCTGGCGCAGGGGGGCTACGGCGTGCTCGCCCTCGACGCGCGCGGCGGTGGCGAGAGCGGCGGCCGGGGGATGCTGTGGGGCTGGCACGGGCCGACGGATGTCGCCGCCGCGGTCGACTGGCTGGCCGCGCGTCCCGAGCTGGATCCGGCACGGATCGGCGTGGTGGGCGAGTCGATGGGCGGCGAGCAGGCGATCACTGCGGCCGCCGCGGACCCCCGCATCCGGGCCATCGTGGCGGAGGGCGCGAGCGCTCGCGTGGCGGGCGACGAGGCCTACCTGCCGCTCGACGTCCCGGGGCTGATCCGGCGCGCCTACGACCCGATCATGTTCGGCGCGGCGGACCTGATGACGGGCGCCTCCGCGCCGGCGCCGCTCACCGAGCTCGTGACGCGACTCGGCAACCGCCACCTGTTGCTGATCTCCTCCGACGACCCCGCCGACAAGGCGGCCGGACCGCGCATCCGCGACGCGGCCCCGGACACGGTCGAGCTGTGGGAGCCCGCAGATACCGGGCACACCCAGGCGCTCGCCCGGCACCGCGAGGAGTGGATCCGGCGGGTGCTTGCGTTCCTCGGCGAGGAGCTGTGAGTCGGGCGACGGGTCCCGGCCGCCTGGTGCATGATGCGCTGGCAACGCCGCAGCCCATGCCAGCGGGAGGTCATGCCACCGTGGACAAGAAGGCGAAGACGCCGAAGAAGCCCAAGACCGCGAAGCCGAAGGGCTCGAAGACCGCCTAGCGATCCGCGACCGGGTCGGGTGGTCGCGGGGCTTGTCGTCCGCCGGCGATCGCCGGGCGGAGCCCCGGCCCGCCCCTGAACCCGTGCGCCCCGCGGCCCGATACTGGGCCGCATGAAGCCCTTCCGGTTCCTCGCCGATCCCGGCGACATCTCCGACGGCCCGTCGCTTGCCGCGGCCGCCCGACGCGCCGAGTCCATCGGCTATGCCGTGCTGGTCTACGCGGATCACGTCGTGCTCCCGTTCGGGTTCCTGCCGCTGCTGGCAACGGCCGCCGCCGTCACGGACCGCCTCCGGGTGGCGCCGTTCGTGGTCAACAACGACCTGCGCCACCCGGCCCTGCTCGCCCAGGACCTCGCCACGCTCGACGTGCTCAGCGGCGGTCGCGTCGAGGTGGGGATCGGTGCGGGCTGGAACCGGCCGGAGTACGACGCCCTGGGCATCGCCTTCGACCCCGTGGGCGTCCGGGTCTCGCGTCTCGCCGAGGCCGTCCGCGTGCTCAAGGGCTGTTTCGGCGAGGGGCCGTTCAGCCTGGCCGGCGAGCACTACACGATGACGGGTCACGACG
>MGOE01000010.1:16587-16672 GCA_001797035.1 Chloroflexi bacterium RBG_16_72_14
CCCACCCGCCGCTGTTCATCGGCGGGGGCGGGCGTCGCGTGCTGACGCTCGCCGCCCACGAGGCGGACATCGTGGGCCTGGCGCC
>MGOE01000010.1:16834-17170 GCA_001797035.1 Chloroflexi bacterium RBG_16_72_14
CACTCGAGGTCGCGGAAGCCCGCGCGCTCGCAGGCCAGCCGCGCATCCTCGCGCGTGTACGCGCGGGTCGCCCGCGGCCGCACGAACCGCTCGCTGCGGACGAGGGCGCCGTCGCGGAACACCTCGTACCGGTCGTCGGTGGCCTCGATGCCGTCGGCGGGATCGAAGGTGGCGACCGCGGTCCGCCGGACGAGCGACCCGTCCGCGAGCGTCGCCTCCTTCGACCACCGCTCCTCGTACGGCTTGTCCATCACGATGAACGGCATGGCGAGGACGCCGCCGGCCTCGAGGTGGGCGAAGAACCTTCGCATGGCCTCCGCGGCCTCGTCGGGTTCG
>MGOE01000010.1:17176-17504 GCA_001797035.1 Chloroflexi bacterium RBG_16_72_14
AGCTGGAACGAGGACGACGGCACCATGATCGTCCGGTAGCGGCGCGGCATCCGGAGGGACTCCATCCGGCCCAGGTGGACCCGCCCGTCGACGTCCATCCCGGCCGCGGACGCCTTCGCCTGGAGCAGCGCGAGCATGTCGGGCGCGTTGTCGATGCCGTCCACGTCCACGCCGTCGGCAAGGAAGTCCAGCAGCAGTCGCCCGGTCCCGCAGCCGACGTCGAGGGCCGGCTCGCCGTGACGGCGGACGACCTCGCGGAACCAGGCGCGGTCCTCCCAGCTCGACGTGTCGCCCCGCAGGGCGTCCCAGGCCTCGGCCATCAGCCCCC
>MGOE01000010.1:17576-22659 GCA_001797035.1 Chloroflexi bacterium RBG_16_72_14
TGTCGCGGGCCACGATGACGCAAGATGGGCGTCCGCGGCGGCGAGGCCGCACAGCCGCGAGCGGAGGAGAGGCGACGTGGACATCCAGCTCGGCGAACCCCGGATCTTCAGCCTCGAACCGCGGCTGTCGTTCGAGGAGCTCCGCCGCCGGGCCGAGGAACGCCGGACCGCGGCCCTGGGCACGGGGTTCGGCGGGCTGCTGCAGCGGCCGAAGGCGGAGGACGTGACGCTGGTCGCGAGCCAGCAGCGCTTCGAGCCGATGTGGCACGTCGCCTGCCGGGCGCGGTACGTGTACGACCGGACGCGCACGTACACCGTGCCGGCGAGCGCCCCCGACGTGCGCTCGGTGACGATCCTCGGGACCGAGTACCCGGTCGCGGCCTCGGGCAAGGGGCCCGCCTCGTTCTCGATGCCCGTGCTGGAGCACTGCCGCGAGGAGCTCGCGGACGCGCTGTTCGTGGACGGGGTCACGGGCACCGCCGTCGCCGACGGCAGGTCCCTGATCGCGGGCACGAAGTCCGAGGTCACGGATCCCGCGGCGCTCGGCACGGACGGCGCGATCGTCGTGCCGGCCGAGCACCGGGCGTCGTCGGTGGTCCGGCAGCTGCTGGCGAAGATGCTGCGCCCCGTCCAGGCGGACGTCGTCTCGGAGGAGGCGCTGGAGGTCGAGGCCCTCGAGCTGTACTACCGGCCGGTCTGGGCGTTCGAGTTCGCCTGGGCGGCGAAGGACCGCCGGGGCGTCGTGGAGCTCGACGCCGTGACGGGGGAGGCCCGCAACGCCACGTCGCTCCGCGCCCAGCTCACGAAGATCGCCACCAGGGACGCGCTGTTCGACATCGGCGCGGACACGGTCGGGCTGCTGATCCCGGGTGGGAGCATCGCGGTCAAGGTGGCGAGGGTGGCGATCGACCGCTCCTACTGACCGCTGCGTGAGCGCCAGCGCTTCCGCCCCGGCCGCCCCGTCCCACGCGGTGTCCGCGCGCACGGCGGACCTGTTCGCGCCCGGGCTGCGTGGACTCACCTCCGGGCTGGTCGCGACGATCACGCTGGTCGCCATCGAGTCGCTCGCCATCGGCACCGTGATGCCGATCGTCGCCGACGAGCTCGGCCAGCTCGAGCTCTACGGCTGGGTCTTCTCGGCATTCTTCCTGGGCAACCTGATCGGGATCGTGATCACCGGCGGGGCGCTGGACCGGATGCCCCTATGGCGCCCCTTCGCTGGCGGCCTCGGGCTGTTCGCGGCCGGCCTCGTCATCGGCGGCCTGGCGCCCTCGATGCCCGTGCTCGTCGGCGCACGGCTGATCCAGGGGCTGGGCGGCGGCGCCGTGGGGCCGACGGCGTACGTCGCGATCGGGCGCTGCCTGCCGGAGGCGCTGCAGCCGCGGATGTTCGCGATGCTCAGCACCGCCTGGGTGGTGCCCGGCATCATCGGGCCGTCGATCGCCGCGCTGGTCGGCGAGGGGCTCGGCTGGCGCTGGGTGTTCCTCGGGCTGCTGCCGTTCCTCGCCGTTGCCGGCGCCCTGGCCCTCACGGCGCTCCACCGGGTGCCGGCCGCGGTGCCGCACCCGGAGGACGACCCGGACCTGGCCGCGGCCGCCTCCGCGACGTTGCGCCGGCTGCCGAACGCCCTGCTCGCGGCGGGCGGCGCCGGCCTGCTCGTCGCGGCGCTCACCGCCGAGGACCTGCCGGTCGTGATCGGCGGTTCGCTGCTGGGCCTCGGGATGCTCCTGCCGGCGTTCCGGCGCCTGACCCCGGCCGGGACGCTGCTGCTGGTCGCGGGCGTGCCGGCGGCCGTGATGCTCCGGGGCGTGCTGACGTTCGCCTTCTTCACGGGCGACGCCTACATCCCGCTCCTGCTCCAGACGTGGCGCGGCACGCCCGCGGTCCTGACCGGCATCGTGTTCACCTCCACCACGCTCGCCTGGTCGACCGGGACGTGGCTGCAGGCGCGACGCGTCGACCGCCTCGGCGTCCGGTGGTTCGTCGCGCTCGGTTTCGGCTGCGTCGCCGCCGGGTCGCTGCTCACGCTACCCGCGGTGCTGCCGTCCGTCGCGCCGGAGATCACGATCGTGACCTGGGCCCTGGTCGGCATCGGCATGGGCTTCGCCTACTCCGGGTTCACGCTCACGATCCTGCGTGACTCGCCGCCCACGCACCAGGGCGCCGCATCGTCCGCGCTGCAGCTGTCGGACATCCTCGGCACGGCGCTGGGCGCGGGTGTCGGCGGGGCGATGACGGCCGCTGGGGAGCGGGGCGGCGGCGACGGTCTCGGGGTGGCCCTGGGCGCCGTGTTCGCGCTCACCGTGCTCGTGGCGCTCGCCGGCCTCGCGGCGACGCGCCGGATCGCAGGCCGCCCGCGGGTGCGGAGCACGCAGGCGGCTGCGGTAGACTAGCCCCCTGTCTCGTCCCGCCCGCCCGCTCGGCGCTGCCCAGATCGCGGTCCGACATCACGGAGGCATCCAACCCCATGTCCGCCGAGACGCTTCGCGCGAAGATCCGCGAGATCCCCGACTTCCCGAAGCCCGGCATCCTGTTCTACGACATCACGACGCTGCTCAAGGACCCGGCGGCGTACAAGGAGGCGATCGACCTCATGCTCGACCCCTACCGGGAAGAGCAGGTGGACATCGTGGTGGGCATGGAGTCGCGGGGCTTCATCTTCTCGGCGCCGATGGCGTACGAGCTCAACACGGGCCTCGTGCCAGTGCGCAAGCTGGGCAAGCTGCCCGCCGAGACCCTCACCGTCGAGTACGCCCTCGAGTACGGGTCCAACACCCTCGAGATCCACCGCGACGCGATCGCGCCGGGCCAGCGGGTCCTGATCGTCGACGACCTGCTCGCGACCGGCGGCACGGTCCGCGGCACGATCGAGCTCGTCGAGCGGCTCAAGGGCGTCGTCGTGGGCCTGGCATTCCTCGTGGAGCTGGAGTTCCTCAAGGGCCGCGACCGCCTCGACGGCCGCAAGGTCACGAGCGTCATCTCCTACTGACCGCCGGGCGTCGCGCCTCCAGCCGCGGGCCTGCCGGTCGCCTCCGCCGTCTCCATGACCGAACGACCCGAACCCTCCCAGGTCCGGCCTCCGGACCAGCCTGCGACCCAGCCCCCGGACCCCGACCGGCGCCGGTTCTTCCGCCGGTTCGCCGGGGACGTGGTCACGTCCGTGGGGTCCGTGCTCGGCGCCGCCCAGACGCTCCAGCAGCAGTCGGCCGACGCGGCGCGCGAGCTGCTGGCCGGCGAGCCCGTCGCGGGCGCGGCGGCCGAGGTCGACGCCTCCACCGCTGGCTACCGCGCGCCGTTCCGCTGGGACGCGGACGAGGGCGTGTGCCGGATCATCGACCAGCGGCGGCTGCCGGACGTGCTCGTGGAGATCGGGCTGCGGGGCGCGGCCGATGCGGTCGGGGCGATCAACGACGGCGCGCTCAACGGCTCGCCCGTCCAGGCGCAGGTCGCGGCGGTGATGCTGGCGATCGTGGCCGGCCGTTCGCGGATGTCGCGGCCGTTCGCGCGCCGGGCGACGATCCGCGGCGCCGCCAACGCGCTGCGCACCACGCGGCCGGGGTCGGCGGCGATGGCGGCGGCCCTGGACCGGATGCTGGCCCGCCTCGAGCTGCTCGCACCGGACACCGACGGTGACACCGTGGCGGAGGCCCTGCGCCGGGAGGCCGAGGCGATCGTGACGGAGGCGTCGGGCGATCACGGGGCGCTGGTGACGCTGGGCCTCACGGCCCTGCCGGGGGAACCGGATGCGCCGCTCCACGTGCTGGTCGCGGGCAGCACCGGGGCCATGGGCGGGGGCCAGTTCGGGACCGCGCTGAACACCGTGACCGTGGCGCACCACGCGGGCCGGCCGGTCCATGCCCTGGTCGCCGAGACGCGGCCGGGCTTCGTCGGGTCGCGGATCGCCGCTTGGGAGCTGAGCCAGGCGGGCGTGCCGTACGCGATCGTCACCGACGCGGCCGCGCCGGCCTGCATCGCCGAGGGCGAGGTGGCTGCCGTCCTCGTCGGCGCGGACCGGATCGCCGCCAACGGCGACGTCATCGCCCCGGCCGGCACCTACGCGCTGGCGCTCGCGGCGGCGGATGCCGGCGTGCCGCTCCTCGTGTTCGCGGCGACGACGGCCATCGACCCGGCGACACCGCGCGGCGAGGAGGCGACGATCGAGGAGGGCCGCCCCGGGCCGGTCATGCGCGCGGTCGGCACGCGGATCGCGCCCGAGGGGAGCCGCATCCGGAACCCCGTCCAGGACCTCACGCCGGCTGCGCTCGTCGCCGCCCTGATCACCGAGGAAGGGGTCCTGCGTGCCCCGTTCGCGCCCGCGATCGCCGCGGCCGTCGGGCGCGCCACCGAACGGCGGTCCGCCTCGCCCGGGTTTGCCGCGCTGGCGGCGGCGGCTGCGAACGACGCGCCGGGCGTGACGGAGGCGCCCGAGGCACCGGACGCAGAGGCGGTGCCGGACGCGGGGGCCGCGGAGACGGCGCCGGCGGCGCCGGCCTCCTGATGGCGACCGTGGCGCTCGGGGAGCGCGGCCGCACCGTCGTGGCGAGGTCGACCACGGATCGCGCGCGGCTCCGCGCGTTCCTCGAGCGGGACCGGCTGTTCGCCGCCTACGCGATCTGCGATCTCGAGGAGCGCGAGTTCGCGCGGACGCGGTGGGGGATCGCCACCGTCGCCGATGAGGTCGTGGCGGTCGGGCTCGAGTACAGCGGGATCACGCCGCAGCCCCTGTTCGTGATGGGCCGCGACGAGGGCATCGCCCCCATCCTGCGCGAGGTGCTCCGGCCACGCGCCGCGTACCTCGCGGCGGCCTCCAGCTCGCTCGCGGCCGTATCCCAGCACTACCGCATGGACCCGGGCCCGCCGATGATCCGGATGTGGGTGGACCGCACCCGATTCCAGCCGGCGCCGGCCGTCGTGGAGCGGCTCCTGCCCGTGGAGGTCGGGGAGCTCAACCGGCTCTACCAGCTGGGCTTCGCGGGCTGGCTGTCGGCCACGGCCATCTCGGAGGGCGTCTACTACGGCATCCGGGTCGGAGGCCGCCTCGTGTCGGCCGCCGGGACCCACGTGATCTCGCGCGAGGCGCGGC
>MGOE01000010.1:22671-35802 GCA_001797035.1 Chloroflexi bacterium RBG_16_72_14
TGCTGACCCACGCCGGCCACCGCGGCCGCGGGTACGCGACCGCCGTGACCTCGGCAGTGACCCTGGAGCTCCTCCGGTACTGTGATGACGTCGTCCTCAACGTCCGGTCGGACAACCCGCCCGCCATCCAGGCGTACCGCAAGCTGGGCTACGTCGAGCACTGCCGGTTCGAGGAGCGCCTCGTGCGGCGGATCGGCTCGCCGTGGTCCGACCTCACCGCACCTCTCCGCCGACTGTTCTCCCGGCCGGCGCCGGCGCCGGCCGCACCGGTCGGCTTCGACCAGGCCCACCCCATCCGCCCGCGCGCCACCGAGCCCGAGACCACACTGCCAGCCAACCCGAACCGGCCGCCGTCTCCCGACGGTGGCGCCGAGGAGCCCCGATGACCAACGTCCCGACCATCCCGTTCGACGTGACGGACCTCTCGCTCGCTGCGGAGGGCGTCCGCCGGATCGAGTGGGCCGAGCGAGAGATGCCCGTCCTGCGCCTGATCCGCGAGCGGTTCGAGCGCGAGCGCCCCCTCGCGGGTGTCCGGATCGGGGCGTGCCTCCACGTCACCACCGAGACCGCGAACCTGATGCGGACCCTCCAGGGCGGGGGGGCCGAGGTCCACCTCGCGGCATCCAACCCCCTGTCCACGCAGGACCCGACCGCTGCCGCGCTGGTGTCCGCGTACGGCATCTCCACGTACGCCCGCCGGGGCGAGGACCGGGACACGTACTACGCCCACCTCCGCTCCGTCGCCGACACGCACCCCACGATCACGATGGACGACGGCTGCGACCTGGTCACACTGCTCCACAGCGAGCGCCGCGACCAGCTGGGCGAGGTCCTCGCCGGCACCGAGGAGACGACCACCGGCGTGATCCGCCTGCGGGCGATGGCCGCCGACGGGGCGCTCGCGTTCCCGGTCGTGGCCGTCAACGAGGCGCTCACCAAGCACCTGTTCGACAACCGGTACGGGACCGGCCAGTCGACGATCGACGGGATCCTGCGGGCGACGAACATCCTGATCGCGGGCCGCAACGTGGTCATCGCGGGGTACGGCTGGGTCGGACGCGGGATCGCGTCCCGGATGGACGGCCACGGTGCGCACGTCGCGGTGGTGGAGGTGGACCCGGTCCGCGCGCTCGAGGCGCTGATGGACGGCTACCAGGTGATGACCGTGGGCCAGGCCGCGCCCTGGGGCGACCTGTTCGTGACCGCGACCGGCAACATCAACGTCTTCCGCCGCGAGCACTTCGCCGCGATGCGCGACGGCTCGATCATGGCCAACTCGGGCCACTTCGATGCCGAGCTGGACCTGCCGGCGCTGCGCGAGATGGCCGAGGGGCACGTCCGCGAGGTGCGCGAGAACGTGCAGGAGTTCGACCTCGGCGGCAAGAAGCTCAACCTCATCGCCGAGGGCCGCCTCGTCAACCTGGGCGCGGCCGAGGGACACCCGGCGGCGGTCATGGACATGAGCTTCGCGAATCAGGCGCTGGCGGCCGAGTACGTCGTGCGCCACCACGGCGAGCTGGAGTCGCGGGTGTACGTCGTCCCCGAGGCGATCGACGCCGAGGTGGCACGGCTCAAGCTGGCCGCGATCGGGATCACCCTCGACGCGATGACGCCCGAGCAGCTCGAGTACGTCTCGTCCTGGCAGCACGGGACGTAGTCCGATGACCGGAGAGCATCAGGCGGGGCCGGAGGCCGTCGAGGCGCCGTACGGGAGCTGGCGCTCGTCGATCGACATCGAGCTGGTGGCCGGCTCGGCGGTCTCGCTCGCGGAGCCGTGGCTGGACGGCGACGACGTCTACTGGCTGGAAGGACGGCCGACCGAGACCGGGCGGCGGACGCTGCTGCGGCACACGCCAGACGGTGTCACCCGAGAGCTGACGCCGGCGCCGTTCCACGTCGGCAACCGCGTCCACGAGTACGGCGGCGGGAGCTATGTCGTGCAAGGGGGCCGGGTGATCGCGTCCTCGTTCGCGGATGGGCGCCTGTGGGCCCTCGATGCCGAGGGCGCCCACGAACCGCGCGCGCTCACCCCGCCGGGCTCGTCGCGCTACGCGGACCTCCGCATGGATCCCGTCCGACCGCTCGTGTACGCGGTCCGCGAGGATCATGATCCGGCCGACGACCGGCCCACCACGGTGCGCAACGTCCTGGTCGCCGTTCCCCTCGACCCGGCGGAGCCCGGCGACCCAGGGCTGGTCATCGTCTCGGGCCCGGACTTCGTCGCCGGGCCTCGCCCGTCGCCGGACGGCCGACGCCTGGCGTGGCTGGAGTGGGACCTGCCGGACATGCCCTGGGACTCGACACGGCTGCGTGTCGCCGAGATCGGGGGGGACGGCACGCTGGGCGAGGCCGCCACCGTCGCCGGAGGGCCGGGCATCTCGATCTGCCAGCCCGAGTGGGGCCCTGGCGGCGTCCTCCACTTCGTCTCGGACGAGACCGGTTGGTGGAACCTGTACGCGTTCGATGGGCCGGGCGGCCTCGACGACCCCGCCCGGAACCTCGCCCCGATCGAGGCGGAGTTCGGCGACCCTGCCTGGGTGTTCGGACGGTCCTCGTACGGGTTCGCGCCCAACGGGGGCCTGCTCGCCGTCGCGCGGTCGGACGGGCGCGACGCGCTCCTGCGCCTCGATCCCGACGACGGCGTGACACCCGTGGAGACCCCGTTCACGGAGATCGAGGGGCTGCGCATCGAGCGTGCCGCGGCCGTGGCCATCGGCGCCGGACCCCACGACGGCGCGGTCGTCGCCCGGCTGGACCCGGGCACGGGCGAGCCCATGGGCATCCTCGCGCGCTCGCTCGGGGCGTCCCTCGACCCTGGGGTCCTGCCCCACGCCGAATCGATCACGTTCTCCACGGGCGACGGCGAGACGGCCCGGGCCCTGTACTTCCCGCCGACCAACGACCGCTACCGCGGCCCCGCGGACGAACGCCCGCCGCTGCTCGTGCTGTCCCACGGTGGCCCGACGTCCGCGGCCTCGTCCGCGCTGTCGCTCGATCGTGCCTTCTTCACCTCGCGCGGCATCGCCGTGGTCGACGTGGACTATCGCGGCTCGTCCGGGTACGGCCGGCCGTACCGCGACGCGCTCAAAGGTGCCTGGGGGATCGCCGATGTCGAGGACTGCATCGCGGCAGCCCGATACCTGGTGGATCGGGGGTCGGTCGATCCCGACCGGCTCGCGATCCGGGGCGGCAGCGCCGGCGGCTACACGACGCTGGCGGCGCTGGCGTTCCGTCCCGAGGTGTTCGCGGCCGGGATCAGCCACTACGGCATCGCCGACCTCGAGATCATCCACCTCGACGGACACAAGTTCGAGTCGCGGTACGACGAGGGGCTGCTCGCGCCGTGGCCCGAGGGGCGGCAGGTGTTCCGCGACCGCTCGCCGATCCACGCCCTGGACCGGATCCGGGCGCCGATGCTGATCACCCAGGGGCTGGACGACAAGGTCGTGCCGCCATCTCAGGTGGACGCCATGGAGGCGGCCCTGCACGGCCGGGGCATCCCGCACGCGGTGCTCCAGTTCGCCGGCGAGGGCCACGGGTTCCGTCGGGCGGAGACCCGCCGCACGGTCTATCGCGCCGAGCTCTCGTTCCTGGGCCAGGTGTTCGGGTTCACGCCCGCCGACGACCTGGAGCCGCTCACGATCCAGGGGTTCTGATGCCTGGGGCCCGGCCGGGCCCCATCGGACCGGGATGGTACGCTCCGCCGACGGGCCCGCGTCGGGCCGAGCCTGGAGCAGCATGAGCATCGTCGACGCCGACCACTACCTGTTCACCTCCGAGTCGGTCACCGAAGGCCACCCGGACAAGATGTGCGACCAGATCTCGGACGCCATCCTGGACGCCATCATCCGCGACGACCCGGACGCGCGGGTCGCGTGCGAGACGGCGACCACGACCGGACTCGTGCTCGTGCTCGGCGAGATCACCACCTCCACCTACATCGACTTCCAGGCCGTCGTCCGCGACACCGTGCGGGACATCGGCTACACCAAGGCCGACTACGGGTTCGACTACCTGACCTGCGGCACGATCGTGAGCGTCAAGGAGCAGTCGACCGACATCGCGCAGGGCGTGGACGCGGCGCTCGAGACCCGCGCCGACGCCGCCCCGGCCCACGAGCTGGGCGCGGGCGACCAGGGGATGATGTTCGGCTACGCCTGCCGCGAGACGCCGGAGCTGATGCCGCTGCCGATCGCGCTGGCCCACCGGATGGCCCGGCGCCTGGCCGAGGTCCGCAAGTCGGGGCAGCTCCACTACCTGCGCCCCGACGGCAAGACCCAGGTCACGGTGGAGTACGAGCGGGGCGTGCCGAAGCGCGTCCGCACGGTGGTGGTCTCGGCCCAGCACGACGCGGACGTCCGGGCGGAGCGGATCCGGTCGGACATCGCGGAGTACGTGATCCTGCCCACGATCCCCGACGAGCTGCGCCCGGTGGACCCGGTGATGCACGTCAACCCGACCGGCCGGTTCGTCACCGGCGGCCCGATGGGCGACGCCGGCCTGACCGGCCGCAAGATCATCGTGGACTCGTACGGCGGGATGGCGCGCCACGGCGGCGGCGCGTTCTCGGGCAAGGACCCCACGAAGGTGGACCGCTCGGCCGCGTACGCCGCGCGCTGGGTGGCCAAGAACGTCGTCGCGGCGGGCCTCGCCGACCGGTTCGAGATCGAGGTCGCCTACGGGATCGGGATCGCGCGCCCGATCTCGCTGTCGATCGAGACGTTCGGCACGGGCAGGGTCCCGGACGACCGGATCCAGCAGCTGGTGGAGCGGCACTTCGACCTGCGGCCGGCGTCGATCATCGACGCCCTCGACCTGCGCCGCCCGATCTACCAGCAGACCGCCGCCTACGGCCACTTCGGCCGCGAGGACCTCGACGTGCCCTGGGAGCGGACCGACAAGGCGCTGCTGCTGGCCGCCGAGGCCGGGCTGCCGGAGCCCGAGCTCGCCAGGGCGGGGTAGCCGCGGGGCCTTGGGACGTCGACTCGCGACTGTCCGGGCTTCAGCCGTCGCCCGCCGTCAGCGCTGCTGGGCGATCATCCCGGCCATCCCGCCCTCCTGGACGCCGCCCGTCCGGCGCGCGCCGCGGGCGAGGGCGAGCTGGCCCACGGCAAGCAGGGCGAGGGTCACGAACAGCATCATCGTCGCGACCGCGTTGGTCTCCGGCGTCACGCCCCGCTTCACCTGCCCGAAGATGAAGATCGGCAGGGTGGATGAGCCGGGGCCCGACACGAACGACGTGATGACGTAGTCGTCGAAGCTGAACGTGAATGCGAGCAGGAACCCGGCCACGATCGCCGGCAGCAGCTGCGGGAACGTGATCTGCCGGAACGTCCGCCAGGGCGAGGCGTAGAGGTCGAACGAGGCCTCGACCAGCGTCCGGTCCATCCCCGAGAGCCGGGCCCGCACCAGGAGCAGCACGATGCTGATGTTGAACAGCATGTGCGCGGCCACGATCGTGGGGACGCCCAGCTGGAGCCGCAGCCCGGTGAGGTCGTTGATGAACGAGAACCCGGACGCGAACAGGACCAGCGTCGACAGCGCGATCACGACCTCGGGCACGATGATCGAGACGTAGGTCAGCGCGTCGAACACGATCCTGACGGGCTTCGGGACGCGCTGCAGCCCCAGCGCCGCGGCCGTCCCGATCAGCGTCGCCAGGATCGCGTTGGGCAGCGCCACCGAGAAGCTGTTGCGCAGCGCGCTGAGCACGACCTCGTCCTTGAGCGCGATCGCGTACCAGTCGACGGTGAAGCCCGTCCAGATCGTGGCCAGGCGGTTGGCGTTGAAGCTGAACAGGACGACGATCACGATCGGCAGGTACAGGAACGCGTACACGATCGTGGAGTGGCCGCGCAGCCAGACCTCCACGACGGTGTTCCAGTGGTCCACCTTCGCCTTCGTGCGGCCGCCCGCCCTGACCGGGCCGGCGACGGGGATCGCGGGGGCGCTCACGGGACGCGGCTCACAGGACGCGGCTCACAGGACGCTCACGTCGCGGCCGTGGCGGCCGCGGTTCACGAACCAGACGTAGATGGTGATCGTCACCAGCATCACCAGGATCAGCCCGACGGCCATGGCGGACCCGAACGGCCAGTTGCGAGTCTGGATGAATGCGTCCACGAGCGCGTTGCCCATCAGGAATGTGCGCCCGTAGCCCAGGATCGAGGGGATGACGTACTCGCCCATCATCGGGATGAACACGAGGATGCTGCCGGTGATGAGGCCGGGCAGGGCGATCGGGAGGGTGACCTGGCGGAACGTCGCCCAGCGTGCGGCGCCGAGGTCCTTCGAGGCCTCGACGAGCGTCCGGTCCATGCGCTCGAGGGTCACGTACAGCGGGAACACCATCAGCGGCAGGTAGCCGTACACCAGCCCGAGCAGCACGGCGGCGGGCGTGCCCAGGATCCGGAAGTCCGGATCGCCGACCAGCTCCCCGATGAACCCGCCGAGGTTCTCCCGGCCCAGGACGATGAGCCACGCATAGGTGCGGATGAGGAAGCTCGTCCAGAACGGGATGACCAGCAGCAGGATGAACAGGCCCTTCCGCTGCCCGGCCCGCGTGGCGATGAAGTACGCGAGCGGCAGGCCCACCAGCAGGCAGCCGATGGTGCCGGCGATGGCCATCCACAGGGACGTGAAGAAGGGCTCGATGCGCTGCGGCTGGAGCAGCCGCTCGTAGTTGTTGAGGACGAGGCCGGGCTCGTAGCCGCCGTTCGTTGCCCGGGTGCCGAAGCTGAACACGACGACGATGAGCAGCGGCGCCACCAGCAGGGCGAGGTACCACAGGCCCGCCGGGAAGACGAGCGCGGTCGTCAGGAGGGCGGACATCCCCCGCCGCCCTCCTGCCCGTTCCGCGGGTGCAGTCGCCGCCATCGGCGCCGCTCTATCTCTGTCGTCCGCGATCGCCGGTCGTCAGCCGCCGATCGCCGACTTGAACTCCTGCCAGATGTCGATCCGCTGTTCGTTGCCGGACGTGTCCACGGCGCCCTCGAGGCCGCTCATGACGTCGTCGGGCGGGAAGATCGCCGGGTCGGCGAGCACCTCGGCATCGATGAACTTCTTGGCCTCGTCGTTGGGCGTGCCGTAGCCCGTGAAGTTCGTCTCGGCGGCCTGGACCTCCGGGTCGTGGACGTAGTTGAGCCACGCGTACGCCGCGTTCGGGTTCGGCGCGTTCGCGATCAGGACCCAGGTGTCCAACCAGTACAGCGACCCCTCGCTGGGCACGACGTACTTGATGTCCGCCGTGTCCGCGTTGGCTCGCAGCTCGAGGATCGGGCCGGTCCAGCCGAGGCACAGGACCGCTTCCTCGCTGGCCAGCTTGTCCTGGTAGGTGTCCGAGTCAAGGGCGAGCACATGGGGCGCGAGGTCGAGCAGGATCTTGCGGGCCTCATCGAGGTCCGCCTTCTCGACCGAGTTGAGCGACTTGCCGAGCATCTTGAGCGGCATCACGAACACGTCGCCCATCGAGTCGACGAGCACGACCTTGCCCGAGTACTTGCCCTTGGCGAGGTCGAAGAATTCCTGCCACGAGGTCACCGGTTCGGTGACCAGCTTGCTCCGGTAGAGGATGCCGGTGGTGCCGAAGTCCTTCGGCAGCTGCCACTCGTCATTGGGATCCCAGCCCTGCTTCTTGAAGGCCGCGTTGATGTACTTCTGGTTGGGGATCCGCTCCCAGTTGAGCTTCTGGATGTAGCCGCCCTCGACCATCGCCGGCACGTACTCGGCGGTGGGGCAGGCGATGTCGTAGCCGGTCGCGCCCGCCTGCAGCTTGGCCAGCAGCTCCTCGTTGTTGGCGAACGTGTCGTACTGGAACTTCTCGACCCCGAACTCCGCCTGGAACGCGGCCATGTTGTCGGGATTGACGTAGTCCGACCAGTTGTACATGAACAGCTGCTTCTCGACGTCGCCCGCGGGTGGGAACGTCGCCTCGCCGCCGGTGCTGGGTGCCGCGGACGCACCGCCGCCCCCGCTCGAACAGGCGGCCAGAGCCGTGCTGCCCCCGAGCAGCCCCGCCGCCGCGAGGAAGCTCCGTCGCGGGATGCGGTTGTGGGCCGCGCGCCGCAGGATGTCGTCGAGCTGGTCCGCCATGTCTCCTCCTCCAGGATGGAACGCGATGGGCCCGAGCGTCTCAGGCCACGAGGATGAGGTTCGCCGAGTCCTCCCAGCGGACGACGACCGGGTCACCCGGGCCGACGCCCATGATCGCCGCGGCGCCTGCCGCGTTCTGGCGCCGGGCGACCATCTCGCCGGCGATGTCGGTGGCGACCCGGAACTCCGTGTGGTCGCCGAGGTACGTGCCCTGGTGGATCCGCCCCTCCACGCTCGACCAGCCATCGGCCGGTGGTGCGGCGTGGGTGGCTGGCTCGACCTGGAGACGCTCGGGCCGCACGGCCACGATGACCTCCGTGCCGGGCGCGGGCCGGGCATCCGGATCCGTGACGAGCCCCGTGAGCCGGAGGCCACGGTCCGTCTGGACGACGCCGCGCCCGGTCGACGGGTCGTGCTCCACGAGCTTGCCGTCGATCGGGTTGGAGACGCCGATGAAGTTGGCCACAAAGCGGTTCACCGGGCGCTCGTACAGCTCCGCGGGGCCGCCCTGCTGCTGGATCCTGCCGTGGTGCATGACGATGATCGTGTCGCTCATCGTCAGCGCCTCCTCCTGGTCGTGAGTCACGTACACGAACGTGATCCCGACCTCCTGCTGCAGCGCCTTGAGCTCCAGCTGCATCTCCTTTCGCAGCTTGAGGTCGAGGGCGCCCAGTGGCTCGTCGAGAAGGAGCACCGTGGGTTGGTTGATGAGCGCCCGGGCGAGGGCGACGCGCTGCTGCTGGCCGCCAGAGAGCTCCCAGGTGCGGCGGCGCTCGTAGCCGCTGAGCCGGACGAGCTCCAGCGCCTCGCCAACGCGGCGCGCCTCGTCCGCCTTGGTCGTGCCTCGCTGGCGCAGGCCGTAGCCCACGTTCTGGGCCACGTTCATGTGCGGGAACAGCGCGTAGTGCTGGAAGACGGTGTTCACGTTGCGCTGGTACGGCGGCACGCCGGCAACCGGCTCGCCGGCGAGGTAGATCTCGCCCGCGGTCGGCTGCTCGAAGCCCGCGATCATCCGCAGGGTGGTGGTCTTGCCACAGCCCGACGGGCCGAGGAACGAGTAGAACGCGCCGCGCGCCACCGACAGGCGCATCGCGTCGACGGCGGTGATGTCGCCGAACCGCTTGGTGACGTCGACGATGTCGACGTCGGGCGTCTCGCCGCCACGTTCCGACAGGGTGGCGCGGCGCCCGGGCAGGGGCGTATCGGGTGTCGCCGACAGGCTCAAATCGCGCGTCCCTCGACTCGTGGCGATCGGCGGTGCGCTCCCCCAGCGACCGGTTCGCGGATGGTACGAAGCGGTGCGGGTCGCGTCAACGCGCATTCCGCGGAGTGGTGCGAAGTTCGCACGATCGAGCACCCGTGGCGGCGAGATTCGAGCGGTCAGCGAGGGGTGGCTCCTGCTCCGCCCCGGCGTGGCGACCCCAGCCGGCGTGCGCCTTCCTAGAATGGGCCGATGTACGTCGTGATCATGGCCGGAGGCGGCGGGACCCGGCTGCGCCCCGTGAGCACCGCCGCCCGCCCCAAGCCGTTCCTGCCGCTGCTGCCCACCGGCGAGACGCTGCTCCAGGGGACCGTACGGCGGCTCCAGGGGCTGGAGCTCGGCCCGACCGACCTGTTCGTCGTTGCCGCGTCGCCGTACGTGGCGCTCGTCGAGGCGCAGGTCCCGCGCGCGACGGTGGTGATCGAGCCGGAGGGCCGCAACACGGCCGCGGCGATCGCGCTGGCGACGCTGGCGATCGAGCGCGACGACGGCGACGTGATGGTCGTCCTGCCCGCTGACCACCGGATCGAGCCGGCGGACGAGGCCGGCTTTCGAGCGGTGCTCCAGGCCGCGGCGAACGGGCTCACCGGGCACCCGTTCGGCATCGAGCTCCCCCTCGTGACGCTCGGCATCCAGACCGCGTACGCCGCGACGCAGTACGGCTACCTGATCCCGGAGGGACGTGGCCAGGCGATCAACGGCCTGCAGGCGTATCCACTGGAGGCCTTCTGGGAGAAGCCGCCGATCGAGGACGCCGAGCGGCTGTGGCGGATGCCCGGCGTTGCCTGGAACGCCGGCATGTTCCTGTGGCGCCGGCGCGCGATCCGGGCGGCGCTCGATGCGTACGCGCCAGACGTGGTCGGCGCCGTCGCCCGCGGCCTTCGCGACGGGTCCCTGGACGCCGCCTACGCGTCGATCACGCCACGCTCGATCGACTACGCCGTGATGGAGCCTGCGGCGGCGGCGGGGTCCGTGGTGATGGGCGCGCTGAACGTCGGCTGGACGGACATCGGCAACTGGCCCGCCCTGCTCGAGGTGCTGGGCGCGTCGGGGATCGAGGGCGGCGTCGTCGAGGCGGGGGAGCGGGCGGCGGCCACCGACGGCGACCTGGTCGTCGAGCGCCCACCGGGAGGGCTCGTCGTGCGCGAACCGGGCGGCGGTACGATCACCCCCGACCGGCCGGTCGCGCTGCTGCGCCACGCGCGCCACGCGCGGGCGATCGTGGAGGCTCTCCTGGACCGGTGCGCAGCAGCGGAGGCCGGAGCATGACCAACGTGGCGGAGGCGCCCACCCCCACCCGGATCGTGTTCGGGACGGACGGCTGGCGAGCCCGGGTCGCCGACGAGTTCACGTTCGAGAACGTCCGGCGCTGCGCCGACGGCGTGGCGCGCTGCGTGGCAGAGCGTGGCGAGCAGGCAAAGGGTGTCGTGATCGCCTACGACCGCCGGTTCGCCTCCGAGCACTTCGCGCGCGCCGCCGCCGAGGTCCTCCTCGCGCAGGGCATCCCGGTCGCGATCAGCCGCACGGCCGTGCCGACGCAGATGAGCTCGTTCGAGGTGGTCCAGCGCGGGTCCGCGGCCGGGATCGTGATCACGGCCTCCCACAACCCGTGGACGGACAACGGGTTCAAGGTCAAGTCGCCGACGGGCGCCGCGGCCGGAGCGGACATGCTCCCGATCATCGAGGCGGGGATCGCCGACAACGCCGGCAAGGCGATCGAGCGGCGACCGCTCGAGGACGCGGAGGCGGCCGGCCTCGTGGAGTGGTACGACCCGTTCGACGGCTACCAGCGCTTCGTGCGCCGGACGCTGGACCTCGACGCCCTCCGCGATGCGGACATGTCGCTGCTCGTGGAGCCGCTGTACGGCTCCGGCTCCGGCTGGATCCCGCGGCTGCTCGCCGGAGGGCGGATCCGGGTGACCGAGATCCACAACGAGCGGAACCCGTACTTCGGGGGTGTCAACCCGGAGCCGATCCGCCCGCACGTGGACCAGGCGTTGGCGATGCTGGCCGCCGACGGCTACGACCTCGGCCTGCTGCTGGACGGCGACGCGGATCGCGCGGGCGCGGCCGACGAGCGCGGCACGTTCCTCCACCAGCTCCAGGTCACGGGGCTGCTGATGTATTACCTCGCCGAGCACCGCGGCCTGCGCGAGCCCGTGGTCGTGTCGGTGAACAACACGTCCACGGCGGCGACCCTCGGCCGGCACTACGGCATCGACACCCACGAGGTGGCCGTGGGCTTCAAGTTCATCGGGCCGAAGATGATCGAGACCGGCGCGATGATGGGTGCGGAGGAGTCCGGCGGCTACGGGTTCGGGATGCACCTCCCGGAGCGGGACGGGGTCTACGCGGACCTGATGCTCCTCGACCTGTTCCTGCGCGAGCGCGCGCGGGGAAACTGGCCGGTGTCGCGTGCGGTGGTGCGGTTCCACGAACTCGCCGGGCCCTCGTTCTACCGCCGGATCGACGTCCACTTCGACCGGCCGTCCTACGAGGGCGTCAAGCGGCGGGTGCTGGTCGGGCTGCGCGAGGCGCCGCCCACGGCGCTCGCTGGCGAGCCGATCGTCCGGACGCAGGTTCTCGATACCGGCGACGGGTTCAAGTGGTTCCTTGCCGACGGCTCCTGGCTGCTCGTCCGCGCCAGCGGCACGGAGCCGCTGGTGCGCGTGTACACGGAGGCCGTGACGCCGGAGGTCCGCGACGAGCTGGTGAGCACCGGCGAGCGACTCGTCCGGGGCGGGTAGCGGCGCCCGGCCCCCCTGGCGCGACGCCGGGCTTCGGGGCCCGCCGCGTGGGCCTCGTCGGGCGGCGGGTGGGCCTGTCGGCACCCCCGACCCGGACGATTCCGGGGGCTGACCCCGGCGCGGGAGGGGTGTAGGCTTGTCCCACGACCGCCATCACCGGTCCAGCGAGTCCGACCGGACGGCGGCCCTCGTGGACGCCCGTCGCGGGGCGACTGGAGGATGATCGGCGATGCACTCCTCTCTCATCGGCAAGGTCGAGAAGGCGAATCGCTACGCTCGCGAGCTGGATCGGATCACGATCGAGCGGGTCGCCCTGACGTTCCGCGGTGACAACGACACCCATCACGTCAGCCTCGACGCGGGCCAGTGGCACTGCACGTGCCACTACTTCGAGAGCTGGGGTTCCTGTGTGCATCTCCTCACGCTGCAGAAGATCTTCGGCGTGATGCTCCCCGAGGAGGCGCAGGTCTCGATCTTCAACGCTGCGGCGGGCGCGACCGCCGGACCGCCGCCGGTCCCCGGGGCCGGCGCATCGCCTTCGCGACGCCCTCACGGCGCGATCTCGACGCGCCAGTACCAGGCCGCGTCGCGCCCGACGCCGAACCGGGCGAACAGCTGCAGGCTCCAGGTCCCCGGCTCGACCGGTGCGGCGAAGGTCACCGGGCCGGTCACGGGGTCCGAGACGTCGCCCGGCTGCTGCGCCTCGCCGCCGGCCACCCTTGCCCAGCTGGCGACCCAGGTCGGCTCGCCGACGTCGGGCCGGAGCTCGACCGCGAGCTTGGCCCCCCCGTGGCCGAGCCGCCGGCGCGGCCGACGATCCAGGGCGAGTCGGACGTGAGGCCGGCCCACGTGAACGTGCCGAGATCGCCCGCCACGGGATCGGCGGCGATGCCGGCGAGCAGCGCGTCCGGGGGCTGGGCGTCGGGGATGGGCGTGGGCGCCGCCGGCGTCGACGCCGGCGGCGCGGTGGGTTCGGCCCGGGGCGTGGCCGGCGGGACGGAGCCGCACGCCGCCAGCGTGGCGAGCAACGCG
>MGOE01000010.1:35891-36901 GCA_001797035.1 Chloroflexi bacterium RBG_16_72_14
TGCGGGCAGGGCCCGCTGGTGCAGGTGGCCGTGACGGCGATCGAGACCACGGCCGACGACGACGCCAATAGGCCCTCGCCGGCCGGCTTGCGGAACAGCGCCCGGTAGTCGCGCCCGGTCCACACGGTGACGCTCCCGGCGTAGGTGCCCGCCGACGAGCCGGCCGTCATGGTCGTGACGTCGTACCAGGTGCCCGACAGGCGATGCTGGAGGACGACCGTCCGCGACGTGACGAGGTTGTTGGACAGGCGGCCCGTGCCGTCGGTCCGGAGCGTCGCGCTGAAGGTCACCATCGACCCCGCGGCGACCGTTGTCTTCGACGCGGACAGCGCGAGCGTCGTCGGCACCTCGAGGCAGGTGCTGTACGGCGTGGTGGAGTTCGTGACGTCGTACTGCTGCTGGAGCGTGGCGACGTCGCACCGTCCGAATGCGTGGGCGTTCCAGCCCGAGCGGGGCTTCGTCCGCGACAGCGTCTGGACCACCGCGTCCTCGTAGTCCGACTCGTCGGCGAGGTTCTCGTGGTGGCCGAGGACGAGGACGTGGCCCAGCTCGTCGAGCATCACGTTCTCGACCTCGTAGCAGCCGTTGGGCGAGCCGGACAGCTCGCACCAGCGCAGGGTGCCCCAGTCGAACACGTGCCCGTTCTCGCGGAACCAGACCCCGAATGTGTCGGGCGGGTTCCGGCGCATGCACGCGAGGCCGTTGACGCCGCACGGCACGTCGACGCCGTAGTACACGGTGCTGTCGCCCTTGGCGTCGTAGGCGAACGTGGGCGCCCGCGACTTCCGGGACGCGTTCGCATCGGCGACGCCGGCGCTCATCGCCGTCCGCATCGCGGCCGGCGGGCCGCCACCCCAGCGGTACGTCAGCACCTGGTTCTGGGTGTACAGGCCACCGCCGAGCAGCGGATCGGGGTTGTGGCCGGCGGCCGGGGCGAGCGCACCCCCAACGAGCAGGGCCACGGCGGCGCCGGCCACCGAGATGATCAGGCGACGGGGCAGGCTGCGGAC
>MGOE01000010.1:36952-40293 GCA_001797035.1 Chloroflexi bacterium RBG_16_72_14
CGGGCGGCGGCGGGATCCGAGAGGTGGCCGGCCGGAGCGAGCAGCACCCAGCCATCGGGGACATCCGCCCCGGAGGTGGCCATGGAGCCGCCACGGACCGGTGCGCCGAGCACGTCCGTGGCCGCGGGCGACCGTCGCAGCGTCTCGAGGTCGACGGACTCCAGAGACCCGCGGTCGGCCTGGTGCACCAGCATCCGGCCGCCCGGACCGCCGAGCGCCGCCGGACCGGCGTCGTCGAGCAGCGTCGTGCGGCGCCCGGTGTGCAGCTCGATGCCTTCGATGGGGCACGGGAAGCCGTTGCAGGGCGCGTAGACGATCGCGCGGTCACCGCTGACACCGATGATCGGGCCGGTGCCGTCGACGCGGTCCACCCGCCCGGTCCGCGGATCGAGGATCCGCAGCCGGCACGCCAGCTCGCCGCACGAGGCGACCGTCAGCCGGCCGTCGGCGGTGATCGCGAGCTCGGTCGTGAACGTCGGCCCGAACGCGGCCTCGAACGCGAGCCCGCGGAGGACGCGTTGCGGCGCCCCGCCGTCCAGCGGGCGGCGCCAGACGCCCTCGTCGGCCCGGGTCGCCCGGTTCACGCGGTGCTCCCATGCGGCGCGCCCGTCCGCGGACAGCACGGCCGAGCGCACCACGGACGCCTCGTGGCCGATGTCCGTCGCGCAGCCCGCGGCGACGTCCACCACCCGCAGCCGCGACCGCGACCCGTCGTCATCGCCGACCAGGACGCGTCCGGCGACCGGCCCCGACGCGAAGGACTCGGGCGGCAGGGCGAGGTGCCGCGCCGCTGCGTCCGCGAGGCGGCCGAGCGACAGGCGCCGGCCGGTGAGCCAGCCGTCCGCATCGAGCTCGGCGTCGAGCGCGTACCAGACGGCTGCGGCCGCCGGTTCGCTGGCGGTGCCCGGCGGACACGGCGGCGGGTCCCAGGGTGGGTCGCCGGCGCGCAGCGCCGCGGGCCGGACGAGCCCGATAGCCCCGACGACCACGACCGCCGCGAGTGGGGCGAGAAGGCGGATGCGTCGCACGTGCTCCATGGACCTGGTTCCTCCTCCGGCGGGACAGGAAAGGCGGGAGGAGGGCGAGGTCGGCAGTGTGGCGCCACGGACTTCACTGCCACTTACGTGGCGCCCGGGGTGGTACGCTGGGCGGTGACATCGGGACCCCGGGTCCCCACACAGTCCGACGCGGTACGGTCGCGAAGCCGGTGCGATTCCGGCACAGTCCCGCTACGGTGACCGCCCCTCCGGGGCGGAAGTCCGGTCGCCGACCTGCCGTCGCCGCTCGAGCCTTCGAGAGAAAGGTCAGGCGCACCCGTGCGATCCACCGCCTGACCCCTCCTTCGACCCGAAGCGAGGGGTCTTCCCATCCCAGGCCACGTCACCCTGTCCGGAGTACCCGTGGACGCACGCTTCCGCGCGGCCAGTCGCCGCGCCCACCGCCCGCTCCCAGCCCTGTTCCTGCTGCTCGCCGTGACGCTGCTCGCCGCCTGCGCGGGCCCCGCGGCCACACCCACGCTCGACCCCGTCACGCCGGCTCCCTCGGCCCCGGCGGCGACCGCCCTCCCGACCGCGACCCCCACCGAGGCGCCCGCCTTCCCCGTGACCCTGACCGATGACGAGGGCACGGAGGTCACGATCCCGGCCGAGCCCGCGAGGATCGTGTCGCTCACCCCCGCGGCCACCGAGACGCTGTTCGCGATCGGCGCCGGCAACCGGCTCGTCGGCAAGGTCGAGGACTTCAGCCTGTACCCGCCCGAGGCGGCGTCCGTCCCGGACGTGGCGAAGTTCGGCTCCGTGGACGTCGAGCGCATCGTGGGCCTGGGCACCGAGCTGGTGATCGCCGGCGGCAGCAACTTCAACCCGCCCGAGGCGATCGCCAAGCTCCGCCAGCTGGGTGTGCCGGTGCTCGTGCTGTTCGCGCCGGACCTGGGCACGGCGATCGCCGACATCGCGCTGATCGGCCGCGCAACCGGCAGCAACGAGCAGGCGTCCGAGGTGACCTCGGCGATCCGGGGCGCGTTCGAGGCGGTGGCCTCCGCGACCGCGGGCCTGCCCACGCCGCGCGTGTTCTACGAGCTCGACGCGACGAACGGGTTCTTCGGGCCGGCGCCCGACTACTTCGGCACCGGGATGATCCGGACGGCGGGGGGCGAACCGCTCACCAGCGGCAAGCCCGGCGTGTACCAGATCGAGGCGGAGCAGATCGTCGCCTTCGACCCCGAGGTGATCCTGCTCGGCGACGCGGCCTACGGCGTGACGCCCGAGCAGGTCGCGGCGCGGCCCGGGTGGGACGTGCTCACGGCCGTGCGCAACGGCGACGTCCGCCCGATCGACGACGTCATCGTCACGCGCCCGGGCCCCAGGCTCGCCGACGGCATCCGGGCGCTGGCGCTGGCCATCCACCCCGACCTCGTGCTGCCCACGGCGGCGCCGTAGCCATGACGACTGCCCCCGTCCCGGCCGGGTTCCGGCCCCGGGCCGCCCTCGCCGCCCCGGCCCGCCGCCTGGGCCGCGCCGGGTGGCTGGCCGGGATCGGGGCGCTCGTGCTCCTCGCCGTGCTGGTCGGGGGGATCGTGCTGGGGTCGGTGGACCTCGCCCCCGGCACGACGCTCGCGATCCTCGGGCGGCGCCTGCTGGGGGTCGACGTCCCTGTCACCTGGCCGGCCACCGCGGAGGCGATCGTCATCGACCTGCGGCTGCCGCGGGTGCTCACCGCGATGGTCGTGGGCACCGGGCTGGCCGTCGCGGGGGCCACGTTCCAGGGCCTGCTGCGCAACCCGCTCGCGGACCCGTACGTGCTGGGCACGGCCTCCGGGGCGGCGCTGGGGGCGGCGATCGCGGTGCTGGTCCCCGTGCGCAGCCTCGTGCTCGAGTTCGGGCTGCTGCACGGCCTGGCCTTCATCGGGGCGCTGGCGTCGGTCACCGTCGTCTACCGGCTGTCGCGGACGAGCCCGCTCTCGCCGCTCACCTCGCTGCTGCTCACCGGCTACGCCGTGGGCTCCCTGCTCTCGGCCGGGCTCGCGATGGCGATGTACCTGTCCGGCACCGGCCTGCGGCAGATCTTCGCCTACCTGCTCGGGGGGTTCGACGGGACGTCCTGGGTCCGACTGGCCGTGGCGGCGCCGCTGATCCTCGGCGGCAGCGCGCTGATCCTGCTGCGCGCCCGATCGCTCAACGGCTTCCTGCTGGGCGAGGAGGCCGCCGCCCACCTGGGCGTCGATGTCCGCCGCGAACGGGCGATCCTGCTCGCGCTCGCATCGCTGGTCACGGCGGCCGGGGTCGCCGTGGCCGGGCTCATCGGCTTCGTGGGGCTCGTCGTGCCCCGCCTCGTGCGCCTGC
>MGOE01000010.1:40319-50251 GCA_001797035.1 Chloroflexi bacterium RBG_16_72_14
TGCCGATCTCCGCGCTGTTCGGCGCGAGCCTGCTGGCCGTCGCGGACGTGATCGCGCGGATGCTGGGCGGGATCCCGGTGGGCGTCGTGACCGCGGTGATCGGGGCGCCGTTCTTCCTCGCCCTGCTGCGCCGGGCGCGGACGGGGTACGAGCTGTGAACGGGCCCGTCCTCCGTGCCGACGGCATCACCGTCGAGGCCCGGACCCGCGCGATCCTGCGCGACGTCAGCCTGACGCTGGCGGCCGGCGAACGGCTGGCGCTGGTGGGGCCCAACGGCGCCGGCAAGTCCACGCTGCTCCGCGTGCTGGCCGGGACCCTCCAGCCCACCGCGGGTCGCGTGGAGCTGGGGGGCACGCCGCTGGCGTCGCTGGACCGGGCACAGGTCGCCCGCCGCCTCGCGGTCGTACCCCAGCAGACGGCGCTGCCGTTCGCGATGCGGGTCGAGGAGGTCGTGGCGCTCGGCCGCCTGCCCCACGAGGCACCGCTGCGCGGCACCCGGCCGGCCGACCGGGCCGCGGTGGCGGCGGCGATCGACCGCGTGGGCCTCGGGCACCTGCTCGGGCGGGACGCCCGCGAGCTGTCGCTGGGCGAGCGGCAGCTGGTGCTGCTCGCGCTGGCCGTCGCCCAGGACGCGCCGGTGCTCCTGCTCGACGAGCCCACGGTGCACCTCGACCTGCGCCACCAGGTGGAGGCGATGGAGCTCCTGCGCGACCTCAACGAGCGCGACGGGACCGCGCTGGTCGCCGTCCTCCACGACCTGGGCCTCGCCGCCCACTTCTTCCCGCGCCTGGTGGTCATCGACCACGGACGCGTGGTCGCGGACGGGCCGCCCGGCGAGGTGCTGACCGACGAGCGGATCCGCGACGTGTTCGGCGTGGAACCCGCGCTGGTGCGGCTGGCGGCCGCGCAACCGGCGTCGTGACGGCCGCCGGCCAGCGCCTCGCGCACGGGCCGGGTACGCTGGGCGAGTGAAGCGCCGCCTCGACATCCTGGTCGTGCTCGTCGCCCTGGTCGCCGCCGCCTGCAGCGTCGCGCGGCCGTCGAGCGGCGTCACGTCCTCGTCCGACAGCTCCACGGCGCCGGCCACCGAGTCACCCGCCTCCACGGACCCGAGCGCCGACCCGGCCACCGGGGCCCCGACCGAGGCGCCGACGTCCGACCCGACCGAGGCGCCGCCCGACCCGACCGACGCCCCGACCGAGCCCGCCACCGAGGAACCCACCGAGCAGCCCACCTCGGCGACCGGCGCCGACGCCTGCACCGGCTCCCAGGACAACCAGGACTTCTTCGCCAGCGTGGCGCGGGACATGGACTGGACCGTCCTGTGCGCGGTGCTGCCCAGGGGCTGGAGCGTGCAGGCCGGCTCCTACCGCCTGGCCAACGGCGGCCGGATGGTGATCTCCTACAAGTCCCGCGCCGGGGCGACGCTGTCGCTCTCGGAGGGGGCGTTCTGCGCCGACACGGACGGATGCGTGCCGCCCGGTACGGACACCGGCGACGCCGCCTTCGGCCCCATGACCGGGACGCTGGTCGCCCTCGACGACGGCGGCTGGGCGATCGTCGTGGACCGGGGGGCGCAGCTCAGCTGGCTGCTCGTGGCCCACGGCGTGGACGAGGCGACGGCGACGGGGTTCGGGGCCGCGCTGGCGGTGGTCGAGGGCTAGTCGAGGTCCAGACGCGCGGCGTTACTCCGGCCTCGGCGGGCCGCGCGATCGGCGATGATGTCCGGCATGCGGATCGAGGACTTCGCGCTGGAGCGGTTCTTCGCCCGGCACGAGTTCGCCGTGCGGCACCTGCTGTGCGCGTCGGATGTCGAGGGCTGGCCGATGGCGGACCTGCTCGCCCTCGCCGACCCGGAGGCGGCCGCCCTGTGGCACGGGCTCCGGCTGGGCTACACGGAGGCCCCGGGCCACCCGCTGCTGCGGCGCGAGATCGCCGGCCTGTACGAGTCCATCGCCCCGGACGAGGTCCTGGTGTTCAGTGGCGCAGAGGAGGCGATCTTCGTCGCGACCAACGTGCTGCTCGGGCCGGGCGACCACGCGATCGTCGTCTGGCCGGCGTACCAGAGCCTCCACGAGGTCGCCCGCGCGGCCGGCGCGGAGGTGACGCTCCACGAGCTCCGGGCGGTGGACGGCTGGGCGATCGACGTGGACCTCCTGCGCCGCCAGGTCACGCCGCGCACCCGGCTGATCGTAGTCAACTGGCCGCACAACCCGACCGGTGCGCTGCCGGACGCCGCCACGTACCACGCGATCGCCGCGATCGCCGCCGACGCCGGTGCCACGCTCCTCTCGGACGAGGTCTACCGCTTCCTCGAGCTCGACCCGACCGACCGCCTGCCGGCCGGCGCCGACGTCGGCCCCCACGGTGTCTCGGTGGGCGTGATGTCGAAGTCGTTCGCGCTGGCCGGGCTCCGGATCGGGTGGCTGGCGACGCACGACACTCGCCTCCTCGACGCCGCCGCCCGGTTCAAGGACTACACGACGATCTGCGCCTCGGCCCCGGCGGAGATCCTGTCGCTGATCGCGCTCCGGGCCCGCGACCCGGTCCTGGCCCGGACGCGCGGCATCGTGGACGCGAACCTGGCGCTGCTTGACGGCTTCTTCGGGCGGCAGGCGGCGCACTTCGACTGGGTCCGGCCGCGGGGCGGCTCGATCGCCTTCCCGGCGCTGCGAGCGGAGGTGCCGGTGGGCCGCTTCGCGCAGGACCTGCTCGAGGCGGAGGGCGTGCTGATCGCGCCGGGCTCGATCTTCGGGCATCCCGGGAACCACTTCCGGCTGGGCTTCGGGCGCACCGACCTGCCCGTCGCGCTCGGGCGCCTGGAAGCGTTCGCGGGGCGGACGCTGGGCTAGGGGAGGAACCGATGGCCGAGTGGGTCTACTTCATCCATCCGCCCCGGGACGACTTCGCGGACACGATGACCGAGGCCGAGCAGGAGGCCTGGGGCCGGCACTGGCAGCGGATCAAGCGGCTGTACCACGAGGGGGTGATCGTGCTCGTCGGCCCGACGTTCGGGCGGATCAACACGGGCCTGTGCGTATTCGAGGCGCCCGACGAGGCCGCGGCCCTGGCGATCATGAACGGCGACCCGACGATCGGGGAGGGGTTCGCGCGCGGCGAGCTGCGGCCGATGCGGGTGTCGTTGCTCCGGGGCCGCGACGAGGCCTGGGTCCGGGCTGAGATCGAGGGCTCGACGGCCGGCTGACCGCTGGCATCCCCGAGCCGTCCGGCCCTCGCCGCAGCGACCTCCGGCCCGCGCCGCCGCCCCGTCCGGCCCTCGGGCGGCGACACCGCGCGGGGCATCATCTCGCTTGCGCCTCACGATTGGAGTCCCGACCATGCGCTTCCGCGCGCCCCGCCGCGCCGCCCTCGGCCTCGCCCTGCCGATCCTCGCCGCCGGCCTGGCCGCGTGCGGCGGCCCGGCGCAGAGGTCAGAGGCCCCCGGTCCGGTCCAGGGAGCGGGAGCGGTGACCACGGAGGACCGCACGCCGGACGCTTTCGAACACCTCAGCGTCGGGGCGGGCATCCGCGTCGAGGTCACCGAGGGCGCCGTTGTCTCCGTGACGCTGGCCGCCCAGCCCAACCTGCTGCCCCTGATCTCGACGCGGGTCACCGATGGACAGCTGGTCGTCAACGTCGCCTCGCCCGGCTTCAGCACGTCGGAGCCGGTGACCCTCACCGTGGTCGCGCCGGACCTGCGGTCCATGACCCTGTCCGGCGGTGCGACGGGGACCCTCGCGACCACGACGACCGGGACGCTCACCCTCGACGTGTCCGGTGGCGCCGTACTGGTGGCGACCGGCACCGCGCAGGCCCTCGCGCTCACGGCGTCCGGTGGCGCGCAGGCGCACCTCGGCGGGCTGGAGGCGGACACGGCGACGGTCACGGCCTCCGGGGGCTGCCAGGCGGAGCTGAACGTGGTAATCGCGCTCTCCGGCGACGTGACGGCGGGCGCGACGGTGCGCCTCACGCGCCAACCGGCGTCGGTGGACGTGACGACCGGCGGTGGCGGGATGGTGATCGGCGGCTGACGCCGCCCGGACCGGCCGCTGACGCCGACCGGGCTCAGGGGACGCGCGGCACCTCGGGCAGGCGCGCGAACGCATCGAGGAACCGGCCGGTGATGCGGGTGGCCGTGGCCAGGTCCTCGATCCGGATGTTCTCGTCCGGCGCATGCGCCCGGCAGTCCGCCCGGCCGGCGCCCAGCGAGGTCGCGGGGACCCGGTGGCGGGCACATACCTGGTGCATGGGGACGGTGCCCGGCATCGAGATCCCGATGCTCGCCTCGAGCCCGGCGACCGCCTCGGACACCCGGGCGGCCGTCGTCACGACCGCGTGATCGGGCGGGGTCCACCAGGCTGGCTCGCCCTCGCGAGCCACGATCTCGACATCGGCGTAGCCGTGGGCGTCGAGATGGCGCCGGACCGCGGCGATCATCTCGTCCGGGGCCTGGTCCGGGACGATCCGGATGTCGAGCCGCGCGTGCGCCTCGGCCGGCGTCACCGTCTTGGGCGTGGCCTCGGTGTGGCCCGCCCACAGGCCCTGGACGTTGAGCGTCGTCTCGAACGTGGCCGCCTCGAGGGCCGCGACGCCGTCGAGGCCGCCCAGGAACCGCTCGACCCCCCACTCGGCCCGGATGTCGTCCAGCTCCCGGAGGTCCATCCGTGCCAGCGTCTCGCGCTGGGCCGGCGTCGGCGGCCGCTTGCCCGCGTCCAGCCCGGCGACCGCCGGGCGGCCCTCGGCGTCCCAGAACGTCGCCAGCGCCTGCACCAGCCGGTGCCCCGCGTTGGGCAGCACGACCGACAGGCTCGAGTGGGCATCCTGGGTCATCGTCCGCAGGTTGAGCTCGATGACCACGATGCCCTTGCCGCCGCCAACGATGGTCGGCCGGCCCGAAAGGTCCAGGCCGCCGCCCTCGATCAGCGCCGCGTCCGCCTCGCGCAGCGACGGCCGGAGGTCCAGCAGCGCGTCGAGCGCGCTGCTCCCCGTCTCCTCCTGTCCCTCGACCAGGAACCGGACCCGGCACGGGAGCGGGCCGTGCGCCTCGAGCCAGGCCTCGACGGCCCAGACGCGGGGGAGCAGCTCGCCCTTGTTGTCGGTGGCACCACGGGCCCACACCCGGCCGTCGCGGATGTCCGGCTCGTAGGGTGGCGTGGTCCACAGCTCCAGCGGCTCGGCGGGCTGCACGTCGTAGTGCTGGACGGCGTTGAGGGTCCGGGGGCCGTCGCCGACCTCGCCGACGACCAGCGGCGGTGCGTCCGGCAGCTCGAGGATCTCCACCGTCGCGCCCAGGCGCCGCAACCGGTCCGCCGTCCAGTCCGCGGCTGCCCGCAGCCCCGCCGGGTCACCGCCCTCGGACGCGATCGCGAGGTACTCGACGAGCTCCCGCGTCCAGCCCTCGAGGCGCGTCTCGACGACGCGATCGAAGGCGACGAAGTCCGGCCCGGCCCCGCTCACGCGCGCTTGCGTTCGAGGTCCAGGAACGGCAGCTCGACGACCGTCGCGTTCACCCGGCCGCGCCGCCCCTCGACGGTCCACTCGACCTGGAGCCGGGCCCCGATGCGGGCGTGGCGCGGAGGCACCGACGCGAGCGCGATGGCCTGCTTGAGGATCGGGCTCCAGCCGTGGGAGGTCGCCTTGCCCACCTGCCGGCCATCGGCGAACACGGGGACATGCGAGCGATCGACGGTGGGCGAGATCGAGGGCGGCAGGCCCTGCTCGTCGTACAGCCGTTCGATGTCATACCAGTCCAGGATCAGGCCCGCCAGCCGGCGTGCAGGGCCGCCCTGCGCCAGTTCCGCCCGGAGGGCGCGGCGACCCACGTAGTCCGCCTTGTCCAGGTCCACCAGCCGGCCGAGCCCGATCTCGTACGGGCTGTAGTTCTGCTCCGGGTTCATCGCGTGGCGCGCCGAGGTGTAGTCCACCTCGAGCAGGATCAGCCCGGCCTCCAGGCGCGTGACGTCGAGGGCGAGCATCCCGGCCGGGCGGATCGCGAACGCCTTGCCGGCGGCGAACAGGGCGTCCCACACGGCCTCGGCGTCCGCCGCCGGGATCCACAGCTCGTAGCCCAGGTCACCGGTGTAGCCGGTCCGGCTGACGTCCACGCTGATCGCCCGGATCTTCGACGCCCGGCGGCGGAAGTAGCGCAGGTCGCCGAAGTCCTCGCCGGTCGCGACCTCGAGGACGGCACGGCTGAACGGACCCTGGAGCGCGAGCGCGGCGACCGACTCGCTCACGTCCTCGATCTCGACCTCGAGGCCGGCCGCGTTCTGGCTCAGCCAGCGGTGCTGCGGGTCGGCGGCGGTCCAGCGCAGCTCCTGCTCGCCGACCCGGTGCACGGTCCCGTCGTCGATGACCTTGCCGTGCTCGTCGCACCAGGGCGTGTAGTAGACCTGCCCCACCTTGAGCTTCGTCGCGTCGCGGGTGATCACGCGGTCGGCAAGGCGGATGACGTCGGGGCCGGTCAGCCGGTACTTGTACAGCGGGCTGACGTCGATGACCGCGGCGGCTTCGCGGATCGCGTTGTACTCGATGTCGTGGACGTCCGCGTACACCGACGACGCGAAGTAGCCGGCCCACTCCCGCCACTGCATCTTCCGGTTGAGGGGCGCAGTCCGGGGGTGGAACGCGGTGCCGACGCTCACGAGGCTCCTCCAGGCGGGGTATCGACCGGAGTATGCATGAGACCTATGCAGGCCGGATTGCGGTCCGGCCTCAGAGCAGGCTGACCACCCCGAACCAGGTCAGAACAGGGTGCGGTCGGACTCCCGTTGCCGTTTCGGGCGTCGCTTTCGTCGTTCGGCGAGCGACAGCGAAACGAGCATCAGCTCGTTCACCTTGCGCTCGAACTCGGGTACCGTGGCCTCAGGGATCGTGACGCACACCTCGCGCAGGGCCGTCTCCAGCTGGTACCAGAGGTCGCCCTTGCGTACCTCGTACAGCGGATAGCGCGAATTGATAACGACGCGCCGGACGCCGTCCTCCACGACCATCGCGCTGCGCAGCCGCGGGTCGAGCGATCGGATCACGATCTCGCCCACGCCGGACCGCGACCCCGGCCCGGAACCGCCGCGGCGCGGGTTCGCGGGCTGGGGCAGCGTCTCGGCGCTGTCCTCGTGCTGCGCTTCGGTCGCCCCGGGTGAGGCGGACGATGGCTCCGGTGGAGCGTGCACCGGGGAGTCGAGCGTCAGCTGTCCGCCCGGCTCCTCGCTGCCCACCCCGGTCTCGCTCTCGAACAGCCTCCCGGACTCGAGCATCCGCAGCGCCCGGGCGAGGATCCGTCGCACCTGCTCCGCCGTCTTCAGCGCTCCCGGGCTGGGGAGCGTCTCCGCCTCGCGGGTCAGGCGGCGGACGGCGGGAGCCAGCAGCCGGTGGAGGCGCGTCTCGACCGCCGACCACGCATCGCTGCCCCGGTCCACGTCGCTCTTGTTCATCGTCACGGGCACGTGGGGCAGCTCCATCTCGCCCACGAGGCGGTTGAGCGCCGTGTGCTGCGCCGGGCCCGGGTGGCCGAAGAACTCGGGCGCCCCGACCAGCCGCCCCAGGTGGTACAGCCGGACGCCGGCCTCGGGGGCGGACGGCGGTACCGGATCTGGCAGCAGCCCCCACCAGCCGCGGACCAGTCGCCCGCCGGCGCGAACCGAGAACTCGTGCCGGTCCTCAACGGCCCATGCCGCGGGCGCGACCGGTGCGCGATCCACCCGCATCGACACGCCACCGGTCTCGAGCAGCGGCCGGTACACGTCCGCCAGGCGAGAGCGAACGCGACGGGGGTCCACCTTGCGGTCGATCGCGCCGATCGCGATTCGCACGTAGCCCAACTCGACCGGTACGGGCTTGGCGCGCTCTACCAGCTCGTACGTCCGCAGCCGGCGGCGGTCCCGGTACGTGTCGTCGGCGAAACCGTGGGCGATCGTCTCGCCGGCCCGCCCGGCCAGGATCTCGAACCGCTCGCCCAGGTGCCCGATCGCGGCCTTGCCGCCCTGACCGTACCGCCCGATCGTGTCGCCGGCCCGCTTCCTCGACCCACCCCAGCGCAGGTACTCGCGCTCGAGCTCGCCCGGCCCCATCCCGGTCCCGCCCACGACCGTCAGCACGAGCGCGCCCGGCCGCAGCGCCAGGTCCACCTCCAGCGGCCGCCCGTCCACGCGCGAGTCCACCGCGTTGTCCACCAGCTCGAGGACCGCGTCGACCGGCGTCCGGTAGTTCGCGAACAGGGCCGCCGTCAGCCGCGGGTCGATTCGCTCACGGACCAGGCGCACCGGCTTGGTCATCGCGCTTCGACGACGAGGATCTCCTCGCCCAGCATGTCCGCGATCAGGATCGAGGCCGGATCGGCCGACGCCGGATCGCCGTCGACCACGTACATGATCTGCAGGCACGCGTCGCTCCGCCAGCGCGCGGCAAGGGCCTCGTGCAACTCCATCGATGCCGGACGGTAGCAGGTCTGCGACCATGGATCGTCGTGATCGACAACCCGTTCCTCGGCCACGAGCACCGCCGCCCCGACGTCGGGATCGACGAGGCCGCGCGCCTGCTGAAGGCTGCGTTCGGGCGGACAGGGCGGCTGCGGGAGCTCGCCAGCCACCAGGACCGGAACTTCCTCGTCGAGGCGCCGGATGGGCGGTTCGTGCTCAAGGTCGCGCGGACCCGGATCTCGCGCGGCGAGCTCGAGGCGGAGAACGCCGCGATGCACCATGCCCTGGCGGCGGGCCTGTCGTTCGCGATCCCCGTGCCCCAGCACGGGCTCGGCAGCGCTGACATCGTGCGCATGGCGACGGCGTCGGGCGTCGAGCACGACCTGCGGCTGGTCAGCTACATCGACGGCGAGCCGTTGGACCGCGTCGGGTACCTCGCCCCCGGGGTGCTGCGAGCGCACGGCGCGCTGGCGGCCGGCATCGCCCTCGCCCTGCGCGGCTTCGACCACCCGGGCCTCGACCGGGCGCTGCAGTGGGACGTGCGCCACGCCGGCGGCGTCGTGGATGCGCTGGCGCCATTCGCGTCCACGCCCGCCCGTGGCACGCTCGCCGAGCGGGCGACGGCCCGTGCAGCCGCCGCGCTGGCACCCCTGGAGGCAGCCCTGCGGGTCCAGGTCATCCACGCCGACGTGACGGACCTCAACACCGTCGCCGTCCGTGACCGCGCCGGACGCCCGATGCCGGTGGGGCTGATCGACTTCGGCGACCTGTCACGCTCCTGGCTCGCGGCGGAGCTGGCGGTCACGATCGCCGCCGACGCGTTCCACGACCTGGCCCGGCCGCTCCAGGTGGGCGTCGAGATCGCGCGCGGCTTCCTTCCCAGCCTGCCGCTGACGGAGCCCGAGCTGGCGGCGATCTGGCCGACCGTCGTGGCCCGCGCGGCCGCGGTGGCCGTGAGCGGCGACCAGCAGGCCGCACTGGAGCCGGACAACGCGTACGTCGCCGCGTCGCGCGACGACGAGTGGGCGGCCCTTGAGGCTGTGCTCGGGGTGCCGTTCGCGCTTGCCACCGAGGCGTTCCGGGGCGCGGCGGGCCTGCCGCCGGTCGAGCGACCGGCGGTCGGGCCGGCGACCGCGCCCATGCTCGGCGACACCAGCCCACCGCCGGCCGCCCTGGACCTGTCGACGACCGCGGATGGCCTGCGCGGCGACGCGATCGGGAACTCCGCGCTGGTCTCGGCCCTCGTCGCCGCGGTGGAGGCGGCGGGTGGCGCGGCCGTGGGGCGGTGGGGCGAGGCGCGTCTCCCCGACGTCCGGCTCGACCAACCCGAGGAGGCGGCCACGGTCCACCTCGGTGCAGATCTGTTCGCACCGGCCGGCACGACGCTCTGCGCTCCGATCGGCGGTCGGATCCGGCGCCGATCGGACGGTCTCGTCGTCGAGGCGGGCGCCTTCGACCTGGTCCTCGCCGGCGTCGACCCGTCGGCCGACGACGGGGCGACCGTCGCGGCGGGTG
>MGOE01000010.1:50273-56801 GCA_001797035.1 Chloroflexi bacterium RBG_16_72_14
CGGGGCCCGACGGGCTGCCACCGCACGTCCATGTCCAGCGGGTCGCGGAGCCGGGTCTCGATGCTCCGCGCCGCGCGATCCCGTCCCTCGCCGACGCGTGGCTCGCCCTGTGCCCGGACCCGTCCTCGCTGCTCGGGCTGGCTCCCGGCCTTGCAGCGGCGCCCCGCCCCGACCCGGTGGGCCTGCTGGCGCGCCGGGACGCGGTCCTCGCCGTCGCCCAGGAGCACTACTTCGCCGCCCCGCCGGAGGTTGAGCGCGGCTGGCGGCACCACCTCGTCGACACGATGGGCCGGGCGTACGTGGACGTCGTGAACAACGTCGCAGTGCTCGGCCACAGCCACCCGGCGATCGAGGCGGCGGTTTCGCTCCAGCTCCGGCTCCTCAACGCCAACTCGCGCTTCCTGTACGAGCCGATGGTTCACTTCGCCGAGGCGCTGGCCGCCCGGTTCCCGCCCCCGCTGGACACCGTATTCCTGGTCAGCACCGGCAGCGAGGCGAACGAGCTCGCGCTGCGCCTGGCGCGTGTCGCCACCGGCCGGGAGGACGTCCTCGCCGTGCGCGGCGGCTACCACGGCTGGACCGGGGCGACCGACGCGATCACGACGTCGCTCCTCGACAACCCGCGTGCCCTCGCGACCCGACCCGCCTGGGTCCACCCGGTCGAGGCGCCCAACCCGTACCGCGGCCGGTTCCGGGGCCCGGATGCGGGCGCGCGCTACGCAGACGACGTGCGCGCGACGCTGACCCGCCTCGCCGCGGAGGGTCGCGGGCCGGCGGCGTTCATCGCCGAGCCGCTGTTCGGGAACGCCGGCGGCGTGGTGCTGCCCGACGGATACCTCGCCGCGGTGTACGCGGCCGTGCACGCAGCCGGCGGCCTGGCGATCGCCGACGAGGTGCAGACCGGGTACGCGCGCCTGGGCCACCACCAGTGGGCGTTCGAGCAGCAGGGGGTGGTACCCGACGTCGTCACGGTGGCCAAGGCGGCCGGCAACGGCATGGCCGTGGGCGCGGTGATCACCACGCGGGCGATTGCCGAGGCCTTCCGGACGGAGGGCTCGTTCTTCTCATCGGTCGGAGGGTCGCCGGTCGCCTGCGCGGCCGGCCTTGCGGTGCTCGAGACGATCGACCGCGAGGGGCTCAGGGCGAACGCCCGCAACGTGGGCGCGCATCTCCGGGCCGGGCTCGAGGCGGTGGCCTCGCGGCACCCGATCGTTGGCGCCGTCCACGGCATGGGGCTGTACCTGGGCGTGGAGCTGGTCCGCGACCGCGAGACGCTGGAGCCGGCAGCGGACGAGGCGCTCGCGATCTGCGAGCGGATGCGCGAGCTGGGTGTCGTGATCCAGCCGACGGGCGACGGTAACAACGTGCTCAAGGTCAAGCCCCCGCTGTGCTTCACCCGCGCCAGCGCGGATTTCGTCGTCGGGGCGCTTGACCGGACGCTGGCCGAGGGCTGGTAGGAGCGTCAGGCCGCGGCCGGCTGTCCGTAGGCGAGCACCGGGACGCCCTGGGCCTCGAAGCCACGCGGGTTGCGGGTCACGACGGTTGCGCCGAGGTCCACGGCGACGGCGGCGACGATCGCGTCGCCCAGCTGGCGTCGGCTTGTGTGCGCGAGTCTCCGCCGCGAGGCCCCTGCCCAGCGAGCAGCATCGGGCGAAGTCGCCACGTACTCGAGCGCCCTGACGAGGACCTCGATCGCGGCGATGTCCTCGTCGGTGCCCCTCGACAGCGCCTCGGCAACGACGGCGTCACACGTGTACAGGTCATTGGCCTCGCTGAACAGCCGCTCCACGACGGCGGGCGCGCCGTACCGATCCAGCGCGTGATCGATCAGCAGCGTCGTGTCCAGCAGGAACCTCATCCTCGTCTCCCCAGTCGCCGTACAGCATCCGATCGCGATCAGACGAGTCGCGGAGCTCGAGCAGGATCCGGTCCGTTTCCTCCGGTGTCTCGCCCCATGCCTTCGAGCCCTTGAGGGCGCCCGCAAGGTCGGCGAACACCTTGCGGCCGTGGTCTCGCCGGACCTGGCGCGCCACGACGTCCGCGATGTACGCGCTGCGGCCGCGCGGTCCGGCGACCTCGTCCACGCGGGCGAGGACGTCCTCCGGGAGCGTGATGGTGGTGCGGACCAGGCGCATGGTGTGCATCCAAGTATGACAACGACGAACACAGCGTAGCACACCGTCCCCATTGTCGACGGATGTCGATGCCGATCGCGGCACGCGTCCATGGGCGGCGCCGCGGAGGAACGGTTTCATGGACACCGAGCCGAACCGGCTCGCGCCACTCCTGAGGGACTACCCGATGCACACCACCCGAACTCCCGCCCGCGCCGGCCGCCTGGTCGTCGCCGCCCTCGCCCTCGTCGCGTTCGTCGCAGCCTGCAGCGCCGCCGACGCGGGTGGCCCGACCGCCTCGCCCGCGCCGTCCGCGCCGCCCGTGGCGACGCCGGTGCCGAGCCCGATCGCCACCCCGAGCCCGTCCATCCCGGGCCTGCCCGACGTCGAGCTCGACGTCGCCGACGGCCACGACGTTGTCGTCGTCATCAGCGACCGCAACGACCTGCTCACCGGCGCCCGGTCGGGCGAGGGCAAGGACGGGATGTCGGTCCGCTGGGGTGACGCCATCATCCGCAACCTCGACGCGAACACGATCGAGGTCACCTGGGCCGGCTACCCGCAGGACGAGACCGTCGGTCTGGTTGTGGTTCCCACCAGCGGCGGTGTCCTGCTCCGCTTCGGCCAGAGCATGCCCTACCCGAACACGGACGCCATGGGCGCCGACCGCGTCCTGGTCCTGACCTTCGCGGAGGCCGTCGCGGCCGACGAGGTGGTCGCCGAGTTCACGACCGCCGACGACTGACGGTCTGCGCGGCCGGCGCCTGCGCCGGCACACCCGCCTCCAGCGCCCCGGTGCGATCCGCACCGGGGCGCATCCGCGTCCGACCGGGCACCTCGACTAGACTGCATCGGGACTATGCAGGCTGAATAGCGACCCGGGACTGGAGGGCGGCGTGCCGCAGCGCTACGACGCGGTGATCATCGGCGGAGGGCACAACGGGCTCGTGTCCGCCGCGTACCTCGCGCGTGGCGGACTCAGGACGCTCGTTCTCGAACGCCGCCACGTGCTCGGTGGCGCGGCCGTCACGGAGGAGATCGTCCCGGGCTTCCGCTTCTCGGTCGCGAGCTACGTCGTCAGCCTGCTGCGCCCCGAGATCATCCGTGACCTGGACCTGCCCAGGCACGGCCTCGACATCCTCCCGCTCGACGGCACGTTCACGCCCCTGCGGCCGGGCGAGGGCCCGAAGGCGGGCGGCGGCGACTACCTGTGGCGGGTCAACGACCACGGCCGCACGGTCCGCGAGCTCCGCCGCTGGTCGAACGGCGACGCGGAGGCGTACGAGGAGTACGGCCAGCTCATGGTCGAGATGGCACGCTTCATCAAGCCTATCCTGGGCATCGTCCCCGCGGACCCGACCGACAACGACCCGCGCCCGATGATGCCGCTGGCGAGCCTCGCCCGCCGCTTCGGCCAGCTGCCGGAGCGCCAGCAGGCCGTGTTCGTCCAGCTGATGACGATGTCGGCCGCCGACTTCCTCGAGCAGTGGTTCGAGACCGATCCGCTCAAGGCCACGATGTCGGCGTCGGGGATCATCGGCACGTACCAGGGGATCCGGTCGCCGGGCACGGCGTACGTGCTGCTGCACCACTACATGGGCGAGATCGACGGCGCCTTTCGCGCCTGGGGCATCCCCAAGGGCGGCACGGGCGGCGTGTCGTACTCGATCGCCCGCGCTGCGCAGGCCCACGGCGCCGAGATCCGGACCGAGGCGCCGGTGGCGCGGATCATCGTCCGCGGCGGCCGTGCGGTCGGCGTCGCGCTCGAGAGCGGCGAGGAGATCGAGGCCTCGGTGGTGCTCTCGTCCGCCGATGCCAAGGTCACCTTCCTCGACCTCCTCGAGCCCAACACGCTCGACCCGGCCTTCGAGCGGGAGGTCCGCCGGTTCAAGTTCCGCGGCAGCTCCGGCAAGGTCAACCTCGCGGTGGACCGCCTGCCGGACTTCGCCTGCCTGCCGGGCGAGGGCGAGCACCTCCGGGGCGCGATCAGCTTCAGCCCGTCGATGACGGAGATGGAGCAGGCCTACGACGACGCGAAGTACGGGCACTGGAGCCGCCGGCCGTACATCGACATGATCATCCCCACGCTCGTCGATCCGCAGATGGCGCCGCCCGGCAAGCACGTCATCAGCTGCTTCGTCCAGTACGCGCCGTACAGGCTCGACCCGGCCCTGGGCACCTGGGACGACAACCGGGAGGCGTTCGGCGACGCGGTCATCGACCGGATCGAGGAGTTCGCGCCCAACATCCGGGACATCATCATCGGCCGCCAGGTGCTCACCCCGCTGGACATCGAGCGGACGATGGGCCTCACCGAGGGCAACATCTTCCAGGGCGAGCTGAGCCTCGAGCAACTGTTCTTCAACCGCCCGGTGCCCGGGTACGCCCGGTTCCGGACGCCGGTGCAGAACCTGTGGCTGTCCGGCTCGTCCACGCATCCAGGGGGCGGGCTGATGGGCGCCAACGGGCGCCTCGCCGCGCTCGAGGTCCTGCGGACCCGCGGCCGGAAGGTGGCCTGACATGGCGACGACGACTTCGACCCCCGCCACCACCTCGGTCTTCGAGGCGATCGTCGTCGGCGCCGGCCACAACGGCCTGACCGCCGCGGCCTACCTTGCCCGGGGCGGCGTGCGCGTGCTCGTGCTCGAGGCCCGGGAGCGCGTCGGCGGCGCGACGGTGACCGAGGAGCTTGCCCCCGGCGTGCGCGTGTCCTCACTGGCCCATACCGTCGGCCGGCTCCGGCCGGCCATCGCCCGGGAGCTGGAGCTGTCGCGGCACGGGCTGTCGCTGGTCGCCCCCGAGGTGCGCGTGTTCGCGCCCCAGGCCGACGGCCGCGCCGTGACCCTGTGGGCGGACCTGGCCCGCACCGTGGACGCGATCCGCCCGTGGTCCGAGGACGACGCGGTGTCGTTCGTGGAGTTCGACCGGCAGATCCGCACGCTGTCCCGGTTCATCGGCGACCTGGGCGACGAAGCGCCCCCGGAGATCCGGTCGCCAGGCTTCGGCGATGCGCTGGTGGGGCTCCGGCTCGGGCGCGCGTTCCGTGGCCTGGGCAGGGAGGATGGCCGCACGATCCTGCGTGTCCTCGCCATGGCCGTCGCGGACTTCGTCGCCGAGTCGTTCCGCACCGAGCCGCTCCGGGCGACGATCGCCTGGCGCGCCGTCCGCTACACGGCGATGGGCCCCTGGTCGGCCGGCTCCACGGCGGTCCTGCTCCATGACGCCGCGGGCAACGACGGCGGCGCGGCCGGGGAGACCGTGTTCGCGAAGGGCGGCCCGTCGGCGCTGTCCGAGGCGCTCGCGTCCGCCGCGCGTGCCGCCGGCGCCGAGATCCGCACCGGCGCCCGGGTCGTGGCGGTGACCACCAGAGATGGCGCGGTGACCGGTGTCGCGCTGGAGTCCGGGGAGGAGATCGCGGCTGCGAGGGTCGTCTCGGGCGTGGACCCCAAGCGGCTGCTGACGGGCCTCGTGGACCCGGTCACGCTGGGACCGGCGATGCGCTGGCGGGCCGGCAACATCCGGACGCCGGGCACCGCGGCGAAGGTCAACCTGGTCCTCGACGGGTTGCCCGCATTCCCGGCCGCCGGCGGCGACGCGCGCCTCCTCCGCGGCCGGATCCAGGTGGGCACGACCTCCATCGACGACGTCGAGCGCGCATTCGACCCGTCCAAGTACGGCCGCCTGCCGGACGCGCCGGTGCTGGAGGCGACGATCCCGTCGCTCGTGGATCCGTCGCTCGTCGCCGGTGCGCCGGAGGGCACGCACGTCATGAGCGTGCTGCTCCAGTGGCTGCCGACCGTGCCGGCCGAAGGCGACTGGGCCACACGGCGCGACGAGGTGGGCGACCTCGCGATCCGGACCCTCGAGACCGTGGCGCCGGGCATCGGCAGGCGGGTCACCGCGCGGCAGGTGCTCACGCCGGCGGACCTCGAGTCGGAGTACGGGCTCACCGGCGGCCACCCGCTCCACGTGGAGCCCGGACTGGACTCGTTCTTCCTGTGGCGGCCGCTCCTGGGCTGGGCGCGCTACCGGATGCCGGTCGAGGGCCTGTACCTCGCGGGCTCGGGGGCGCACCCCGGCGGCGGCGTGACGGGCGCGCCCGGGCGCAACTCGGCGCGCGAGGTGCTCGCGGACCGCCGGAAGCGGCGTCGCTGACCGGCGGGCGCGCCGGGCGCTGACCGCGGGACGGGCGATGCCGGCCCGAACCCGTGGGCGGCGGTCAGGCCCAGGCGGGCAGTGGCCAGGCGCCGCGGCCCGTGGGTGCCGTCTCGTGCCGGGCAGCGCGGCCATGCCACGGGAGGAACCGGGTCGGGACGATCCGGATGGCCTGGGTGTAGGTCGCCCGGAAGGTCCCGCGGTCCAGGCCGGCGCCGGCGAGGTCGGCGGCGTACTTGCGGAAGAAGGCGTCGGGAAC
>MGOE01000010.1:56849-57055 GCA_001797035.1 Chloroflexi bacterium RBG_16_72_14
GGCGAAATCGTCCTCGGGATGCCCGAGCGCAACCATGAGCCGCGGCCGGGCGCGCAGGTTGCGGACCTTGACGGCGTTGGGCTTCGAGAACACCAGGAGGGCCTCGCCGTCCCACCAGAACCAGGTCGGGACGAGGTGCGGCAGGCCGTGGGGGCTGACGGTGGACAGCCACACGACCGGCTCCTCGCGGAGCATCGGCAGGACGC
>MGOE01000010.1:57146-60934 GCA_001797035.1 Chloroflexi bacterium RBG_16_72_14
CGCTCGGGGACGCGCATGAGCACAGCATCGTCGCGGCTCGAGGCTCCGACACCCGGCAGCGATCCTCGCCAGGCATGGACATCCGTCTCTGGCGACCCTGTGCCCGTGCGACGCCGGCGCATCGGCGACGGACGGTCGCCTAGCGGCGCTCGATCCGGGTCTCCTCCGCGATCCTCGCCTCCTCGACGGGGCTGCGCGCCGGTGCGCCGGCCTCGGCCGCATCCCCGGCCGCCGTTGCCGCGCCGGCAAGGTCCCAGTCCCATTCCCGGAGCTGGCGGAGCAGCCGGCGGCCCGTGAGGTCGAGGTGGATCGGCGTCACCGAGATGCGACGGTTGACCACCGCGTTGAAGTCCGTGCCCGGCACGCTGATCCCGGACGGGGGCGGGCCGCCGATCCAGTAGTAGGGGATCCCGCGCGGGTCGAGGCGCTGGACCAGCTCGTCCTGGTAGACGCGTCGGCCGACGCGCGTGACCTCGACGCCCCCGCACTCCTCGATCGTGCACGCGGGCACGTTGACGCTCAGCAGCTCGCCCCGCCGCAGGCCGTGCTCCAGCACGTTGCGGGCGACCACGGCCGCCGCCACCGCCGCCAGCGCGAAGTCCACGTCCTCGTAGTACTCCTGCGAGATCGCGAACGCCGGGCAGCTGTTGATCACCGCCTCCATCGCCGCCGAGACGGTCCCGGAGTACGTGATGTCGTCGCCCAGGTTGGCGCCGTAGTTGATCCCCGACGCGACAAGGTCGAACCGCTCCTCGAAGTAGCCCAGGAACGCAAGGCTGACGCAGTCGGTGGGGGAGCCGTCGATGGAGTACCCCACCGAACCGTCGGCAAGCGTGCGCTCGCGGACGCGGAGGGGCCGCATCAGCGTCTTCTGGTGGCCGACCGCGGACTGGTTGGTGTCGGGCGCGACGACGGTCACGTCGCCGATCGGGTCGAGCGCGCGCTTGAGGGCGAGCAGCCCTCGCGACTCGATGCCGTCATCGTTGGTGACCAGGATCCGGGGGCGGGTCGTCCAGTCGCCCAGCGGCCGGCCGATGCGCTTGATCGAGCGCCGCCCGCCCCGCGACCCGGCCAGCGGCTCGCCGCGCTCCTTGTCCAGGTCGCGCCGCTCGGTCCGGGCGCGCTCCCGGGTCATCTCCGGGGCGGGACTACCCTCGCCCTCGTCGGTCACCGGTCGCCCTCGTCTGCGGCGGTCGCGTGCGCGGACGCGCCCGGCCCGGCGGACAGGCCCGTACCCGCGGCCGCGCCCGGACCCGCGTCCGCGCCCGGCTGCGACCGCTCGCCGACCTCGTCCACGTCCTCGTCGACGCCGGGGATCGGCTCGCGAGGACGCCTGACCTCGCGCCCCTCGCGGGCCGAGAGGCGCTTCGTGGCCCGGTCCGCCACCGTGCCGCCCTCGCGCGATCGGCCGTACCAGTGGAAGAAGAACGCGGACAGCACGGCCGCGACCGGGATGCCGAAGATGGCGCCGGCGATCCCGGCCACCTTCGACCCGACGACCACGGACGCGAGGACCACGATCGGGTGGATGCCCACCGCGCCGGACATCAGCCTCGGCGAGACGATGTTCATGGTCACGAACCAGGCGATCCCCATGATCACCAGCACCGGCACCGCGACGTCGGGCTTGAACAGCAGGGCGATCGCCACCGGAGGCACCCAGGACACGAACGGGCCGAAGAAGGGGATCATCTGCAGGATGCCGGCGGTGACGGTCGTGAGCGCGGCGTATTGCAGCCCGAACACCACGTTGACGACCGCGGTGAAGGCGCCGAACACGAGGCCCATGATCACCTGGCCGCGGAGGAACCCCCCGAACGACCGGGACACGCTCGTCTGGAGCAGCCGCGCCTCGGTGACCAGGCCGGGCGGGACCAGCCGGTAGAGGAACGCGACGATGGGCTCCCGGTCCACGGCGATGTAGACCGACAGGATGACGAGGATCAGGATGTTGCCGAACACGCCGATGCTCGCGAACGCGAGCGACTGGAGCGGCCCCACCAGCTCGCCCGCCCACTGCTGCAGGTTCTCCACGATGACCGGCGCCTGGCTCACGAGGTCCACCTGGAAGCCGAGCCCCGCCAGTCGCTCCTGGACCTCCGCCAGGACGTTCTGCAGCTGGTCCTGGAACTGCGGGGCGTCCGCGATGAACTGCCCGATCGACTGGGCGAGGCTGGCCGATGCCTGAACGACGATCGCGAGAAGCACGACCAGGATCGCCACGTAGACCAGGATCACGGCCACCGCCTGGGGAAGGCGCGGGATCAGCCTGGCGACGCCGTTGATCAGGGGCAGCAGCGCGAACGACAGCAGCCAGGCCAGGAAGAACAGCAGCAGGATGTCGCCGAACGCGTAGAACACGTTGGCCGCGTACCCGAGCACGACGAAGCCGAGCGCGATGGCCGCGAGGAACAGCACCGTGTCGATGAGCCGGCGCTGGCGCTCCGTCAGCTCGGTGGGCATGGCGTCAGCCTACGACGGCGACGGCCCTCAGCGCAGCCCCATCTTCGCGTGGACTTCGGCCATCGTCGCCGCCGCCATCGGCGCGAGCCCGTCGGCGCCGGCCTCGAGCACGCCGTCGACCTCGCCGGGGTTCGCCATCAGCTCCGCGTAGCGCTCGCGGGCCGGCGCGTAGTGCCGGATGATCCGGTCCGCGAGCAGCTTCTTGGTGTCGACGCACCCGGTCCGGGCGGTCCGCTCGCCGTCCCAGACGTCCTCGTAGTCGTCGCCGAAGAACCGGTGGAGCTGGCAGACGTTGCACACCTCCGGGCGGCCGGGGTCCGTGCGCAGGATCCGCTTCGTGTCGGTGACCATCGACATGACCTGCTTCCGGATCGTGTCCGGCTCGCCCAGGATGTCGATCGTGTTCCCGAGCGACTTCGACATCTTCTTCACGCCGTCGGTGCCGAGCACCACGGGGGCCTCGGTGTATACGGCCTCGGGCTCCGGGAACGTGTCGCCGTAACGGTTGTTGAAGGCGCGCACGATCTCGCGCGACAGCTCCAGGTGCGCCGCCTGGTCCTTGCCCACCGGGACGAGGCCGGCCTTGTAGATCACGATGTCGGCGGCCTGGAGGACCGGGTAGGTGAGCAGCCCGTGGTTGATGTCATCGGGCTGGTACTGCTTCTTCTCCTTGTACGTCGGCGTCCGCTCCAGCCAGCTGACGGGGGTCACGGTCGCCAGCAGCCACATCAGCTCCGTGTGCTCCGGGCGATGGCTCTGGACGAACAGGGTGCAGCGCTCGGGGTCCAGCCCCAGCGCCAGGAGGCCCGCGGCCATCTCGCGCGTTCGCGTCCGCACGAGCTCCGGGTCGTGGGTGCTGGTCAGCGCGTGGTAGTCGACGATGCAGTAGATCGCCTCGTACTCGTACTGCAGCATCACGTAGTTCCGGATCGCGCCCAGGTCGTTGCCCAGGTGGACGATCCCCGAGGGCTGGATGCCGGAGAAGATGCGTGGGCGCGGGGCGGCCCCGGCGGCCGGCGCGGGCAGGGGGGCGAGCTCGACGGTCATCGCGCCGGAGTGTACGGGATGCCCGGCTCCGAATCCGGGTACGGCACCGACACCACGTCGAGCCCGCCGATGCCCTCGAAGTCGGCGGGGTTGCAGGTGTACAGCGACAGACCGTTCGCGATGGCGATGGCCGCGATCATCGCATCGAACGCCCGAGCGGCGGGCTTGCGCCCCGCCGTGCGCAGATCCGCGGCGACGCGCCCGAACGCCCGGGCGGCGGCGGCGTCGAACGGGATCGGCTCGAAGTCGGCCTCGGCCTGCTGGACCTCCGCCAGCCT
>MGOE01000010.1:60949-61662 GCA_001797035.1 Chloroflexi bacterium RBG_16_72_14
CATCCGTGGCAACGAGCGGACCCACGGCGAGCTCGGCCAGCGTGATGGTCGAGATCAGCGCCTGCTCCGGCAGGTCGGCCCGGGCGCGCTGGAGACGCGGCAGCAGGAGAAGGGTGCTCGTGTCGAGCAGTCCGCGTCCGCTCACAGCGAGGTGTCGAACAGCTCGTCGATGTCGTGCCGAAACCTGACCGGATCGACTGGCCGCAGCCGGCTCCAGCGGGCGAGCAGCACGTCGACCGGCAGCGCCTGGCGGGGCGTCGGAACGAGCAGCGCCACCGGCCGGCCATCGCGTGTCACGCGCACCTCCTCGCCGGCCGCCACCAGGTCCAGCACCTCGCCGCCACGGTTGCGCAGGTCGCGCACGGTCACCTCTCGCATGTCTCACAGTGTAGCACCGGTGAGACATCGGCCCCTTCACAGTCGCTGGCGCTACCATCCCTCGCGTGCCAGTGACCGCCAGCCCGTTCCGCCCATGAGCGTCCAGCCCCTGCGCGTGGGGGTGCTCGGCGCGGGCACCGTGGGCCGCGAGGTGGTGCGCGCGTTCCTCGAGGAGTCGCCGCGGCTGCGGCCGTTCGACGGCGCGCCGCTGGTGCTCAGCGGCGTCGCCGTCCGGGACATCGCGAAGGCGAGGGCCGCGGGGATCCCGGAGGCGCTCCTGACCGACGCTCCGGCGCACCTGGTGGCGGACCCGGCGGTCGACGTCCTGGTCGAGG
>MGOE01000010.1:61674-62598 GCA_001797035.1 Chloroflexi bacterium RBG_16_72_14
CCGCCCGCACGCTGGTCCGGGCGGCGCTGGCCAACGGCCGGGGCGTGGTGACGGCGAACAAGCACCTGCTCGCCCACCACGGCCCGGAGCTCGAGCGGGCGGCCCGGGACGCCGGTGTCCCGCTCCGATTCGAGGCCGCCGTCGCAGGCGGCATCCCCGTGCTGGGCCCGCTGGCGCTGGACCTCGCGGCGAACCGCGTCGCGCGCGTCCGCGGCATCGTCAACGGGACGACCAACTTCATCCTGACCTCGATGGCACGCGAGGGGCGGGACTACGCGGCCGTCCTCGCCGACGCGCAGGCGCGCGGCTACGCGGAGGCGGACCCGACGGCGGACGTCGAAGGCCTCGACGCCGTTAACAAGCTCGTGATCCTCGTCCGGCTCGCGTTCGGGGCCTGGGTCGAGCCGGCCGCGGTCGGCAACCGGCCGGGGACGACGCGCGGGCGCGATGGCGCCCCGGGCATCACGGGCGTGACCGCCGAGGACGTGACGGCGATGGCCGCCGAGGACCGGATCCTCCGGCTGGTCGCCACCGCACGGCTCGCCGAGGTCGGCGCGATCGAAGCGTCCGTGGTCCCCACCGCCGTGCCCACCGGATCGCCGTTCGGGCGCTGCGACGGGGTGCTCAACCGGGTCGAGGTCGACGCCGCGCCCGTGGGCCGGGTGGCGTTCGAGGGCCCGGGCGCGGGCGGATCCGCGACGGCATCAGCGGTGCTGGGCGATCTCGTCGCGATCGCCCGCGGCCTCGGGTCCACGTGGGCCGGCGCCGCGCCCGCGACCGAGCCCTCGCGGCTGGCCGTCCGCCCGGTGGCGTCGGAGTGCGTCGCGGCGCCGTCGGGCGCCTGTTACCCGGTCGCGGACTGAGCGGGCCGATGTCCACCTCGAACCCGCCCCGCCCTGCCCTCGTCGAGCGCTACCGCGCGTT
>MGOE01000010.1:62622-63517 GCA_001797035.1 Chloroflexi bacterium RBG_16_72_14
CGCCGGTGGTGTCGCTTGGGGAGGGCGCCACGCCGCTGGTCCACGCCCATCGCCTGGGCGAGTCGCTCGGCCTGCGCAACCTGTTCCTCAAGGTCGAGGGCACGAACCCGACCGGCAGCTTCAAGGACCGGGGCATGGTGATGGCGGTCGCGAAGGCGCTCGAGGACGGCGCGCGAAGCGTGATCTGCGCCTCGACCGGCAACACCTCGGCCTCGGCCGCCGCCTACGCCGCCGCCGCCGGCCTCGAGTGCGTGGTCGTGCTGCCGGCCGGCAAGATCGCGGTCGGCAAGCTGCTCCAGGCGCTGGTGTTCGGTGCCCGCGTGATCTCGGTCCGGGGCAACTTCGACGAGGCGCTGCGCGTCGTCCGCGCGCTGTCGGAACAGGACGACCACCCGGTCACGCTCGTCAACTCCGTCAACCCGTTCCGGCTCGAGGGGCAGAAGACCGCGGCGTTCGAGGTCTGCGACGACCTTGGCCGGGCGCCCGACGTGCTCGCGATCCCGGTCGGCAATGCGGGCAACATCAGCGCCTACTGGCGCGGCTTCCGCGAGTACCGCGAGGCGGGTGCGGTCACGTCGCTGCCGCGCATGTGGGGGTTCCAGGCCGCGGGCGCCGCGCCGCTGGTCGCCGGGCACCCGATCGAGCACCCGGAGACCGTCGCCTCCGCGATCCGGATCGGCAACCCGGCTTCGTGGTCGCTGGCGACGGCGGCCCGCGACGACTCGGGCGGGCGGATCTCGGCCGTCAGCGACAACGAAATCCTCGCCGCCCACCGCGAGCTGGCGCGGCTCGAGGGCGTGTTCTGCGAGCCGTCATCGGCGGCGTCGGTGGCGGGCGTGACGAAGGCCGTCCGGGCGGGCGAGCTGGACCCGGCCTCGAGCGTCGTGTGCGTGCT
>MGOE01000010.1:63595-63840 GCA_001797035.1 Chloroflexi bacterium RBG_16_72_14
ACGATCGCGGGCGTCGCCCGGGCGCTCGGGTGGGGCTGAGCGTGGCCGGCGGCTGGGCAGGGATCGTCGGGCGACGGCTCGTGATCGAGGTGCCGGCGTCGTCGGCGAACCTGGGTGCGGGCTACGACTGCCTGGGCCTTGCGCTGGAGCTCACGAACCGGGTGACGGTCGAGGCGGTCGAGCGGGACGGGTCCGTGTCGCTCGAGGTGACCGGCGAGGGCGCGGGCGAGCTGCCGGCGACCCGG
>MGOE01000010.1:63870-64216 GCA_001797035.1 Chloroflexi bacterium RBG_16_72_14
AGGCGGCGCTGGGGCCGCGGCCGCCGTCGATCGGCTGGCGGGTGTCGATGCACAACCGGATCCCGCTGTCGCGGGGCCTCGGCTCGTCGGCCGCGGCGACGGTCGGTGGCGTGGTGGCGGGCAACGCGCTCGCCGGCGGCCCGCTGGCCGAGGACGCCCTGCTCCGGATCGCGACCTCGATCGAGACCCACCCCGACAACGCGGCGGCCGTGTTGCTGGGCGGGTTCGTCGTGTCGGCGCACCTGGGCGACCGAGTGGAGGCGGTCCGGTTCGATGCCCCGGCGGGGCTGCGCGCCGTGCTGTTCATCCCGGAGCGGCGCCTGTCCACCGAGGACATGCGCCGCGT
>MGOE01000010.1:64309-69012 GCA_001797035.1 Chloroflexi bacterium RBG_16_72_14
AGCTGCTCGCGGACCTGACCGTTGACCGGATCCACGAGCCGTACCGGTCCGTCGCCTACCCGGAGCTGCCGCGGCTCACCGGGGCTGCCCGCGCGGCCGGGGCGCTGGGGGCGTTCCTGTCAGGGGCCGGGTCCACGGTGCTCGCCTTCGTGCCGCCAGGCGCGGACCCGGAGCCGGTCCGGGCGGCTCTCGCCGCCGCGGCTGCCGAGGTGCGCCTGCCCGGCCGGAGCGCGATCGTCGCGCCCCGCAACCGGGGCCCGGAGGTCGTCTCGGGCTGAGCCCGGTCAGTCGCGGACGATTGGCACCTCGACCCGCGGCACGGGCGTGCCGTCGGGCACCGACGGGTCCGGCTCCGGCGTGCCGGCGACCGCGTGGAGCGGGATCACGCCCGCCCAGACCGGCCAGGCCTCGTCGCCAGGGTCGTCGTGGCTGACGTCGGCGCGGATCTTCGCCGAGGCCTCGCGGAGGTCCACCCACAGCACCGCTGTCGCCTTGCGCTCTTTCGCCGTCATCGGCCGGAGAGTGGCCCAGCGCCCAGGGTAGAGGTGGTCGACGAACGCCCCGAGCACGGCCTCGGCCTCGGCCGGGTCCGTGACCAGGTGCGCGGTGCCGAGGACCATCGCGGACCGGTAGTTGACCGAGTGGTTGAACCCCGAGCGGGCGAGGACGAGGCCGTCGAGGTGCGTCACGGTGACGCACACCGGGCGACCGTCCGTCGCGCGCAGCATCCGGCTGGCGGACGAGCCGTGCCAGTACAGCCGGTCGCCCACGCGCCAGGCGATCGTCGGGGTCGCGTATGGCGGGCCGTCCTCGACCCAGCCGACGTGGGCGACGACCGCCGCGTCGAGGATCGCGTCGACCGTCGCCCGGTCGTAGCGGCCGCGCTTGGGCAGCCGGCGGACGCGCGTCCGGTCGGACGGGGGCGGGGTGGCCGGCTGCGGCTCCGCGGCGTCCGCCGGCTCCGGCGGGTACTCGCTCACCGGCGATACAGGATCCACATCGTGACGCCGGTCATGTAGCCGCCGCCGGTGTTGAACGCGATGTTCCCGGCCGTGCCCGTGAACTGGGTCCCGACCGCGCCGATGTTGGCGATCCGCCAGCCGTCGGGCGCCCGCCGGGCCGCGTCCGCGGCCACCCAGTCCCAAAGCGCGTCGCCGAGCGTGGTGTCGGCAGTGACCAGGAGCTGGTCGTCGCCGATGAGCCGTTCCTTCATGGGTCCCTCCGTGGTGGGCTGCGGGCCCCAGCGTACGCGTCCGGCGGGCGGACCGGGCGGCCGAATCGAACGCGCCGTGCCCGGGCGGGCACGGCGCGATGAGCGAGGCGCGAAGACGGCGCGGCGAGAGCAGCGGGGCTGACCTGTCCGGGCGGCGTGGCGGGTCAGCCGCAGTTGACGCTGGTCGTGTGGTCCACGAGGACCTCGAAGTCGGCGATTCGGAGCACGGTGCCGAACGTGCAGGGCTGCCCGCCCCACGAGGCGCGGGTGTGGACGACCTCCTGGACCGCGCCGGTGCCGTCGGCCGGTTTGACCGTTCGGGAAGGCGTGTGAGATCGTTATCAGATGCCCTCCGCCGCCGCGGCCACCGTCACCCATCACCCCGTCATCACCAGCGACCGGGCGCTCCGGGCGGGGATCGTGGCCTGGGTCGCGTTCGCCTTCATCGGCTGGCGCGGGCTCCTCGTCCCGTCGCTGCTCCGGTCCATCGAGTCGTCCTTCGTCCAGTCCGATGCCGCCCTCGGCGGCTACTTCCTCGTCACCTCCCTGTCGTACGCGCTGGGCTGCCTGGCGGGTGGGCCGCTCCTCCGCCGGCTCGATGCGCGGGCCACGGCCGGCCTTGCCGGGGTGACGATCGCCGTCGGGCTGGTCGCCCAGGGCCTCGTCCCGTCGTGGTGGCTGTTCGTGCTCGCCGGAGTCCCATCCGGGATGGGCGCCGGGGTCGGTGAGGTGGCGCTCAACGCGCTGTACCTCGATCTGTTCCCGGGCTCCCGGAGCCGTGCGCTCAACCTGCTGCACCTCGCGTTCAGCGTGGCGGCCCTCGCGGCGCCGATCGTGGTCGCGCTGCTCGTCTCGGCCGGCGTTCCGTGGCAGTGGGTCATGGCCGGCAGCGGCGTGTCGTGGCTGGTGGTGGCCGGGGCGCTCATCGTCGCCACTCCCCGGGTCGTGCACCCAAAGGTCCCGGCACCGGCCGCTACGGATCCGCACGCCGGCCGGCGGCTGGCGTCGCTGCCCGTTGCGCTGGTGCTGTTCGCGGTCGCGATCGCCTGCTATGTGGCGGCCGAGGCGGGCGCCTCGGACTGGATGATCCGGTTCCTGGCGGACCTGCCGCTCACCCACGCCAGCCTCGCGCTCACCATGTTCTGGGGCGGGATCGCGGTCGGGCGCGGCATCGTCGCCCGGTTCGGCGCCCGGCTGGACCCGGTCCGGACGGCGATGCTCGCCGTGCTCGCCGGGGCCGCGCTGCAGGCGGCGGCGGTGCTGGCTCCGGACCCGTGGCTCTCGATCGCGCTGTTCGGGATGGCTGGGATCGCGTTCGGGCCGGTCTACCCGCTGATCGTCGCGGCCGCCGGGACGCGGATGCCGGACCGGACGGCGACGGTGAGCTCCACGCTCGCGTTCGCCGCCGTGGCCGGGGTGGTTGTCTACTCGCCGGCCATGGGCGCCATCTCGGTGGGGGTCGGGATCGGCGTCGCGATGCTGGGCACCGCCGTGCTCGCGCTCCTGTCGGGTGTCGCGTTGCTGGGGGCGCGGCGGGTGTCGGTCGGCCGCGCGCCCGGCGCGGCCTAGCGATCGCCGCCCTCGCCGGGTTCGCCCGCGCGGGCCTCGCCTCCCTGGCGGGGCGGCGTCCACGAGCGGTCGGCGTAGCGGAGCTGGCGCTGGAGGAGGTCGTCGTCGAGGCGCTCGGCCTCCGCGCGCAGCAGGTCGCGGTCGCGGGCGGCCTCGTCGTCGGCCGGCGGCGGCTCGCCCGGGGCCACCGCCGCACCGTCTCGAGCGCCGCCCGTCGCGGCCGGTTCCCGGTCGCCGCCCGTCGCGGCCGGTTCCCGTCCGCCCCCCAGCAACCGCCGCAGGAAGCCCATCGGTCAGTCGCCCGTATGCCCGCGGACGAAGTCGAGCACCTCGTCCCAGGCAGCCGCGGAGGCGTCGGCGAACTCGGCGGCCTTGCGGTCGAAGAAGCTGTGCGGGGCGCCGTCGTAGGTGATGACCCGGTGGTCCGCGCCGGCCGCGGCGAGGGCCTGCTCGAACGCGCCGACCGAGGCCGGCGGGATGCCTTCGTCCGCGCCGCCGAAGATCGCGAGCACCGGGCACTCGAACGTCTTCACGACCTCGGCCGGTGCCGGGGTGCCGTTGCGCGACGGGCCCGTCGGCCAGCCGTAGAGGCCGATCACGCCAGCCAGGCCGAGCCCGAAGCCCGCGGTCAGGAACGCGAGCCGGCCGCCCATGCAGAACCCGATCGTGAACAGCGACGCCGGCGACGCCACGGCCCGGATGTGGGCGGCCGCCGCGACGCTGTCGGCGCGCAGCCCGTCGTACGACAGCTGCGCGACGTGCGGCTGGTGCTCGAACGACGGCCCGCGGTCGCCGATCCCCGCGCTGCGGCCGAAGTAGTCGATCGCGATCGCGTCCACCCCGTGCTCCGCGAACCGCATCGCGAGCTCGCGGTAGTAGGCATGCAGGCCGCGGACGTCGGGCAGGATCACGATGCCGGCACCGGTGGGCCCGGCCGCCCGGGCAAGGAAGGCGGCGAATCGGTTGCCGTCGGCCGACTCGAGCACGATCTCGCCGGCATCCAGCGCCCCGCCGGCGATGGGCGCGATCGGCGGCCGGGAGTCGTGGTCGAAGCACATCGCGCAGTCCTCCGGTGGCGGGCGAGCGTGCGGCGGATTGTCGCGCGTGGGCGCCGATCTGTCGCTGGCGTGGCGCGGGCGCCGCGCTGTCGCGGCGGGACGCCGCTCTGTCGCGCGCCGGTCGCGAGCGCCACGCACCTGCGGATACGCGGGTTCGTGCACCGTGGCGCCCTGGACCTGCGTCGGTTCGGGCGGGGCATCCGTGCGCTGCGGATAAAGAAACGGTGGCGCCAGTCGGACCTGGCGGATCACGCGGACCTCTCGCGCTCGCAGGTCGGGCGGATTGAGCGGGGCGGCGGCCGGGCGACCACGGCAGTCCCCGCACGACGCTCCGCTAGAATGCGCGCCATGCCCAACCCGCTCGTCGTGATGAAGTTTGGCGGCTCGTCGGTGGCGGGCGCGGAGCGCATCAGGCGGGTCGCGCGCCGTATCGTCCGCGAGCGGGCCGGCGGCGCCGAGTTGGTCGTGGTCGTGTCAGCGATGGGCGATGCCACGGACGAGCTGCTCGCCCTGGCCGCCGCGATCACCGACGACCCGGACGCCCGCGAGCTGGACGTGCTGCTCGCCACCGGCGAGCACCAGAGCGCGACGCTCGTGTCGATGGCGCTCCACGCGCTCGGCGTGCCCGCCATCAGCCTGACCGGCCCGCAGGCCGGGATCACCACGGACGGCCGCTACGGCAAGGCGCGCATCGCGGGCATCGACCCCCGGCGGGTCCGCGCGGAGCTGGCCGCGGGCAAGGTGGTGATCGTGGCCGGGTTCCAGGGCATGAGCGTCAGCGGCCTCGAGGGCCTCGAGGCGACGCCCGGGGCCAGCGACGTCCACGCGGCGGAGATCACGACCCTCGGCCGCGGCGGCTCGGA
>MGOE01000010.1:69049-78041 GCA_001797035.1 Chloroflexi bacterium RBG_16_72_14
ATCGCTGCCAGATCTACACGGACGTGACGGGCATCTACACCGCGGACCCGCGGATCGAACCCCACGCCCGCCAGCTGCCCGTCATCGGCTACGAGGAGATGATGGAGCTCGCCCACCAGGGTGCCCAGGTCATGCAGACCCGGGCCGTGGAGCTGGGCTGGGTCAACGACGTCGTCATCGAGGTCCTCAGCTCGTTCGAGGACGCGCCCGGGACGCAGATCAGGGAGGACCCGCTCGTGGAGCAGCGGAACAAGGTCCGGGGGCTGGCCCACGACCGCAACGTGGCCAAGATCACGCTGGTGGACGTGCCGGACAGGCCGGGCGTCGCGCGCAGCGTGTTCGGGCCGCTCGCGGACGCGGGCATCAACGTGGACATGATCGTCCAGAACGTGGGTCACGGTGGCGCCACGGACCTGTCGTTCACGATCCCGCGGGTGGAGCTGGCCAAGGCCAAGCGGATCCTCGAGCCGCTGATCCGCGAGATGGGGTTCCGGGACATGACCACGGACAGCTCGGTCGCCAAGGTCTCGATCGTGGGCGCGGGCATCCAGAACGCTCCGGGCTACGCGGCCCGGATGTTTGGCACGCTGGCCGACGCCGGCATCAACATCGAGATGATCAGCACCTCGGAGATCCGGATCACCACGATCATCGCCGAGGACCGCGTGGAGGAGGCCGTGCGAGCCCTCCATGCGGCCTTCGAGCTCGAGCAGCCCGAGACCGTCGAGGCGGCCGGCGCGGCCGCGGGCTGACCCAGGCCCGTGCACCCGGTGGCACCGCCGCCCCCGTTCCTCGCCCGCGTCGAGCGCTTCGAGCGCGTCGGCTCCACGAACGACGTCGTCCGCGACTGGCTCGACCAGGGCACGCCCGAGGTGTGCGTCGCTGTCGCCGGCGAGCAGACGGCGGGCCGCGGGCGGCACGGGCGGGCGTGGCAGGCGCCGCTCGGCGCCGCGCTGCTGGCCTCGATCGGGTTCCGGCCGGGGTGGCTTGCGCCCGACCGCGCCTGGCGCCTGTCGGCGATCGTCGCGCTCGCGATGTGCGACGCCGCCGAGGACGCCGCCGGGCTGCCGGTCGGGTCGATCCGGCTCAAGTGGCCGAACGACCTCGTGGTCGAGACTGCCGGGCCGCGGGCGCTGCTGACCGGCGTCCGCGACGCGGACGAGGCCGCGGCGCGGCTGGGCGCGCCGCTGTCGCTGCGCAAGCTGGCCGGCGTGCTCGGCGAGAGCGACGGGCTCGGGACGGCGAACCCGCGCGTGGTCGTGGGGATCGGGATCAACGCAGACTGGGTCGCGGACGACTTCCCCAACGGGCTGGCAGGGTCGATGACGAGCCTGCGCGAGGCCGCCGGCGGGCGGCCGATCGACCCCGCGGCGCTGCTGGACGGGTTCCTGGACCGCCTCGAGGCCCGCACGGCGGCGCTGCGGACGGGCTACTTCGACCACGCCGGCTGGGTGGAGCGCCAGGCCACGACCGGGCGGCTGGTGTCGCTGGAGGCCCTGGACCCCGCGGCCGCAGGACCGTCCGCCCCCGTGCGCGCGCTGGGCGTGGACGCCGGGACCGGGGCGCTGGTGGTCGAGGATGCGGCCGCCCCGTCCCGCGAGCGGCTCGTCCATGCCGGCGAGGTCGTCCACGTGCGGCTCGCGGCGGAAGGGGTGTAACGCCGTGGCTCGAGCGGTGTTCGGAAGGCAGGAGCGGGCGACGCGAGGAGGCGTCGTCGCCCTCGACCGCGATCGCCACCTCGTGGAGGCGGCGCGCCGCGATCCCTCGCAGTTCGACGCCCTGTACCGGAAGTACCTCGCCCAGGTGTACGCCTACGCGCTGTACGAGCTCGCCGACCACCACGCCGCGGAGGACGCGACCGAGCGGACGTTCCTGCGCGCCCTCGCCGGCCTGCCCGGATTCCGCGAGCAGGCACGGCCGGAGGACGGCCCCGGGGCGTCGACGTTTCGCGTCTGGCTGTTCCGCATCGCGCGCAACGTGGTGGCGAACGAGCGGCGGACCCGGCGGCGACGGCCGGTGGACTCGCTCGAGGTGGCCATGGGCGCCGGCCTCGCGATCGCCGACCCCGCGGACCTCGAGGCCCAGGCCGCGAGCCGCGACGAGGCGGCCCGGGCCCTCCGCGCGCTCCGTGCGCTGCCCGACGACCGGCGCCGGGCGCTGGTCCTGCGGTTCGTCGACGAGATGAGCACGACCGAGATCGCGGGCGTGCTGGGCCGCTCCGAGGGCGCCGTGCGGGTGCTCATCCACCGGGCGCTGGGCACGGTCGCCCGGGAGCTCGGCGGCGAGCGCCGGGGGCGCTTGTGACCGCGGGCCGCCTGCCGGAGCGCGACCGCGCGGACATCGAGGCGCTGATGGCGGACCACTACCTCGACGGCCTGCTCGCGGCCGCCGACCGGCGCGCTGCCGATGTCCCGGCCGACGCTGCGCTCGACCCGGCGCTGCGCGATGCGGCCCGCGTCCTGCGCTGGGCACTGGTCCGCGTCCATCCCTCGTTCCGGTTCGAGGAGCGACTCGCCGCGCGACTCGCTGACTTCGCCGCGGTGCAGTCGCGACCCGCGGCCGCCGCCGGTGCGGTCGTCGTTGCCTTCCCCGGGTCCGCGGGAGCCGGCGGCGCCGCGCTCGACGCCGACCCGCTGCTGGCCGCCGTCCTCGCCGGCGAGCTGGACCCGGCCGACGCGGATCCGCTCGACGCCGACGCCCGCCCGGCCGGGGTTCGACGTCCCCTGATCGTCGGTGGCGCCATCACCTCGGCGGCGATCTCGCTGGTGGGCGTGGCCTGGGTCGCGTGGCGAGCGGCGCGCCCCGGCCCCAGCTCGTCCGGCGCCGCGATGGGCCGGGCCGCCCGCACCGCGCACGCCCGTCGGCTGGCCGCCGACGCGCTCGCCACGGCCGGCGGCCTCTCCGGTGGCGGGATCGGGGGACCGGCCTGATGCCGATGAAGTTCCCCTCGTTCCGGTCGCGGCGCGAGGACTACCCCGAGAAGATGTGGACGCGCTGCCCGTCGTGCGAGGAGCAGCTGTTCAACAAGCAGCTCGAGAAGGCGATGAACGTGTGCCCTTCGTGCGGGCACCACTTCCGGCTGTCGGCGACGATGCGACTCTCGCAGCTCCTCGACGACGGGTCGTTCGTGGAACGGGACCCCGGCCTGGTCAGCGTGGACCCGCTCGGGTTCGTGGACCAGAAGCCGTACCCGGACCGGGTCGCGGCCGCTCAGCTGGCGACGGGCCTGCGCGACGCCGCGGTGTGGGGGACGGGGCGGATCGAGGGCATGCGGATCGCGATCCTGGTCATGGACTTCGGGTTCATGGGCGGCTCCATGGGCGCCGTGGTCGGGGAGAAGGTCGCCCGGGCCGCGGAGGGAGCGCTCGAGGAAGGCATCCCGCTGGTCATCGTGTCCGCGTCCGGCGGAGCCCGGATGCAGGAGGGGACGCTCGCCCTGATGCAGCTCGTCAAGACGATGGCCGCGCTGGAGCGGCTGCGCGCCGCGCGCGTCCCGTACGTCTCGGTCATGTCGGACCCCACCACCGGCGGCGTGTTCGCGTCGTACGCCGCGATGGGCGACGTGAACCTCGCAGAGCCCAACGCGCTGATCGGCTTCGCGGGGGCGCGGGTCGGCGCCGGGACGATCGGCCAGGAGCTGCCGCCCGGGTTCCAGCGGTCCGAGTTCCTCTACCGCCACGGTTTCGTGGACCGGATCGTGCAGCGCGCCGATCTGCGTCAGGAGCTGGCCCAGGTCCTCCGCTTCCTGGCCCCCACGCAGCCCTGGGGCAAGGAGGCCGCGCGTGGTTGACCGGATCCTGGGCCGCGGCCGGGAGGCGCGGGAGGGGCACGAGGGTCGTGGTGACCAGGCGCCGGACGCCCCGGCCGCCGATCCCAAGGCCGCGGTGTGGGCGCGGGTCCAGCTGGCCCGCAACCTGCGCCGGCCGCGGATCCTCGAGCTGCTCGCGGTCATCGCCGACGAGTTCGTTGAGCTCCACGGCGACCGCCTGTTCGGCGACGACGAGGCGGTCGTCGCCGGCTTCGCCCGGATCGAGGGCCGCCGGGTGGTGGTCGTCGGCCAGCAGAAGGGCGCCGACACCGAGGAGAACGTCCGCCGCAGCTTCGGCATGCCCCACCCCGAGGGCTACCGCAAGGCGATGCGGGTGATGGAGCTCGCCGAGCGGTGCGGCCTGCCGGTGGTGACGTTCGTGGACGTGCCCGGAGCGCATCCGGGCCCGGAATCGGAGGAGCGCGGGATCGCGGAGGCCATCGCGCGGTCCGTGGGCCTCATGTCCCGCCTGCGCACGCCGATCGTCACGGTGATCACCGGCGAGGGGGGATCGGGCGGCGCCCTCGCGATCGCGGTGGGCGACGTCGTGCTGGCGCTCGAGAACGCCGTGTACTCGGTGATCTCGCCCGAGGGCTGCGCCAGCATCCTGTGGCGCACGACCGACGAGGCGCCCACCGCGGCGCTCGCGATGCGGATGACCGCCGACGACCAGCGGGCGCTGGGCGTGGTGGACCTCGTGATCGCGGAGCCGGGCGAGGGCGCGCACGCCGACCACGCGGAGACCGGTCGCCGGCTCAAGACCGCGATCACCGAGCAGCTGGACCGCCTGGCGGCGATCCCGGTCGAGGTGCTCGTCGAGCAGCGTTATCGCCGGTACCGTTCGCTCGGCGCGTACGCCGAGCTCGCGGGGCCGGCGCCCACGCCACCCGTCCCGCCGAGGGGCGGCCTCGCGGACCGCCTGCGCGGGCTGATCGAGGCCGGCCAGCGGGCGATCCCGGCGCCGCTCCCGGTGGGGCGTCGCGACGAGCCACCCGCCCGCGAGGACGTCTAGCCCATGCCCGAAGCCCCGAACCCCGGCGACCGCTCGCCCGCGCAGCGGGAGGCGGATCACGCCAGCCTCGCCCGCCTCTCGGACACGCTGGTCCCGGCGCTGGTCCAGAAGCTCAGCGCCAGCGGGCTGGGCGAGCTCGAGGTCCGCGAGGGCAACTGGCGGATCCGCATCCGCCGCCCCGCCGCCGGTGCGCCGGCCGCGCCGGCGGCCCGCCGTGCCGAGCGGCCGCGCCTGGGACCGCCGCACGCACCCGAGCGGGCGCACGCACCCGAGCGGCCGCACGCACCAGAGCGGGCGCAGGCACCCGAGCGCGAGGCGCGCGGCCGCGACGCCGCCCCCGAGCGAGGCGGCCGGGCCGACGGACCCGACGATCGGCGCGCGGTCGCCACCTCACCGGCGGTCGGGGAGTTCCGGGCCGGCGTCACACCCGGCAGCCGCGTCCGGGCCGGCGACCGGATCGGCACCGTGGACCTGCTGGGCATCCCGCAGGACGTCGTGTCGCCCGTGGACGGCACGCTCGTCGAGATCCTCGCCACGAGCGGCGACGCGGTCGAGTACGGCGAGCCGATCGCGGCCATCGAGGCCGACCCGGCGCCCGTCGCGCCCGACGGCGCGGACGAGGAGGGCTGAGCGATGCTGAGCCGCATCCTCATCGCGAACCGGGGAGAGATCGCCCTCCGAATCCTGCGAGCGTGCCGCACCCTGGGCATCGAGGCCGTCGTCGCCTACTCGGAGGCGGACCGGGACTCGCTGCCGGCGCTCCTGGCCGACGAGGCGATCTGCATCGGGCCGGCGGACGCGAAACGCTCGTACCTCTCGGCGCCCGCGCTGATCTCGGCGGCGCTGGTGACCGGCTGCGACGCGATCCACCCGGGCTACGGGTTCCTGAGCGAGGACGACGCCTTCGCTGACGCCGTCCGCGCCCACGGCCTGACGTTCATCGGCCCGCCGTCCAGCGTGCTGGAGCGGTTCGCGTCCAAGGAGGAGACGCGCCGCCTGCTCGCGACCCACGGCCTGCCCACGATCCCGGGCTCCGGCCTGCTCGTCGACGAGGCCCAGGCGCTCGAGGAGGCGGAGCGCATCGGCTTCCCTGTCCTCGTCAAGCCGTCGGCCGGCGGCGGCGGCAAGGGCATGCGCATGGTCCGCTCGCCGCGCGAGCTGGCGGCGGTGCTGCCGATCTGCCGCTCCGAGGCGAAGGCCGCCTTCGGCGACGACGCGCTGTACCTCGAGAAGTGGCTCGAGGAGAACCGCCATGTCGAGGTCCAGGTGGCCGTCGACCGGTTCGGCCACGGGGTCCACCTGTGGGAGCGGGACTGCTCCGTCCAGCGCCGCCACCAGAAGATCCTCGAGGAGGCGCCATCGCCGGCGATGACCCCGGCCGGGCGCCGCGAGCTCGCCGAACGTGCCATCAAGGCCGTGGTCGCGGCGGGCTACGAGAATGTCGGCACGCTCGAGTTCCTCGTGGACGGCGAGGGCAACGCCTACTTCATCGAGATCAACTGCCGGATCCAGGTCGAGCATCCGGTGACCGAGATGCTCACCGGGATCGACCTCGTCGCGACCCAGATCCGGATCGCCTCGGGCGAGCCGCTGGGGTTCACCCAGGCCGACGTCGCCTACCGTGGCCACGCGATCGAGTTCCGGATCAACGCGGAGGACCCCGAGCACGACTTCCGGCCCGGCGCCGGGACGATCGAGCGGTTCAACGCGCCGGGCGGCCCCGGCGTCCGGTTCGACTCGCATGCCTACAGCGGCTACGAGGTCCCGCCGTACTACGATTCCCTGCTGGGCAAGCTGATCGTGTGGGGCCCCACCCGCGAGGTCGCCATCGCCCGCGGCCGGGCCGCCCTTGGCGAGCTGGTCCTCGAGGGCGTCGTGACCAACGCCCAGATCCACCGGGCGCTGCTCGTCTCCGAGCCGTTCCTCGAGGGCCGGTTCACGACGAACCTGCTCGACCGGATCGGCAGCGCGGCGTTCCTCGCCGCGGCGGACCGCTCGTGATCTGCCCCGCCTGCAGCCCTGCATCGATCCCCGTGCCCGCGCGCGACTGCGTGCGTGACACTCCCACCGACCTCGCCTGGAGCCGCCCGTGACCGACGCCAATCCCGCTTCCGCCGATGCGCTCGCCATGCCCGGCATCGTGCACACCGTACGCGAGATCCAGGACCTGATCCCGCATCGCTGGCCATTCCTGCTCGTGGACCGGATCGTCGAGTACGACCCGGATGCGAAGCGCATCGTGGGCGTCAAGGCGGTCACTGCGACCGAGTGGTTCTTCCAGGGCCACTTCCCGGGCCTGCCGGTGATGCCGGGGGTCCTCCAGGTCGAAGCGCTGGCCCAGACGATGGCCGTCTACGTCGCCAAGCAGCCGGGGTTCGGCGATCGGATCGGGCTGTTCGCCGGCATCGACGAGATCCGGTTCAAGCGGGTCGTCGTGCCGGGAGACCTGCTCCGCCTCGAGGTCACGATGGAGAAGCTCGGCAGCCGGTTCGGCCGGGGCCGGGGTGTCGCGTCCGTGGACGGCGGGGTCGCCTGCGAGGGCCTGCTGTCGTTCATCATCCCGCCGGCGGGGGTCCTGCGATGACGGCACCTCGCCGCGTTGCGATCCTCGGGCCGAGGGCCCGCCGGAGCTCTACCTCGGCCCTCGGAGAGTCGGTCGAGGTGCGCTCGCTCACGTGCTCGGTTACGCCTTGCGCTGCACCGCCCTCGCAGGACCCGTGTCAGCTCTCGCCCGCGGGGGTCCTGCGGTGACCCGGTTCGCGGTCCTCTCGGACGTCCACGGCAACCTCGTCGCGCTCGAGGCGACGCTGGCGGCGATCCGCGCCCAGCAGCCGGACGCGATCCTCGTCGCGGGCGACCTGGTGCTCAACGGGCCGGACCCCGCCGGCGCCGTCGACGCGCTCCGCGCGCTCGACGCAGGCGGCGCCCTGGTCGTGTCCGGCAACACGGATATCGCGGTCACCGACTTCGACTTCGGCGCCGCGTTCCCGCAGTACCCCGAGGGCGTGCCCGACGGCATCCGGATCGCCGCGGAGTGGGCCCATGACGAGCTGTCCGACGAGCAGCTGGACTGGCTCCGGCGCCTGCCCGCGGAGCGGCGGCTGCGCACGGACGACGACACGCTCGCCCTCGTCGTCCACGCGTCGCCGGGGTCGCAGACCCGCGGCTTCGACCAGGCCCTGGACGCCAACGTGATCCTCGAGCGCGCGATGGCCACCGACGCGCGGATCATCTGCGTCGGCCACACCCACCTGCCCGAGGTGCGCGACTTCGGCTGGAAGGTGATCGTCAACGCCGGCAGCGCGGGTTACGTGTTCGACGGCGACCCGACGGCGTCGTGGGCGCTGGTCACGGTCGAGGACGGCGCCGTCGAGGCCGAGATCCGGCGGACGGAGTTCGACGCGATGGCGGTCGCGAACGCGATCTCCGCCCGCGGACTGCCCGGCGACGTGTACCGCGCGGCCACGGTCCGCACCGGGAAGCTGGTGCGATGACCTGGGCCTGGCCGGACCGGCCGCGGCGCGTCGTGGTCACGGGGATGGGTGCGCTGAGCGCGCTGGGCAACGACGTGGCGTCCACCTGGGACGGCCTCGTGGCCGGCCGCTCGGGCATCGCGCGCGTCGAGTCATTCGACCCGTCGCGACTCGATTCGCAGATCGCGGGCGAGGTCAAGGCCTTCGATCCGTCCGGGATCCTGGACCGTAAGGAGATCCGCCGCACGGACCGCTACATCCAGTTCGCGCTCGTCTGCGCCCGCCAGGCGCTGGACGACGCGGGGCTGCCCGGGCGCCTCGACGACGACCTCGCCGCCCGGTCCGGCGTGATCGTAGGGTCTGGGCTGGGAGGCGTGTCCACGCTGTTCGACAACGTGCTCGTGATGGGCGAGCGGGGCCCCGACCGGATCTCGCCGTTCTTCATCCCGATGGGCATCGCCAACGTGGGCGCCGGCCAGGTCGCGATCGCGGTTGGGGCCGTGGGCCCGAACTTCGCGACGGTGTCGGCGTGCGCGACCGGTGGCCACGCGCTGGGCGAGGCGTGGGAGACGATCCGCCGCGGCGACGCCGACCTGATGCTGGCGGGCGGCGTCGAGGCCGGCATCCACGAGGCGACGATGGGCGGCTTCTGCTCGATGAAGGCCCTGTCCACCCGCAACGACGACCCGGCGGCGGCCT
>MGOE01000010.1:78197-78753 GCA_001797035.1 Chloroflexi bacterium RBG_16_72_14
TCACGCTCCCCGCAGCCGGCGGGATCGGCGCCGTCCGCGCCGCCCGTCGCGCCCTCGAGAAGGCGGGGCTCGAACCCGCCGACATCGACCACGTGAACGCACACGCGACGTCCACGCCCGAGGGGGACAAGGCGGAGCTGCAGGCGATCCGGGCGATCTTCGGCGCCCACGCGCCGCGGGTCGCGGTGACCGCCAACAAGTCCATGCTGGGGCACACGCTGGGCGCGGCCGGCGCGCTCGAGGCCATCGCGACGATCCAGGCCCTGCGGGAGGGATGCGTGCCCCCGACCATCAACCTGGCCGAGCCCGACGAGCACGCCGCCGGCCTCGACCTGACGCCCAACGTCGCGACGCGGCGGCCCCTGCGCACGGCGGTCTCGAACTCGTTCGGGTTCGGCGGCCAGAACACCGCGCTCGTGTTCCGGCGGTGGGACGGATGAGCGGGGAGCACGAGGAGCGCCCGGAGGAGCCCATGCCCGAGACCGGACTCACAGACGATCGTCCGCTGGTGGAGCCCGTCGCCGTGGGCCCGGGCGGCCCGCCGGCGGAGGCCGAG
>MGOE01000010.1:79006-88112 GCA_001797035.1 Chloroflexi bacterium RBG_16_72_14
CGGTCGCGTCGGCCCAGGGTCACGCCGCCCCGGCGGGTGCGGTCGCGTCCGCCCGGCCGTCGGTCAAGGCCCCCCTCACCGGCATCTATTACGGCGCCCCGTCTCCGGGCGCCACGCCCTACGTGTCGGTCGGCGACCACGTGTCGGTCGGCCAGATCATCGGCCTCATCGAGGCCATGAAGCTGTTCAACGAGATCAAGAGCGACCTCGCAGGCCGCGTGGTCCGCGTGTGCGCCGATAACGGCGCCCTGGTGAAGGCGAAGCAGCCACTGATCGAGGTCGAGCCCGCATGAGCACCCACCCCATGCCCCCCAGCCCCGCCTCGCGTTCGGTCCGCCTCACCGGCTGGGGCCGTTACGCTCCGGCCCAGGTCCTGACCAACGCCGACCTCGAGCGGATGGTGGACACCTCCGACGAGTGGATCGTGTCCCGGACCGGGATCCGGGAGCGGCGCGTCGCCGCCGCCCACGAGACGACGGCGTCGATGGGCGCCGTGGCGGGGCTGCGCGCGATCGCGACCGCCGGCCTCGTGCCCGATGAGATCGACGTCATCATCCTGGCCACGCTCACGCCCGACTACTGGATGCCGTCCACGGCGGCGCTGGTCAAGGAGGCCATCGGCAACACGCGCGCCACGGCCTTCGACGTGATGGCCGCCTGCTCCGGCTTCGTGTACGCCTATGCGACCGCCAGCGCCTACATCGCGGCCGGCATGGCGCGACACGTGCTGGTGATCGGTGCCGAGCTGCTGACCCGCTTCCTCGACTACTCGGACCGGAGCACCTGCATCCTGTTCGGCGACGGGGCCGGCGCGGTGGTGCTGTCGGCGAGCGACGAGGCGGCCACGCCGGTTGGCATCGAGATGACCACCGAGCCGCAGGGTGCCTACATGATCTGGTTGCCCGCCGGGGGGTCCAAGAGCCCGCCCTCGGCTGAGACGATCGCCCGCGGCGAGCACAAGATCCGCATGGAAGGCCGCGAGACCTACCGCTTCGCGACCCGGACCCTCGCCTCGACCGCGCTCGCCGCCGTCGGCCGGGCGGGGCTCCACGCCGGCGACATCGACCTGTTCATCCCGCACCAGGCCAACATCCGGATCATCGAGGCAGTGGCCAAGGGCCTCGACCTGCCCATGGAGCGCATGTACGTCAACCTGGACCGCTACGGCAACACGTCGGCGGCGTCGGTGCCGATCGCCCTCGCCGAGGCGGTCAACGAGGGGCGCGTCAAGCCGGGCGATCACATCGTGCTCGTCGCGTTCGGGGCCGGCTTCACCTCCGGCGCCGTGGCGATGGAGTGGACGGCGGATCCCGCCAGGGGCCCGATCGGCGACGCCGCGGTCCGTCCCGAGGACGTCCGGGTCCGCCTGCCGGTGGACTGGGACTCGGTGGATCCCATCCCGCCGGCGCTGGCCGAGGTCCTGGGGCGGCCGGTGGTGCCGGGCGTCGAGCTGCCCCTCGACGACGTCGTGCCGGGCGAGCCGGCGCACGCCCACTCGTCAACCCGCTGACGCCGCCCGGGTCGCGCCCGGGCCATCCCGGAGGAGGAAGGAACCCCGAATGCTCGATCTCACCGGCAAGGTCGCCATCGTCACCGGCGGCTCGCGCGGTATCGGCCGTGCCGTCTCGATCATGCTGGCGCGCCAGGGCGCGAACGTGGCGTTCCTCGACCGGGCAGCCTGCCTGGTGGACGACCACACGAAGGGCGACGTCGAGGCCCTGGGCCGGCGCTCGATATGCGTGGGCGGCGACGTCACGGACCCGGCGTCCTGCGCGGCGACCGTCGAGGAGACGATCCGGGAGTTCGGCCGCGTCGACATCCTGGTCAACAACGCGGGGATCACGCGCGACGACCTGGCGATGCGGATGACCGACAACGCGTGGGCCGAGGTCATCAACACCAACCTGACCGGCTCGTTCTACATGGCCCGGGCCGTGCTGCGCCCGATGATCAGGCAGCGCTCGGGGCGGATCATCAACATGTCCAGCGTGTCCGGGCAGATGGGCAACGCCGGCCAGGCGAACTACTCGGCGTCCAAGGCGGGGCTGATCGGCCTGACCAAGGCGCTGGCCCGCGAGGTCGCCTCGCGCGGGATCACGGTCAACGCCGTCGCCCCCGGGTTCGTCGTGACCGAGCTCACCGAGAGCCTCCCGGACAACGTCAAGGACGGGATCAAGGCGGCCACGCCGCTCGGCCGCTTTGCCACGCCCGACGAGATCGCCTCGGCGGTCTGCTTCCTCGCCTCCGACGAGGCCGCGTACATCACGGGCCAGGTGCTCGGGGTGGACGGCGGCCTGGCGATGATGTAGCGGTGCCGTTCACGGTCGAGCCCACCGCCATCCCCGAGGTACGGATCGTCCGGCCGCGCGTCTACTCCGACGAGCGCGGCTGGTTCCTCGAGCTGCTCCAGCTGGACGCGTTCGCCGAGCTCGGGCTGCCGACCCGCTTCGTCCAGGTGAACCAGTCGCGCTCGGTGCGGGGCGTGGTCCGCGGGCTGCACTTCCAGTGGGAGCCGGCCCAGGGGAAGCTGATGCGCGTGGTCGCCGGCCGCGCGTTCCTGGTCGCCGCGGACATCAGGCCCGGCTCGCCGACGCTGGGCCGGGCGGTGACGCTCGAGGCCTCCGCCGACGAGCCCGTCCTGGTCTGGGCGCCGGCCTCGTTCGCGCGCGGGTTCGCGGCCCTGTCCGACGTCACCGAGATCGAGTACTTCTGCACCGCGCCCTACAACCCGGCCAACGAGTCCGGCATCCGCTGGGACGACCCGGAGCTGGCCATCCCGTGGCCGGTGGAATCGCCGCAGCTGTCGCCCAAGGACGCGGCGGCGGGAACCCTCGCGGACTGGCTGGCGAGGCCCGAATCGGCGGCCTTCACCTGGCGCCCTGCGGCCGACTGAGCCTCTTCGGTCGAATCGAGGTACGCGCCCGGACGGTACCTTCGATTGGTGCCTCGCGGCACAGGGGCATGGCAGCATCCGCTGCGTGCAGCGCCGGCCATCCACGCCTCGCCGTCTCGTGATCCGGGCACGCGGGTCCAGTGCCTCGGCGCGCCTGCATCCGCTCGCGTTCGCCGGCGGCATCGTCGCGCTGACGCTCGGACTCGTGGGTTGGGCGTTCGCGGGCGGCCCGGCGTCGATCGAGGAGGTGGTCATCGTCCTCGACCTCGTCGTCGGCGGCACGCTGCTGATGACCAGCGCCCTGGTCGGCCGGGCGCGCGCCGCCGAGCTGCGACGCGCGGGTCAGCTGCAGGTCCTCCAGCTGGCCGCTCGCCGGATGAGCGCCAGCCTCTCGTCCGAGGAGGTCGGGCGGGCCGTCGTCGAGGAGACGCGGCGCTTCATCGACTACCACAACGCCCGGGTGTACCTGCTCGACCAGCCGGACGAGCTGGTCCCGGTCGCGTTCGAGGGGCGGGTCGGCGCCTACGAGAAGGTGGACCTCGAGATCCTGCGCACCAAGCTGGGGGAGGGGCTCACGGGCTGGGTCGCGAAGCACGGCACGGCGGTGCGCGTCGACGACGCGGGCGCCGACCCGCGCTCGGCCACGATCCCGGGCACCGACGACGTCCCCGAGTCGATGCTGGTCGTGCCGATGCAGCACGACGACCGGCTGGTCGGCGTGATCACGCTGTCCAGGCTCGGCCTGCGCCAGTTCGACGACGATGACCTCCGGCTCCTGCTGATCCTCGCCGACCAGGCCGCGACCGCGTTCTCCGGGGCGGCGCTGCTCGCCGAGACCCGCCGCCTTGCCGCCGAGCTCCGCCAGCTGCTCGACATGAGCAGCGCCCTGTCGCGGTCCCTCGACCCCCACGACGTCGCGAACCTGATGGCCGAGCACCTCGCCCGCGCCGTCGGCGCCGACGTCGCGCAGATCAGCGACTGGGACCGCGTCAACGACCGGGTGCGGACGCTGGGCTGTTACCCGGCGGATCGACAGGCCGCCGTCGACCCCTACTACGACCTGTCACCCTTCCCGCTGACCCGGCGGGTCCTGGACGAGGGGATCATCGCCGTGGTGGACGCCGAGGACCCCAAAGCAGACCCGGCCGAGGTGGCGCTGCTCAAGCGCGAGGGCATGCGCGGCCTCGTGATGCTGCCGCTGATCGCGAAAGGCGAGGCGATCGGCGTCGTGGAGCTGACCTCGAAGGGACGGCCGGAGGCCGAGTCGGGGTCGATCACGCTCGCCCGCACGATGGCCCACGAAGCCGCGATGGCGCTCGAGAACGCGCGTCTCTACGAGACCGCCCGCAACCTTGCCGACCGCGACCCGCTGACCGGGTTCTTCAACCACCGGTACCTCCACGAGCGGCTGTCCGAGGAGGTCGTGCGCGCCGTGCGCACCCGGCGGCCGCTGAGCGTCGTGATGCTCGACCTCGACGACTTCAAGCTCGTCAACGACACGTTCGGCCACGTCTACGGCGACCGGGTGCTGGTGCACGTGGCGGACCTCATCCGCTCGACGCTGCGGGGCTCGGACGTGGCCGCGCGCTACGGCGGCGACGAGTTCGCCCTGATCCTGCCCGAGACAGGGCACGACGACGCCGGCCGGGCGGCCGAGCGGGTCCTCGACGCGTTCCGTGCCTCGCCGTTTGCCGCCGAGGGGCGCCAGCCGTTCCCGCTGGGTGCCTCGATCGGCATCGCCACCCACCCCCGCGACGGGCGGTCCGGCGCGGAGCTGATCGCCGTCGCGGACGCCGGCCTGTACGACTCCAAGGACGCCGGCGGCAACCGCGTCACGGCGAGCGCCGACCCGACGACCGCCGGCTCGGCCGCCCCGGTCGCGCTGTCGGTGCACCGGCGATCCGGGGTGACCGCGGTCGAGACGGCTGAGGGTGCTGCGGTGGAGTTGCGAGAGGCCTGATCCGGTACGGAAGTACCAGGACGCCCGGCCCGACAGTACTGGTCGACGCCCTTGCCGGACCGCGGGTGCGGCCCCATGCTTGCGTCCCAGGTGAGATTCCGAGGACGCGACTACGGCGACCCCGGGCGACGCATCGACCTGCGCGCCCTGGCTCGGCGCCCCTCCCTCGTCCTGTTCGCGGCCCTCGGCACGGTCGAGCTGCTGCGCCTCATCGTGGATCCCCGGCCAGTCGACCTCGTGGTCATCGCGCTCGTCGCGCTGCTCGGGCTGGCGGCCGTTCGCGAGCGGGAGGAGGTCGCCGGGCTGGAGGGGACGCGGCGCACCGAGGCGGAGTCGTTCGCGCGGATCCTGCGCGGCCTGGCCCGGTCGGTGTCACCCGACGCGATCGTGGCGGCGATCGTGGAGGAGCTGGGCTCGGGGACCGGGGCGGACCACGTCGCCGTCGTGCGCCGCCGGCCGGACGCGCACCAGCTGGAGGCCATCCTGTCGCCCACCCGTCCCGGCGCGCCGACATCCCGCACGACGCTGCCGCTGGCGGAGCTGGAGGACCCGGCGATCGACGACGCGCTGTCCGCCCTGGCCGTTGCGGCCGCCCGCGGGCGGCGCCTGACCGCCGTGCCGATCGAGCCCGATCCGGACGGCGACCCGCAGCTGGTGCCGCTGGGGATCGCCGCGGACCGGCTGGGTGCCCGGAGCGGCCTGGCGACCGATGCCGCCCTGGGGCCCGCGGGCCGTGAGGCGGGGGACGACCTGCGCTCCGCCGCCGCGCACCCGGGGGTGTTCGACGCGGGGCACCAGGCGGCGTTCGATGCCGGCCGGCGGACCACGGCCGTGGCGGCCCTCCCGCTCCGGGTCCGCCGCAGCACCGCGACCCAGGCCACGCCGATCCGCGAGGGCGCCGAGCAGCGGATCGCGAACCGGATCGCCGCCCGCCTGCGGGACGTGTACGGCCTCAGCAACCTCGTCGCGGCGCCGCTGCGCGTGGACGGCAAGGTCGAGGGCGCGATCGTGCTGTCGCGCCGGACGGGCGGACCGTGGCCGTCGAGCGCCCACCGGATCCTGGCCGCCGCCGCGGTGGAGGCGTCCGCCGCACTCGCCCGCGTGTACTCGCTGCGCGAGGCCGAGGCGCGCGCCACGACCGACGCGCTGACCGGGCTGCCCAATCGGCGGTACTTCGACGAGTACCTGGGGCTGCTGGCGCGCCGCCGGCGCGCCGAGGACCGGGTCGGCGTCCTGATGATCGACATCGACCGGTTCAAGAAGCTCAATGACACGTTCGGTCACGCGGTCGGCGACCACGTCCTGCGCGACGTCGCCCAGGCGATCGCGCGAGCGGTGCGCGAGGACGACGTCCCGGCACGGTTCGGCGGCGAGGAGTTCGCGGTCCTGCTCAAGAATCCCAGCCCCGAGATCGCGCTCGAGGTGGGGGAGCGCGTCCGGCGCGCGGTCGGGTCGCTGGATCTGCGCAAGCTCGGGGTGCCCGGGGTCAGCGTGTCGGTCGGCGTGGCCGTCGCGCAGTCGCCCGAGGTGGCGCTGGACATCGTGATCGACGAGGCTGACCGGGCGCTGTACCGTGCGAAGCGGGCCGGCCGAGACCGGGTGGTCGCCGCCTAGGCGCGTGTCCCCACGGGCGACCGGGCGGCGCGTCCCGGGCTCGAGAGCACCCGCTCGGCGATCCAACGAGCGCAGCACGGGTCGGATCGGTCGCCCATAGCCGCAGTCGTTGCACGGCGGGCCGGTGTCCTGCGACGAACCGGTCGCCAGGCGGTGACATCGACGCGCCGTGCGCTCGTTGGGTCGCTCGGCGCTGGGGCGGTGCGTCCGCCCGTACCATGCGGGCATGCCCAGCCGACAGGACCGCCCCGCGCCGCCGACCCGCGAGCCCGCGCCTGACGACGCCACCCTCGACGCCCCGCCGGCCGACGGCGAGCACGTGGCCGGCGGCGGGGACGTCGCCTCCGGCGCCCACCCGCTCACCAACGGCGACCTCGCACGGATCTTCCACGAGATCGGCGACATCCTCGAGGTCAAGGGCGAGCTGGTGTTCAAGACCGTCGCCTACCACCGGGCGGCCGATGCCATCGCCCGGGCGCCGTTCGACGTCGCGGAGGCCTACGGCGCCGGTGACCGCCGGCCCATCCCGGGCGTGGGCCAGGCGATCGCCGACAAGATCGCGGAGCTCGCGACGACCGGCCGGATGGCGCTCCACGAGCGGCTCCGGGCAGAGATCCCGGCCAGCCTCGTGGACCTGCTCCGGATCCCGGGCGTGGGACCCAGGACCGTCCGGCTGGTGTGGGAGGGGCTGGGGATCGAGAGCCTCGACGACCTGCGCCGGGCGGCGGAGGCCGGGCACCTTCGGGGCCTCAAGGGGATCTCCGCGGGCACCGAGCAGCGGATCCTGGACGGGATCGTCCAGCTCGAGTCGCGCCCGCAGCGGCTGCTGCTGGACCGGGCCCAGGCGCTCTCGGATGACCTGGTGACGCAGCTGGCGGGGGTCGAAGGGGTCCGGCGGATCGTCCAGGCCGGGTCGCTGCGGCGCCGGCGCGAGACGATCGGCGACCTCGACCTCCTCGTGGAGACGGACGCTCCCGAGGCGGTCATCGAGCGCTTCACGCGCCTGGGCGTCGTGGACCAGGTCATCGGGGCCGGGAAGGCGAAGGCGAGCGTCCGCCTGCTCCGCGGCCCGCAGGTGGACCTGATGGTCATGCCGCCCGGCGAGGCCGGGACCTACCTCGTCCACTTCACGGGATCCGCGGACCACAACGTGGCGCTGCGCGGGATCGCGCGGGACCGTGGCTGGAGCCTGTCCGAGAAGGGGTTCCTGCGGCTCGACGGCGACGGCCAGCCGGCGACCGGTGGCGAGGCAGAGCTGCGGACGTTCCCCGACGAGGCGGCCGCGTACGGGTTCCTCGACCTCGCCTTCATCGAGCCCGAGCTGCGCGAGCACCGGGGCGAGATCGAGGCGGCGCGCGACGGCCGGCTGCCGTCGCTGGTCACCCGGGCGGACCTGCGCGGCGACCTGCACACCCACTCCGACTGGAGCGACGGCGTCCATTCGATCGAGGTCATGGCCGAGACCGGCCGGCGCCTGGGCTATGCCTACCAGGTCCTGACCGATCATTCGCAGAGTCTCGCGATCGCGCACGGGCTGGAGCCCGCGCGCGTGGAGCTCCAGCGGTCGATCATCGCGGCGCTCAACGCCCGGTTCGCCGCGGAGGAGGCGGCCGGCACCATCCCCGATGGCGCGCACCCGGGCGGCTTCCGGCTGCTCCACGGCTGCGAGCTGGAGGTGCGCGCCGACGGCCGCCTGGACTACGCGGACGACCTGCTCGCCCGGTTCGACCTGGTCGTGGCCTCGGTCCATGTCGCCCGACGCCAGACGCGGGCGGAGCTCACGCGCCGGACGCTCAACGCCATCCGCAGCCCGCACGTGGACGTCATCGCCCACCCGGCCGGCCGGATGATCCAGTCGCGGGACGACCTGGACCTCGACTGGGACGCGGTGTTCGAGGCGGCCGCCGCGACCGGCACGGCCCTCGAGATCAACGGCTCCCCGCACCGGCTGGACCTCGCCGCCGAGCGCGCCCGCCGCGCCGTCGGGGGCGGCTGCCTGCTGTCGATCGACTCCGACGCCCACCGGACGAGCGAGCTGGAGTACGTCCGGTGGGGCGTGGACCAGGCCCGGCGCGCGTGGGTCGAGCCCCGCAACGTGCTCAACGCGCGCGGTCGCGACGAGCTGCTGGCGTGGGTGGCCGCCAAGCCGGCGCGCGTGCGGGGGTGAGCCTCCACGCCGCGACCCCGCGTCCCGCGCCCCCCGTGGACGTACCATCCGCGGCCATGGAGACCCAGGACGAGAGCGACGGCCTCGCGCGCCGCGAGCTGCTGCTGGTCGCCGTGGTGCTGGTCGCCCTCACGAGGTTCGTCGAGCGTGACGCCGCGTTCCTGCTGGCCGCCCTGCTGCCGGTGGTCGTGCTCCTGGCCGGGATGGGGGTCCTGCGCATGGAGGAGGGGGCCGGACGGCCGTTCGAGGCGCTGCTGATCCCGGCCGTGCTGACCGGGGGCAGCGCCGCCGCGATCCAGCTGGTGCCGGCAGGGCTGGGGCTGGTGCCCGCGCTCGCGACGTTCGCGCTCCTGTTCCAGCGCATCGTCCTGCTCGAGATGCGGCTGCGGTCGCAGGTGACCGGGGCAACCGACGCGGACCGCTCGCGGCTGGCGCTGGCCGCCGTGGTGACGGCGTTCGTCGCGTTCACCGG
>MGOE01000011.1:0-4679 GCA_001797035.1 Chloroflexi bacterium RBG_16_72_14
CCTGGGCGGCGTCGCGCTCGCCGTCGTCGCGCTGACCCCGATCGCCATCCACGAGGTCATGGCCCCGCTGGCGCCGGCGGCGCGCCAGGTGCCCGGGCTCGCCGCGTCCGCGGCGCGGGTCGTGGACGTGATCCGGCGCCCGGACCCCGTCGCGGACCCGGCCGAGCCGTGCGCCGTTCCGGACGGGCCGCTGGGACTGCGGGCGCGCGGTCTGCGGCTCCGCTACCCGGGTGCCACGGTGGACGCGGCCGGCCCCCTGGACCTCGACGTGGGCGCCGGGGCGCGCGTCCTCGTCACCGGGCCCAGCGGCAGCGGCAAGAGCACGTTCGCCGCCGCCTGCCTGCGGTTCCTGGGGCCCGCGGCCGGGTCACTGGAGCTCGTGGGGCAGCGCGGGGCCGTCGACGTCCGCGAGGTCGCGGGCGACGACGTCCGAAGGGCCGTCGGCCTGTGCGAGCAGGACCCGCACGTGTTCGATGCCACCATCGCCGACAACCTCCGTCTCGCCCACCCCGGCGCCCCGGTCCACGAGCTGGAGGCCGCGTTGGCGGCGGCCCGGCTCCTCGACTGGGTCCGATCGCTGCCCGAGGGCCTCGCCACGCCGGTGGGCGAGCACGGCTCGCGCCTGTCGGGCGGCCAGCGGCAGCGGCTCGCGCTCGCCCGCGCCCTGCTGGCGGACGTCCGGATCCTCGTCCTCGACGAGCCCACCGAGCACCTCGACGAGCCTACCGCCCGCGCCTTCGTCGCCGACCTCGACGCGGCGGCCGCGGGCCGCACGCTGCTCGTCCTGACCCACCGCCCGGAGCTGTTCGACGGTCCGTCGTGGACCCGCGGGCCGGCGCTCGTCCCGCCGGCGGACCGCCCGTAGCTACCGACCTGCCGGCCGTGGCCAGTCGTCCCAGCCCGCGGTCGCGCCTCGGCCGTCCGGTATGCATCCGGGCGGGCAGCTGGCGTGCGTCATCGCGAGGTGTGCATCCGGGCGGACACCGGCCCGTGCGGTGTGCATCAGGACGCGCATTCGGGCGCCCGTCGGCACGCGATGTACAGGTGGATGCACACATAGGCCGGGTTGAGGTGGATCAGGAGCCCGAGTTGTCCGCCCGCATGCACAGGACCACGCATCAAACGGGGAGGCAGCCGGCCGCGGCGGTCGGAGTGTAGGCTCAGATGCACACGCTGGTTGCCGAAGCGACCGGCTCCGCCATCTCGCTCTGCACCGATCAGTACCGCGGCCTGTAGCAGCTTGGGTCCCATGCCGAACGCCAGGGAGAGCACCATGCTTCGGTCCCAGGATCGCCTGCTGAAGAGCGGCCTCGCAGCCGCCGTCGCCTTGATGGTTGCGCTCGTATGGCCGGTGTCAGCCAACGCCGATCATTGTGGTGGCAAGGCGACGGTGACCCCTGAGCGCGGGCCTGTCGGGACGGAGTTCGTCTTCGACACGGATCAGGGCGCGCCGACGAACCTGCGGTTCTTCCACCGTGGTGTCCAGGTCGCGGTCGTCACCCTACCTGGCGACGGGTTTGTCAGCTATACGTTCGTCGCGGGCCCTGGCGACGAGGGTGAGTGGCGTGCCAGGGCCGAGGTGCAGGTTCAGCCGGACTGCTATGGCGAGGCGACCTTCGTCGTGGATGGCAATGCCGCGAGTCCAGACACGGGCTCGTCCGTCGACGCCCGTCCGCTGGTTCTCGCGGCAGGTGCCGTCGTCATGGTTGTCGCTTTGGCGTTCGGCCTCGCCGTTCGTCGCCGATCGCGCTTGGGCGGCAGCTGAACGCCGGGCGCCAGGAGTCGCGACCCCCGGTCAGCCGCCGGCACGCACCCGCAGGGCGAGCTCGAACCGTTCGGCGCCCGAGGCGGCCCAGCGAGCCAGCGGCAGCGACCGGAGGTGCCGCGCGAGCTCCTCACTGCCCTCGAGGTCTTCGAGCGTCTCCCAGAGGGTGAGCGCGAGCGCCCGGCCGCCCTCGCGGTCCACCAGGAACAGCATCTCCTGGAACCCGGCCGCCGCCTCGATGGCCGGGATCGCCTGCTCGCGCATCGCCGCGATCGCCTCGCGGGCCTGCGCGGGGGAACCCTCCAGCCAGGTCACCCGTGCGTACATCGCGACCTCCTCGTCCACGGACGCGACCGCAGCATAGACCCCGCCCGGGCGCCCTACACTCCCGCCCGATGGGTGACACCGGGCTGTGCGACCGCTCCGCCACCGCGCTCGCCGGAATGATCGCGCGCCGCGAGGTCTCGTCGATGGAGGTCGTGGAGGCGTGCCTCGCGCGCATCGCCGAGGTCAACCCGCGGATCAACGCCGTCGTGCGGCTGGCGGACGGTGCGCTCGATGCGGCCCGCCGCGCGGACGAGGACCTCGCCGGGGGCACGGTCCGCGGCCCGCTCCACGGCGTCCCGTTCACGATCAAGGACTCGCTCGATACGGCGGGCGTGATCACGACCGCGGGCACGATCGGCTGGGCAAACCGGGTCCCCGATCGGGACGCGACCGTCGTCGCCCGCCTCCGCGCCGCCGGCGGGATCCTGCTGGGCAAGACGAACACGCCCGAGTTCACCTGGTCCGACGAGACCGACAACGACGTCTACGGCCGGACCTCGAACCCGTACGACCTCGACCGCACGCCGGGTGGCAGCAGCGGCGGCCCGGCCGCGATCGTGGCCGCGGGGGTTTCGCCGTTCGACATCGGCAGCGACACCGGCGACAGCATCCGCCAGCCGGCGCACGTGTGCGGCATCGCGGGCATCAAACCCACCAGCGGCCGCGTGCCGCGGACGGGGCACTGGCCGGGGTTCACCGGGCTCCTCGAGTCGTTCACCCAGCTGGGGCCGATGGCGCGGCGGGTCGAGGACCTGGTCCTCCTGCTGCCGCTGATCGCCGGACCCGACGGCGTGGACCCACACGTCCCGCCCGTCCCGCTTCGCGACCCGACGGACGTGGCGATCGGCGGCCTCCGGGTAGCGATGTTCACCGACAACGGCATCCGGACGCCGACGCCCGAGACCATCCGGGCCGTCGAAACCGCGGCCGGCGCGCTCGAGGCAGCAGGGGCAACGGTCGAGATGCGCATGCCGCCGGACCTCGGCGCCGCCTGGGATGCCTGGGACGGCCTCATCCGCGCGGACGGCTGGTCCTGGCTCCGGCGATTGATCGCCGCGGCCGGGACCCCCGGCATGGGCTCCTACGACACGCGCGGCTGGCTGTCCGACGCCGCGCCGCTCCCCGGCGACGCGCTCGGCGCCCTCGTGGAACGCGCCGACGAGATCCGGTCGCGGATGCTGCGCTGGATCCAGGGGACGGACCTGGTCGTGTGCCCGGTCATGCCGCAGCCGGCGATCCGCCACGGCGAGAGCACCGCCGCCTGGTTCGGCGACACCTACAGCGATGTCCACAACCTCACGGGCTGGCCGGCCGCGGTCGTCCGCGGCGGCACCTCTCCGGAGGGCCTGCCGATCGGCGTCCAGCTGGTGGCACGACCCTGGCGCGAGGACGTCGCGCTGGCCGCTGCGCGGGTCGTGGAAGCCGCCTCGGGCGGCTGGCAGCGCCCGACGATGTGAGGCCTTGGGCGCCCGCCGGTCTGAGGTCTTGTAGCGCCCGGCGAGCTGAACGCCTGGCGAGCGGTGCAAGCGCTGGCGACGGCGCCGTGAACGCTAGGCGAGCAGCGCGCGGCCCGAAGGTTTCGTCCGGGGCCGTTCGGCACGGGTAGCGTTCAGGATCGGGACGCCGACGGCCCCCGATCGCGCCATTGAACGGTGCGCGTTCCCAGGCTCGCCCAGCGTTCAAAGCGCGCCGGACCGGGCCCGACTACGCGGCGAACAGCGAGCCGAGCTCCGTCGGCTCGATCGGAGTGGCGTCCTCGCGCAGGCCGGCCAGCCGGGCGGCGGCGCCGAACAGCGCCGCCGGCGTGTGCCCGTCATCGAGCAACGACCGGACGGCGGTGTCGCCGTCGGCCTTGGACAGCTTGGCGCCCGAGACCTTGCGGACGAGCGGGTGGTGGAGGAAACGGGGCGGCACCTCGCGGCCCAGGAGCCGCGCCAGCCGGATCTGCCCGGCGGTCGCGTGGAGCAGGTCCCGGCCGCGGATGACGAGGTCGATATCGTTCCGCATGTCGTCAACGACCACGCACAAGGCGTACGTCCAGTTACCCGCCCGGTCGCGGACGAGGAGGTCGCCATTCGCGGCCGGCTCGTCGGCCATCGGGCCTGCCAGGAGGTCCACCCAGCGCTCCGTGCCCGCCCCCACGGCCACCCGGAGGCCCGTCCCCCCGTTCTCGGGGAGCGACCGTCGCCGGCACGCTCCCGGGCAACCGATGCCCCGCCAATGCCGGCCGTGCTTCGACTCGAACGCCGTGAATGTCGAACGCGAGCAGTCGCACGCGTACACGAGCCCGTCCGCGCGCAGCTGCGCCAGCGCCGCCGCGTACGCCTCGCCGGCGTCGGACTGGCGGTTCGTGGTTGCGCCGGCCCGGAACGCCGCGACCGGCGGCTCGTCGGGCACCAGCCCCAGCCGCTCCAGGTCCTCGAGCAGGGCTGCCTCGTACTCGCGCCGCGAGCGCTGCCGGTCGTGGTCCTCGATCCGCAGCACCACCCGCCCGCCGGTCGCCCGGGCCACGCCCCAGGTGTACAGCGCGTTGACCAGGTGGCCGAGGTGGAGGAAGCCGGTCGGCGCGGGCGCGAACCGGGTGACG
>MGOE01000011.1:4720-7582 GCA_001797035.1 Chloroflexi bacterium RBG_16_72_14
GGTGCCGTGGGCGTGCGGCACATGGAGCCCGTCGAGCAGGCCCCCCGCCGCAGCCCCGTCCGCCGCCGGACCCGGGCCGTCAGGCGTCGCCGGGCCGCTCGTCATGGGTCCGGTCGCGCGACTCCAGCGCCCGCGTGGCGGACACGATCCGCCGGTAGATCGAGAGCAGGTCGGCCTGGGGGAGCGGGCCCGGGTTCGCCATCGCGACCCGCAGCAGGACCTCGCGCTCGCGCTGGCGGTCGCGCACCGCACGGCGGCCCGCGACTGCCTTCGCGCGACCGGCCGCCTGCCCCAGCCTCGCCCGCTCGCTGAGCAGCTCCACGATCAGCTGGTCCAGCTCGTCGATCTGGTCGCGGACCCGCTCCAGGGCCGCGGCGGCGGCGTCGCGCTCGGCGGGGGTGGGACGGGTCACGAACCGCCCCCGAACCGGCCGGCGATCGCCTCGAGGGCCAGGTGGTACCCGCGCGAGCCCTGGCCCACGATCGAGGCCGCCGCGATGTCGTGCAGGAAGTTGACCCGCCGGAACGCATCGCGCTGCCACGGGTCGGACAGGTGGACCTCCCAGAACGGGCGCTGGATCGCCAGCAGCGCGTCGCGCAGCGCGACCGAGGTGTGGGTGAGCCCGGCGGCGTTGACAATGGCGGCATCGAAGTCGCGCGCGTGGAGGCGGTCGATGAGGGCGCCCTCGTGGTTCGACTGGAAGCAGTCCACCTCGAGCCCGAGCTCCGCGGCGTGGGCCGCGATCCCGGCGTGGATCTCGTCCAGCGTCTGGGTGCCGTAGATTTCGGGCTCCCGCGTCCCGAGCAGGTTGAGGTTGGGGCCCTGGAGCACGAGCACCCGGGTCACGCCGCGGCCCCCGAGGGCGAGGACGAAGACGAGGGCGAGGGCGAAGGCGACGAAGCGCCGGCCAGGATCGACCGAACGGCGGCGGCAACCGCCTCGCCCGGCACGTCGTCGCGCACCACGGCCCCGTCGGCCGTGGGCAGCACCCAGCGCAGGCGTCCGCCCGCGTGCTTCTTGTCGGTTTCGGAGGCGGCCAGCACCGCCTCGGGCGGGTAGGGGAGCGGCGCTCGCCCGAGGTCCAGCCGGTCCAGCAGGGCCTCGATCCGCGCGCCGCGCTCCGCCGGCGTCACACCCAGCGCGGTCCCGATCCGCACCGCCGCCCGGAGCCCGTAGCCCACGGCCTCGCCGTGGAGCAGCGTCGCGTACCCGTCCGCGGCCTCAAGGGCGTGCGCCACGGTGTGCCCGAGGTTGAGCGCGATCCGGCCGCCCGCGGAGCCCTGCTCGCGCTCGTCCGCGGTCACGACCTCGACCTTCGCCCAGGCCGGCCGCTCGACCACCTCGGCCATCACGCCGCGCTCGAAGGCACCGGGATCGCCGCGGGCCACCGCCTCGCCGTCGGCCTCGAGCGCCGCGAACAGCGCCTCGTCGTCGAGCGCGGCCATCTTCACGACCTCGCCGAGGGCCGCGCGCAGCTGGCGCTCCGGCAGTGACCGAAGCGCGGCCACGTCCAGCACGATCGCCGCCGGCTGGTGGAAGGCACCCAGGAGGTTCTTGCCCTCGGGCAGGTCCACGCCGGTCTTGCCGCCGATCGCCGAGTCCACCTGCGCGACCAGCGTCGTCGGGACCTGGATCCACGGCACGCCCCGCAGGTAGGTCGCGGCCAGGAACCCGGCCGGGTCGCCCAGCGCGCCGCCCCCGATCGCGACCAGCGGGTCGCGCCGCTCCACGCGGCGCCGCGCCAGCTCCCGCGCCGCCTCCCCGATGACCGCCAGCTGCTTCGCCGCCTCGCCGGACGGCAGCATGACGGCCTCGACCGGCCAGCCGGCCGCGCGCAGGGCCTCCGCCACGCCTTCGCCGAACGCCGCCCATGCCCCGGGCTCGGAGACGAGCACCGCGCGTCGCGCGTCCGCCCGCCGCAGCGCCGCCCCCACCGCGTCCGCTGCGATCCCCTCGCCCACGACGACCTCCCCGACCTTCGTGGACGCGCGCAGCAGCGCGGTCCCGGGTGTCGGACCCGCCTCGACCAGCCGCTCCACGGCCTCCACCACCGCGTTGACCTCGGCGACGCCGTTCACCCGGTGGGCGGCGGCGTAGAACCGCTCGCGTCCCGCGGCCAGCTGGCGGACGCGGCCCATGGGGTCGCCGCCATGGACGAGCGGGTGGACGGTCGGGGAGCGGCGCAACCGCTGGGCGAGGACCTCCGGCCGCACGTCCAGCCAGGCCGCCACGCGCCCGCGGTACAGCGCCCACCGGTTGCGCGGGTCCATGACTGCTCCGCCACCGGGAGAGATCACGCGTCGCACCTCCCGCGACGCGTCCGCGGGTCCCAGCCCCTCGACCGCGGAGCGCTCCAGCCGCCGGAACGCGGCCTCCCCATCCTGCGCGAAGATCGCCGGGATCGGCTTGCCGGCAGCCTGCTCGATGTCCGCGTCGAGGTCGATGAACGCCGCGTGGTGGCGCGCCGCCAGCCGCCGCCCGACGGCGCTCTTGCCGCTCCCGGGCAGCCCGACCAGGACGACGTCCATCGTCAGTCGTCGCCGCCGGAGCCGGCCTCGCCGCCGGAGCCGGCCTCGCCCGCCCCGGGCCCGCCCGCGCGGCCGCCGGGTCCGGGCGCATCGGGGACGGCCGCGATCCGCTCGCGGTACCGGCGCAGGTTGTCGGTCACCTCGGCCATCGAATCGCCGCCCGTCTTCTCGAGCACGAAGCGGGCGAGCGTGAGCATCACCATCGCCTCGCCGATGACGCCCGCCGCCGGCACCACGGAGATGTCCGAGCGCTCGTAGTGCGCCTTCTCGACCGGCTCACCGGTCAGCAGGTCCGCGGTCGGCAGCGGCCGGGCGAGGGTGGAGATCGGCTTCA
>MGOE01000011.1:7642-8658 GCA_001797035.1 Chloroflexi bacterium RBG_16_72_14
GCGTTGTTCGTGCGGTGGATCCACGTCCCGTCGTCGCGCCGGCCCTCGATCACGTCGTGGACCTGCGAGCCGAAGCGCCGCGTCTGCTCGAAGCCGAGCCCGATCTCGACGCCCTTGACGATGTTGATGCTCATCACGGCCGCCGCGAGCGCCGCGTCCAGCCGCCGGTCCCAGTGGACGTAGCTGCCGATGCCGATCGGCGCCCCGTGCACGACGACCTCGAACACGCCGCCGACCGTGTCGCCGCCGGCGCGCGCCTCGTCGATGCGCGCGATCATCGCCGTCTCGGCATCCGGGTCCGGGCAGCGGAGGGGCGAGGCGTCGGCCTCGTCGCGGGAGCGGCTGCAGCGAGCCGGGTCCACGGCGACGCCGCCCACCTCGGCCGTGAACGACCAGACCTCGATCCCCAGCTCGCGCAGGAACGCGCGCGCGACGGCGCCCGCCGCGACCCGCGCGGCCGTCTCGCGCGCCGACGAGCGCTCCAGCACGTTGCGCACGTCGCTGAACCCGTGCTTGAGCGCACCGGCGAGGTCAGCGTGGCCGGGGCGCACCCGGGTGATCGGCTGGGCGCGCTTGTTGCCCTCGTCGGCGAGCGCCGCCAGCTCGGTGGCCTCCTCCTCGGTCAGCGGCCCGACCTGCATGACCCGGGTCCAGTTCTCCCAGTCCCGGTTGGCGACCTCGAGCAGGATCGGTGACCCGAGCGTGAGCCCGTGACGCACCCCCGACAGGATCCGGGCGCGGTCCTGCTCGATCGCCTGCCGCGCCCCGCGTCCGTACCCGCGCTGGCGGCGAGCGAGGTCCACCGCGAGGTCGTCCTCGGTCAGTGCCAGGCCTGCAGGCACGCCCTCGACCACGGCCCCCAGCATGGGCCCGTGGCTCTCGCCGGCCGTGAGGAACCGGAAGCGGTCCATGGCCTCGTGCCCGACCCGGCCCGGGTCAGCTCGCGGCGGACTCGGGCGCGGACCCGGCCGCCGCGCCGCCGACGGGATCGGCCGGCTCCCCCTCGGCCGAGCGGA
>MGOE01000012.1:0-6694 GCA_001797035.1 Chloroflexi bacterium RBG_16_72_14
AGCACCACGAGGATGCCCAGGACCGTGAACCGCGGCTCGCGCGCGCTCACCGCCACGACCGCGCCGGCGGCCACGACCACCCCGAGGGCGACGAGGACGGGGGTCACGCCGCTGCCCGGCCCGTCAGGGGGCCGCCGGGAGTTCCGGGTAGGACGGCGTCTGGATGATCGCGATCGTCGAGATCGGCCAGTAGCGGAGGAACGCCCGGCCGATGACGTCGGTGGTCTTGATGGGCCCGAACACGCGCGAGTCGGCGGACTTCAGGCGATGATCGCCCATCACGAACAGCTCGCCATCGGTCACGACCCAGCGGCGCTGGTCGAGCGACGCCGTGGTGGGCTCGTTGATGCCGTCGTTGGCGAACGTGTACGGCTCGTCGAGCGCGACGTCGTTGATGTACACGAGCCCGTCGTCCTTGACCTCGACCGTGTCGCCCGGCAGGCCGATGACACGCTTGATGAACGGCGTCGGATCATCCGTCCAGGTGGCCGGAGGGTTGAACACCACGACATCGCCGCGCCCGTACGTGTCCCAGCGCGGGGTCAGCTTGTCGACCAGCACGTACTGCCCGGGCTCCAGGGTGCGCTCCATCGAGTTCTGCTGCACCTGGTATGGCTGGGCGACGAACGTCTGGATGACGAAGAAGATGACGAGGGTGAGCACGAGCGTCTCGACGACTTCGAAGAGACACCCAAGGCCGGAGCGCTTGTCCATCGAGCGGGGAGTATAGGGACGGGGGGCGGGACCCGCCGGGAGCGCGCGTTCCGGGACCCCGGTCTGCATATTCGATGGCGCCCACTGGATGGCATCCGGTGGGGCCCGAAAGCTGTTTGACCCGCCCGCCGAGCGAGCCATACACTCTGCCCCGCCGACGCGCGGGCTCCCCTGCGTTCCGAGCCCCGCCGGCAATGGCCTGACCCCGTCGCGCGGGCGCCCATGCCCGTCCTCGACCCGACCGCGCCCCGACGAGGACCCCATCACGTCATCGGTGACCCGAAACCCTGCGTAGGAGGCTCTGCAGACCCTGATGGCCGACGCGCTCCAGTGGATCATCCCGATCGCGGGAATCGCCGCGATCCTGTTCGCGCTCTACCTGGCGCGCGACGTGCTCTCCCGGGACACCGGCACCAGGGAGATGGTCGACGTCGCCGGCACGATCTTCGAGGGCGCCGTCGCGTTCATCCGTCGGCAGTACACGACGATTGGCGGTCTCGCGCTCGTCGGGGCGGCTGCGATCTTCCTGATCATCACGGTGTTCGAGACGAAGGAGGTCGCCGACACCGACATCTTCGGCATCGATCTCGGCTGGCGGACCGCCGTCGCGTTCCTGGTCGGGGCCGCGTGCTCGATGGCCTCCGGGATCATCGGCATGTACATCAGCGTCAAGTCGAACGTGCGCACGGCGGCCGCGGCCCGGCGGAGCCTCGTCGAGGCGGTCCAGGTCGCGATGCGCGGCGGGGCTGTCTCCGGGTTCCTGGTCGTCGCCCTGTCGCTGCTGGGCGTGTGGGGCATCTTCGCGGCCTTCGGGGGCCTCGGCGAGGCGACCGTCCAGCAGGCACCGTTCCTGATCGTCGGCTTCGGCTTTGGGGCGAGCTTCGTCGCCCTGTTCGCCCAGCTCGGCGGCGGCATCTACACCAAGGCCGCCGACGTCGGCGCGGACCTGGTGGGCAAGGTCGAGGCGGGCATCCCCGAGGACGACCCCCGCAACGCGGGCGTGGTCGCGGACCTCGTGGGCGACAACGTTGGAGACTGCGCCGGCCGTGGCGCGGACCTGTTCGAGTCCACCGCCGCCGAGAACATCGGCGCCATGATCCTGGGTGTCGGCGTGTACAAGATCGCGCTCGACCTCGGCTGGCCCAACCCGTCGGCGTGGATCTTCTTCCCGCTGATCATCCGCGGGTTCGGCCTCCTGGCCACCATCATCTCCGTCGCGTTCTTCATCCGCGGTCGCGAGGATGAGAACCCGATGAACATCCTCAACCGCGGGTACTGGGTCACCACGATCCTGTCCGTAGTGGCGCTCGGGTTCGTCACCAGCCAGACGATGCAGACGGTCGGCAGCGTCGGCGAGAACGGCATCCCAACCTGGGTCTGGTTCTTCGCGGCCGGCGTCGTGGGCCTGGCGACCAGCGTCGCGTTCGTCTACATCACCCAGTTCTACACCGCGGGCTCGTTCCGCCCGGTGCGCGAGATCGCGGAAGCCTCGAAGACCGGCCCGGCCACGAACATCATCAGCGGCACCGCGGTCGGCTACGAGACGACCTTCGTCACCGCGATCACGATCGGCGTCGCCCTCCTGGCCAGCCACTGGCTCGGTGCGCAGTCCGGGCTCGGCGAGCGGGGTGGCATCTTCGGCACTGCCGTCGCCACGATGGGCATGCTGATGACCACCGCCTACATCCTGGCCATGGACACGTTCGGCCCGATCACCGACAACGCCGGCGGCATCGCCGAGTTCAGCCGTGCCGAGGCCGGCGCACGCGAGATCACCGACCGGCTCGACGCCGTCGGCAACACGACCAAGGCGCTCACCAAGGGCTACGCGATCGCCTCGGCATCGCTGGCCGCGTTCCTGCTGTTCTCCGCGTACATCGACAAGATCAACCTGATCCTCGAGCGCCAGGGCAAGGCGATCATGGAGGCGGTCGACCTGGCCGACGTCAACGTGTTCGTCGCCGCTCTCATCGGCGCGATGCTCGTGTACTTCTTCAGCAGCCTCGCGATCCGCGCCGTGGGCAAGACCGCGCAGTCGATCATCGTCGAGGTGCGCCGCCAGTTCCGGGAGATGCCCGGGATCATGGACTACACCCAGCGGCCGGACTACGCCCGCGTCGTGGACATCACGACCCGGGCCGCGCTGCGCGAGATGGTCGCACCGGGCCTGGTGGCCGTCGCGACGCCGGTCGCCGTCGGGCTCCTGCTCGGCTACCAGGCCGTCGCGGGCCTGCTGATGGTCGGCACCATCGCGGGCGTCCTGCTCGCCACCGTTCTCAACAACGGCGGCGGGGCCTGGGACAACGCCAAGAAGTACATCGAGTCCGGCCACCTCATGGACGACAAGGGCAACGTGCTCGGCAAGGGCAGCTACGCCCACGCCGCGGCCGTGGTCGGCGACACCGTCGGCGACCCGTTCAAGGACACCGCCGGCCCGTCGCTCCACGTCCTCGTGAAGCTGCTCGCGACGATCACCCTGGTCCTCGCACCGCTGTTCATCCGATAGGCCGCCGCGCCTGACGGCCGATCGCGTTGTTGCCGCGTCCGGGCGCTCGCTCACGCACGTTGGGGTGCGCTCGCTCGCATCCTCCGGGGCGCCTTGCGCTCGGCGCGTCATCCACGACGGAATCTGAGTCTCACTGGGGCTGATGTGGACCAGGTCATCCAGGCATTCGTCATGGGGCTGGCACAGGGACTCACCGAGTTCCTGCCGATCAGCTCGTCCGGGCACCACATCATCGTTCCGGCCCTGTTCGGCTGGGACGACCCGTTCATCGAGTCGCTGGCGTTCTCGGTCGTGCTCCACGGCGGGACGCTGGTCGCGCTGCTGGTCTACTTCCGCGATGACTGGCGGCGCCTGATCCCCGCCGGCCTGGCGGCGCTCCGGGACCGCTCGTTCCGCGACGATCCGCACCGGCGGCTGGCGTGGCTGCTCGCCGCGTCCACGGTCCCGGCCGCCGTCGTCGCGCTGCTGCTCAATGACTTCATCGAGGACAACGTGCGCCAGGTGGGGCTCGTGGCGCTGATGCTCGTGATCGGCGGGGCGGTGCTGTGGCTGGCCGACCGCTGGGGCCCGCGCACGCACACCATCCACCGGCTCACGTTCCGGGGAGCCCTGGGCATCGGCGCGGCGCAGGCGATCGCGCTCATCCCGGGCATCAGCCGGTCCGGGATCAGCATGTCCGCCGGCCTGTTCGCCGGCCTCGACCGCGCCGACGCCGCCCGCTACAGCTTCCTGATGGCCACCCCGATTACGCTGCTGGCCGTCGTTTACGAGAGCTACAAGCTGGTGGCGGGCGAGGCCGGTGCCGTGGAGGTCGTGCCCCTGGCCGTGGGCGTGGTCGCCTCGTTCGTGTCCGGGATCCTGGCCATCGCCGTCCTGCTGCGGTACGTGCGCACGCGGTCGTTCACCGTGTTCGTCGCGTACCGCGTCGCGCTCGCGGCCGTGGTCGTCGTCTCGTTCCTCACCCGGTAGCCGGCCGGACGGGAGGTCGAACCGTGGAGGTCATCAAGCAGCTCCGCCAGCGCGAGATCCGCGACCTCGTCGAGCAGCGCCCGATCCGCACCCAGCAGGAGCTCGCGGCGGCCCTGCGCGAACGCGGGTTCCGCGCGACCCAGGCCACGATCAGCCGCGACGTGGCGGAGCTGGGCCTGACCAAGACCGGGCGCGGCGGCACCCAGACGTACGCGATCCCGCAGCGACTGCGCGAGGCCGAGACCAGCGGCGAGGATCGGATACGGACGCTCCTCCGGGACATGCCGGTGGAGATCCGCGAGGCCGGTACGATGCTGGTCCTGCGCACCCTGCCCGGCTCGGCGCACCCGCTCGCAGCGGCGTTGGACCGGGCACGCTGGCCCGAGGTCGTGGGCTCGATCGCCGGCGACGATACGGTGTTCGTGGCATTCGCGGACCGCGGCGCCCTGGGCCGCGCCCGGCGGCGGCTGGAGGGGCTGGCGGAGTCCGAAGGCCGCTAGGTCCGGTCAGGGCACCTGGTCCAGCCGCGCAACCTCGACCGTGGCGCGAACCCGCTCCACCTCCGCCGGGTCGAGCTCCCCCTGGCCGGGCATCCGCGCGTTGGCGGACCCGGCGGCCACCCCGGTCCGCATCGCGTCCGGCAGCGCCTCGCCGCGGGCGATGGCCACGGCCAGTCCCGCGAGGAAGGCATCGCCGCTGCCGACCGAGAAGGGCCCTCGTGCCTCCGGCGGCACACCGCCGACCGACCAGGCGCCATCGGCCGTCACCGCCACCGCTCCCTCGATGCCACGGGTGACGATGGCATTCGTGGCGCCCATCGCGACCAGCGCCCGCCCGGCTCGCACGGCGGCATCCCGGTCGCCGGCGGCGACCCCGGTGACCGAGGCGGCCTCCGCGGCATTGACCTTGACCAGCCAGGGCCGCGCGGCGAGGGCTGCCGCCAGTGCCTCGCCGTCGATGTCCACGACCGCCCGCGCCCCCCTCGCTGCGGCGATCGCGGCGAGGCGCCCGTACGCGTCCACCGGGGCCCCGGGCGGCAGGCTTCCAGCCAGCACCGTGAGCGCACCGCCCGGGTCCGTGTCGAGTGCGTTGCGGAGCCCGGCTTCCACCCGCGGCCAGTCGGCTGCCGCGAGCCGGACGCCGGCCTCGTAGAACTCCGTGAGGCTCCCGGTCGACTCGTCGAGGACCGACAGGCAGGTCCGCGTCTCGTCCTCGACCTCGACCGCGTGGAGGGCGATCCCGCGCGCCGCGAGGGCCTCGCGATACCAGCGACCCGCGTGTCCACCGAGCACGGCCACGACCTCGCCGGCAAGGCCGAGCTGCCGCCCGGCTCGGATGGCGTTGACGGCCTTGCCGCCGGGCACGACGCTCAGGATCCGGGGCCGGTGGATCGCTCCGGGGACGAGCCGCTCAACAGCCGCCGTCTTGTCGATGGCCGCGTTCAGCGACACGCCCACGAGCCGGCGCAGTTCAACCTCGCTCACGGCCGCTCCCGGGTTAGGACGGCCTCGACCTCGGCGCGTGTCGGCTGCGCGTCGGTGCCCCCGACGCCGAGCGTCGACAGCGACCCGCACGCGACGGCGAACCGCAGGCAAGCCGCCAGGTCCCGGCCCTCCAGCCAGGCTGCCAGGAACCCCGCGTCGAACGAGTCGCCGGCGCCCGTGGTGTCCACCGGCTCCACCGGCAGTGCCGGCACCCGCACGACGGCGCCCTGGGGCGTCGCCGCGAGCGCTCCCTGCGCGCCCAGCTTGACCACGACGACGGGCCGCGCCGCGCCCCGTGCGAGGGCAAGGGCCGCCCGCTCCGGGCCATCGAGCCCGGCCAGGTGGCATGCCTCCGCCGCGTTGGGGAGCAGGACGTCCGACTCGGACGCGATCGCCTTCAGGCCCCCGTCCCACGTCCCGGATGGATCCCAGTTCGGGTCCACGCTGATCGTCAGGCCGGTTGCGCGGGACGTGCGCGCCAGGGCCAGCAGCTCCGGCCAGGCCGGCGCCTGGATGAAGTAGCTGCCGATGTGCAGGTGCCGGGCGCGCGCGAGCATGGCCGCCGGCACGTCCGCGGCGCGCAGCTCGCCGACGGTCCCCCGAGAGGTGAGGATCGCGCGATCCGTGCCGTTGCCCAGGATGACCGAGGCCCCGGTCGGCAGCGCGGGGTGGACGCGGCAGGCGGTCGTGTCGAGGCCACGCTCGGCCATCGCCTCGAGCATGAACCGGCCGAGCGCATCGTCCCCGACCACCCCGGCCATGGCGACTCGCAGCCCCAGCCGCGCCGCTCCGCACGCGGTGATGACCGACGAGCTGCCGATGGCGAGCCGGATGGCGGCCACGAACCGCTCCCGCTGTCCGAACTGGGGCCGGGGGTCGGGGTCGTTGACGACGATGTCCGGGTTGATCTCGCCCGCCACCAGCAGGTCCAGGTCGCGCGGCGTGGAGCTCGACTCGGCCATCGCGCTCAGTACCGGGCGTACCAGCCCTCGACCGGCGCGTCGGGCCGGCGGGCCGCCGT
>MGOE01000012.1:6717-7973 GCA_001797035.1 Chloroflexi bacterium RBG_16_72_14
GCTCGTCCACCAGCGAGGCCAGCCGCGCCAGCCGCTGCCGGGCGGTCGTCGCGAGGAAGGCGTCCCGGTCGGGCGCGTCCATGGTCGCGGCCTCGGCCCACACCGAGCGGCCGACCAGGACGCCGCTCGCGCCCGCGCGACACGCGACGGACACCTGGCGCTCGAACGTCGCGTCGTCCACGCCGCCGGACAGGAGCACCCACGGGACCGCGCTTGCCGCGTCCACCTCCTCGCACGCCTCGCGCCAGCGGGTCTCGTCGGTCACGGACGCGTCGTACGGGAACTCCGCCTTGAGCACGTCCGCGCCCAGCGCGGTCAGGCGGCGAGCCGTCTCCACGACGACCGCGCGGCGCGCCTCTCCGGTGAGCCTCCCGCCGTCCAGGCCGAACGACAGCGGCTCGAGGAACAGCGCGAGGTCCGCCGCACGGCACGCTGCCACGACGTCCGCGACGAGCCGCTCCTGGTCCGGGGCATTGGGCGCGTCGGGGTGGTAGTAGACGAGCAGCTTGGCCGCGGACGCCTCCAGCCGCTTGACGGCATCCACGCTCCAGCCGGGCAGGATCCGGCTGGCGCGGGCTCCCGGCGGGCCTGCGTAGCCCGTCGCCTCGACGGCCACGATCAGCCCGGCACGGCCAGGGAGCGAGCCGTCCGCGATCGCCGGGCCGACGCCGATCTCGGGGTCCAGGAGGATGCCAGTGCCGGCAGTGGCAAGCGGGCGGACGACCGCCCGCTTGAACTCGACCATCTCCGCGACCGTGACGGAGTCGGGATCCGAGGGGCGGAGCTCCCTGCGCAGGTTCTGGCGGTGGTCGAGGGCGAGCACCGTGAACGTGCCGCGCGCGGAGCTGCAGGCGTCGAGGCCCCGACGCGTGCCGAGCAGGTAGGCCATCACCATGCATCGTAGGGGCCGCAGGACCGGCGCGCAAGATCGAAGTGCGCACAGCACCGGGCGCAGGTGCGCATATCGCGCAGAAGGCTTGACAATACGCGCACGAACGCGCACTCTTCACGCATGCGGGAGGTCGAGCGTCGCGCGCGCCTGGTCGAGCACCTTCGCTCCGACGGCCGCGCCTCGGTGGCCGAACTGGCCGACGGGCTGGGCGTCACGCCGTCCACCATCCGCCGCGACCTGCAGCGGCTCGCCCGCGACGGCCGGCTCCTGCGCACCTATGGCGGCGCGGCGATCGCGGACCGCTTCGCGGGCCCGACCACGGACGACCCCGACTCGGACGCCAAGCGGCGGATCGCGCGGGCGG
>MGOE01000012.1:8019-18146 GCA_001797035.1 Chloroflexi bacterium RBG_16_72_14
GCGGCAGCAGCGCCCTCGAGTTCGCGCGCACGATCGCCGAGCGAAGGCTGACCGTGATCACCAACGCCCTCGACGTAGCCAACGTCCTGCTGGACCGCGACGGTATCGAGTTGATCGTCCTGGGCGGGGTCGTCCGGCCACGGATGCATTCGATGCTGGGCCACCTCGCGGAGATCGCGACCGCCGAGCTGCGTGCGGACATGCTGTTCATGGGCATCGGCGCCATCAGCGTGGCGCAGGGCCTGATGAATGACTCGGTGCCCGAGATCCTGATCGACCGTGCCCTGCGCCGGATGGCCCGCTCGGCCGTGGTCCTCGCGGACGCGTCGAAGTTCACGCAGGTCGCCCCGGGGTTCGTGTTCGGCCTCGACGAGGTGGACGTCCTGGTCACGGACGACGCCGCGCCGCCGGAGACGCTGGCCGCGGTCCGCGATCGCGGCGTCCGGGTGATCGTCGCCCCGGCGGGGGAGCGGCCGTGATCGAGGGCATCGTCCCGTCCGAGATCCGCGAGGGCCCGGCCGCCATCCGCGCCACGCTGTCGTCCGCACTGCCCGATGCCCGGCGGGTGGCAGCCGCCTGGCGCGCGACCGGCGTCGGGCGCGTGTTCGTCATCGGCAACGGCACCAGCTACCACTCGTGCCTCGCGTCGGCGGCGCTCTACCGGCGCCACGCCGCTGCGGATGACCCGGCGGTGATCCCGCTGACGGCCGCGGACTTCCGGATCTACCGCCCGGCCCTCGGCCCTGGTGACGCGATCGTGGGGATCTCGTCGTCGGGTGAGTTCCATGACGTGGTCGGCGTGGCGGAGGAGGTGCGTGGCCGCACGCCGTTCGCCGCCATCGTCCACGTACCCGGCTCGACGCTCACCCACCTGGCCTCGGACGTGATCCTCTCAGCCGGCGGGCCGTCCACCGTTCCGGTCATGACCAAGACCTTCTCGGCGACGCTGGTCGCCACGGAGCTGCTCCTGCTCGAGCTCCTGGGGTCGGCGCGCGCAGCCCCTGCCGAGCGGGACATCGCCGCCGCGGCCGATGCCGCCGAGGTCGCGATCGCGGCCGCCGAGCCCCTCGTCCCGGCGCTCGCCAACGCGCTCGCAGACGCTGCCCACCTGTTCGTCGTGGGTGGCGGCCTCGCGTACCCGGCCGCCCTGGAGGCCGCGCTCAAGCTCAAGGAGATGGCGCTCGTCCACGCGGAGGGGACGGAGACCTGGGAGATGACGTCGGGCGCCGCCACGATGCTCGGCCCGGACGCGGTCGTGCTGGCGCTGGCGCCCGACGGGCCGGCCCGCCCGGCCATGGCGGACCTCCTCCGCCACGCCGCGGCATGGGGCAGCCGGGTGATCGAGGTCGGGCCGTCGCGGCTGGTCGAGGGGTCGGCGCTGCTGCCGCTGCCGGTCGGCGCCGTCGAGGACCAGGCGCCGCTCACCGCGGTGCCGCCGGTCGCGCTGCTCGCGTTCGCCCTGGCCCGGCGCCGGGGCGCCAACCCCGACCGACCCGACTGGATCGAGCGCTATCACAGCCAGGGGCTCACCCACATCCTCGGAGCCGGGAAGGCGGAGGCATCGTGACCAGGATCGTGCTCGTCGGTGCGGGCAGCGTCGAGTTCACCCGCAACCTGCTCGGTGACATCCTGTCCTTCCCCGAGCTGCAGGGCTCCGAGATCGTCCTGCACGACATCGACGCGGACCGCCTGAGGACCGCCGAGCGGATGGCCGCCTGGACGGCCGGCGCGCTCGGCGCCACGCCCCGGATCAGCGGCAGCCTGGAGCGCCGTGCGGCCCTCGCCGGTGCGGACTTCGTGGTCAACACGATCCAGGTCGGCGGCGCCCGCGCGACGCAGCTGGACTTCGACATCCCGGGCCGCCACGGGCTCCGCTACACGATCAACGACACGATCAACGTGGGCGGCGTCCTGCGCGGGCTGCGCACGATCCCGGTCACGCTCGGCATCGCCGCGGACATGGCGGACGTCTGCCCCGATGCCACGTTCCTCAACTACACCAACCCGATGGGCATGCTCGTGCGGGCGGTGGACGAACAGATCGGCCTGCCAACCGTCGGGTTGTGCCACTCGGTGTACTGGACCGTGCACACCCTGGCGGAGTACCTCGGCGTCCCGTTCGAGGAGGTGAGCGCCCTGTCGGCCGGGGTCAACCACCTCGCCTGGATCCTCGCCCTCGAGCACCATGGCCGCGACCTGTACCCGGACCTTCGAGCATTCGTGGACGCCGGGCGGACACCCGACGACGACCTCGTCCGGGCGGACCTGTTCCGCCGGTTCGGCCTGTACCCGACGGAGTCGTCGGAGCACCACGCCGAGTACAACCCGTGGTTCATCCCCAAGGACCAGGTCGAGCCGTTCCACATCCCGATCGGCGAGTACCTGTCGCGGGTGGCCGGCAACCTCGACGAGTACGAGGCCACCAAGCGCCGCCTGGACGCCGGCGAGCCGTTCGAGATCGAGCGGAGCGGCGAGTACGCGGCGGTGATCATCCACGCGATGACGACCGGCAAGCCGGCCCGGATCGTCGCCAACGTCCCCAACCGCGCCGATCCGGCGGGTGTCGGCGCGGCGGCCCTGATCGCCAACCTCGCCGCCGACGCCTGCGTGGAGGTGCCCGCGCTCGTGGATGCGTTCGGGGTGCAGCCGGTGCGCGTCGGGTCGCTGCCACCGCAGTGCGCTGCCTACACGCGGCCCGCCGTGGACTGCCAGGAGCTCACCGTCCGCGCGGCGCTGGACGAGGACCGGGACCTCGTCTACCACGCCGTGCTCACCGACCCCATCGTCCAGGCCCGCCTCACGCTCGACGAGGCGTGGCGCATGACCGACGAGCTGATCGAGGCCGAACGGGAGTGGCTCCCCGGCTGGCTGGGCGGATCGGCTCGCGACTGGCTCGACTGAGCCGCAGGAGGAGGACCCCGATGCTCACGACAAGCCAAGCCCGCCGGTGGCGCGGACTGGCGGCCCTCGCTGCCGCCACCGCGCTGCTCGCCGGTGCCTGCGGCAGCACGACACCAACGACCACGCCCGCCGCGTCCACGCCGGCAGGCCAGAGCGCCGAGCCGGGCACCAGCGAGCCCGCCGCCTCCGGCGGCTACACCGGCCCGCCCGTCACGATCGAGTACGCGATCTGGGGCGACCCGGCCGAGATCAACAGCCAGAAGGCGGTCGTCGAGGGCTTCACCGCGGCGAACCCCACCATCACCGTCGACGTGACGGTGGCCGACTGGGACTCGTACTGGGACAAGCTCCAGACCGGCCTGGCGGGCGGCGCCGCACCGGATGTGTTCGCGATGGACGGTCCGCTGGGCCCCGACTACCAGACCCGCGACGTGCTGCTGGATCTGACCCCGTACATCGAGGCCGAGGGATACGACCTCGGCCAGCTGGACGACAATGCGGTCAAGGACTTCACGACCAGGGACGGCGTCGTGTTCGGCCTGCCACGCGACCTCAACGTGATCGCGCTGTTCTACAACAGGGACATGTTCGACGCGGCCGGCATCGCCTACCCGGACGACACCTGGACCTGGGAGAAGCTGGTCGAGGTCGGCAAGCAGCTGACCAGGGACACGGACGGCGACGGCACGATCGACCAGTGGGGCCTGTACACGGAGACGACCGACATGGAGAACGCCTGGTCGTCCTTCGTGTGGCAGGCGGGTGGCGACATCCTCACCGAGGACGGCGCGACGTCGGCGCTCGACCGGCCCGAATCCGCGGCCGGCATCCAGTTCCTGCAGGACCTGATCTGGAAGGAGAAGGTGGTCCCCGACCCGGCGATCTTCGCCGAGACCGGGGATGCCTTTGAGCAGGGCGTGGCGGCCATGGAGATCAACGGTTCCTGGCTGGTCCCGACCCACGAGGCGGCCGGCATCAAGCTGGGCATCGCGCCGCTCCCGGCCGGACCGGCGGGCAAGGCGACCTCGGTCAACCCGACCGGCGCGGTCGTGTACGCCAACACCGACGCCCCGGAGGCCTCGTGGCTGCTCGCCAGGTACCTCGCCAGTCCCGAGGCCCAGGAGAAGATCATGGCCCTCAAGGCCTCGGTGCCGGTCAACAAGGAGATCCTCGCCACCAGCTACCCGGCCTCCTTCGACGGCGCGCAGGTGTTCGCCGACTCGCTCGCCTTCGCCCACCTCAAGCCGGCGTTCGTGGGCTACAACGAGTTCGCCACGATCCTCCAGACGGAGCTCGACGAGAACGTGTTCAACGCACCCAACAAGACGGCAGCCGACGCGATCGCGTCGGTCAACGAGGAGCTGAACGGCATCCTCGCGGGCGGCCAGTAGCAGCGCTGCCGGCCCGGACATCGATCGTGCTCGACGGCCGGCGATGAGCGCTCCCCCGGGTCGCCCATCGTTGGGGTCGGGCTGGATCGGCCTGCGCTTCACGCGGGACCGCGGCGGTGCTCCGTCACGTCGCGGTCCTCGCGGGAATGACGAGCGGTGGGCGTTCCTGTTCATCGCGCCCATGGTCCTGGGGCTGGCGTTCCTGTCTGCCGGACCGATCCTCGCGACGCTCGGCATCAGCCTCACGAGCTGGGACCTGCTCCGGGCGCCGGAGCTCGTCGGCCTGGACAACTACGCCCGGCTGGTCGACGACAAGCGGTTCCTGATGGCGCTCCGCAACACCACCTTCTACACCGCGGTCTCGGTGCCGGTCGGGCTGGCGCTGTCCCTTGGCCTCGCCCTGGCGCTGAACCAGGCGATCAGGGGGATCTCCTGGATCCGGACGATGTACTTCCTGCCGCTCGTCACGTCGGCGATCGCGGTCGGCCTTGTGTGGGCCTGGATCTACAGCCCGACCAGCGGCCTGCTCAACCAGCTGCTCGGCGCGCTCGGCGTCCCGGCCCAGAAGTGGATCACCGACCCCTTCTGGGCGATGCCCTCGATCATCGCGATGTCGATCTGGCAGGGGCTGCCGGCCAACACGATCATCTTCCTGGCCGGCCTCCAGGCGATCCCCGGCGACTACTACGACGCCGCCAGCGTCGACGGCGCGGGCCGGGGCGGGCGATTCCGGCACGTCACGCTGCCGCTGCTCACCCCGAGCCTGTTCTTCACCGGGATCCTCAGCCTGATCGGCTCGTTCCAGGTGTTCGACCAGGTCTTCGTCCTGTCGCGCCCCGGCAGACCCACGGACGCGACGATCACGATGGTCTACTTCATCTACGAGAACGGGTTCCGCAACTTCAAGATGGGATACGCGAGCGCCGCTTCGTGGGTCCTGTTCATGATCGTCGCGGTCCTGATGTTCGCGTACTTCAGCTCGCAGCGGCGCTGGGTGCACTACCAGTGAGGCACGGACGATGAGCCCCGGCCGTCCGTCCGCGCCGGCCAACCGGCCGCATGGCCGGAGCCGGTCCCGCGTCGTCGCCGGCCGCGTCGCCGCCTACGCGACGCTCATCGCCGGCGGCCTGCTGATGATGATCCCGTTCTTGTGGATGCTCCTCACGTCGCTCAAGACGCGCGCCGAGGTCTTCGGCGCGCCACCACTGTCGCTCCCCAGCGGGCCGCACTGGGAGAACTACGAGCGGATGTGGAACGCGTTCGGGGACGTCACCTTCGGGACGTTCTTCCTCAACTCGCTCAAGATCGCGAGCCTCAACACCATCGGGGAGCTGTTCGCCTGCTCCCTCGCCGCCTTTGCCTTCGCCGTCATCCCGTTCCGGGGCCGGAGGTTCCTGTTCGGCATCCTGATGGCCACCCTGATCATCCCGTTCCAGGTCGTGCTGGTCCCGAACTTCGTGCTGTGGCGGACGCTGCCGAACCCGTTCAGCGAGTCCGGCAACTTCATCGGCACACAGGAGCCGCTGTGGCTGGGCGCGTTCCTCGGCGGCGCGTTCGGGATCTTCCTGCTGCGCCAGTTCTTCCTTGCCATCCCCACCGAGCTGGCCGATGCGGCGCGCGTCGACGGGGCGAACCCGTGGCAGGTTTACCGCTACGTGTACCTGCCCCTGGCGCGCCCGGCCCTGGCCACCCTCGCGATCTTCATCTTCATGTGGTCGTGGAACGACCTGCTCATCCCGCTCATCTACCTGCGCGACCTCGACCAGTACACGACGACGGTCGGGCTGGCGTTCTTCCAGGGCCAGTTCGTGGGCAAGTGGCCGGAGATGATGGCGGGCGCGATGGTGAGCCTGGTGCCCATGATCACGCTGTTCGTCGTCGCGCAGAAGTACTTCGTCCGCGGCATCGCGCTGACGGGGCTCAAGGGCTGAGTCCGTTGGGGGATCGACTCGCCCTCGATGACTACCGTCCACGCCAGCAGCTCCGGGTCGCCGTCCACCACGTCCCTCGGCCGCGGTTCCCGGTCATCGACGCCCACAACCACCTCGGCGCGCCGTTCGGCGGCGAGTGGGCCGCGCGAACGGCGGCGGAGCTGGCGCCCGTGCTCGACGCCGCCGGCGTGGCGGCCATCGTGGACCTCGACGGCGGCTGGGGCGACCGGCTGCGCGCCGAGATCGCTCGCTGGCAGGCGTCGCTGCCGGGGCGCGTGGCGGTGTTCGCCGGCCTCGACTACGACGGCTGGGCCGAGGATCCCGGGTTCGGCGATACCGAGGCACGGCGGCTGCGCGAGGGCGTCGCGGCGGGTGCCCGCGGCCTCAAGGTGTGGAAGCTGCTCGGGTTGCGGGCGCGCGACCCACGAGGGCGGCTCGTCGGAGTGGACGACCCGCGCCTGGACCCGCTGTGGGCGGCCGCCGCCGAGCTGGCCGTGCCGGTCACGATCCACGTCGCGGACCCGACTGCGTTCTTCGAGCCGCTCGATGTGACCAACGAGCGCTGGGAGGAGCTGCACGAGCATCCCGACTGGCACTTCTGGCCGACCCGCCCCGCCGGCCGCCCGGACCTCGACGGGTTCCCGCCATTCGACGAGCTCATCGACGGCCTCGAGGCGATGGTCGCGAGGCACCCGCGGACCACGTTCATCGGCGCCCACGTGGGCTGTGCTGCGGAGGATCTCGGCCGCGTGTCGAGGATCCTCGAACGCTGCCCGAACTTCCACGTCGACCTGGCCGCACGGATCAGCGAGCTCGGCCGCCAGCCGTGCACGTCCCGGGCGTTCATCACCCGATGGGCGGACCGAGTGCTGTTCGGCACGGACATGGCGCCGGACCCGGCCTGGTGGGCCGTGTACTACCGCTTCCTCGAGACGGCGGACGAGTCCTTCGCCTACGACGCCCACGAGTCGACCCCGCCCAGCCAGGGCCGCTGGCGCATCCACGGCCTCGACCTGCCCGACGACGTCCTGCGCCGCGTGTACCACGACAACGCCGCGCGCCTCGTCCGGTTCTGACCCTCGCCCGCTAGACCCGCACCTCGCCGCTGCTACGCCGCGCCGGCCCCCTCGCGGTGGTCCTCGGTCCCGTGACGCTGTCATGTGCATTCCGCGGCCTTGACGTCGCTCTCCCCGCGGCAGGCGGCCGGGGCCATGGCCGGAGCGTCTCGATGTCGGGCCGAATGCGTCCCTCATGTGCATCTGTCCTGATAAGCGGACTCCCCGGCATGGCCAACAGCGGGGTAACCGTCAGAATGCACACTCCAGCGTCACGGCTGACGACAAGCCCCGGCGAGGTTCGGGCGGCGGGGGACCCTTGAGGGCGGCAGGCGCCCCGCTCCGCACCCTCGCTTTTGACGGAACGGGCCCGCGTGGGTACCATTCCGGCCGATCCACGAACCTCGGCGGCGCCGGATGCGCGCCCGGGGTTCTTTTGTTCAAACCGACCGAGCGGCGACGCTCCGGCCACGATCCGCACCTTGGGGTCCAGCCCGCGTGAACAACAAGACCACCTACATCTCGAAGGACGGCCTCGACAAGCTGCGCGCGGAGCTCGACGAGATGCTCGCGATTCGGCGCCCCGAGATCGCGCAGCGGATCCACGACGCGAAGGAGCACGGCGATCTCTCGGAGAACGCCGAGTACGAGGACGCCAAGAACGAGCAGGCGTTCGTCGAGGGCCGGATCCAGACCCTCGAGACGATGATCAAGAACGCCTCACTGATCGACGAGAACACGTCGACCGACCACGTCCAGATCGGCTCCACGGTGAAGGTGACCGGCGACGACGGCCCCGAGACGTTCTACATCGTCGGGTCCGCCGAGGCGAAGCCCGCCGCCGGCCGGATCAGCAACGAGTCCCCGGTGGGGCGCGCGCTGCTCGGCAAGCGCAAGGGTGAGAAGGTCGTGGTCAAGGTCCCCGCCGGCGACTTCTCGTACACCATCGTCGAGATCAGCTAGAAGACCTCCGGCGCATGGCTCGCAGGCGCGCCGCCTGCGCCGTCGGTGAGCGAGTGCCGGTTCCGCGTTGAGGGTGCCGGCCCAGGGAGAGGCGCAAGCAGCGTGGATTGGGCCGACGAACTTGCCGCTTCCGTCGAGGGCCCGCAGGTCGTCAACGACTCCAAGACCCCGTCCGGGACCGTCCACGTCGGCAGCCTCCGGGGCCCCGTCATCCTCGACGTCATCACCCGGGCCCTTCGCGCCCGTGGCCTGGAGACCACGCTCCTCTACGGCGTGGACGACATGGACTCCATGGACGCCCAGGCGCTGCTCACGCCGGACGCCGTCGAGCGGTACATGGGCGTGCCCCTGGCCCACATCCCCGACCAGGCCGGTGACTGCCACGCCTCGTACGCCAGGCACCACGCGCAGACGTTCATCGACGTGTTCGCGGGCCTCGGCATCCACCCCGACCGCTACTACTGGATGTCGGACATCTACCCCACCGGGCAGGTGGATCCCTTCATCCGCACCGCGCTGGACCGCGCCGCCGTCGTGCGCGACATCTACCGCCGCGTCGCCAACGTCCAGCACCCGGACCACTGGCTGCCGGTGGGCATCGTCTGCCCGAGCTGCGGCCGGGTGGGCACGACGATCGCGTCCGACTGGGACGGCGAGACGGTGGCGGTGCACTGCCGCCCCGACCTCGTGACCTGGGCGACCGGCTGCGGCTGGACCGGGCGCCTGTCGCCCTTCGGCGGCACGGCGAAGCTGCCCTGGAACCTCGAGTGGGCGGCCCAGTGGAGCCTGTTCGGCGTCACGATCGAGCCCAACGGCAAGGACCTGGCCACCGCCGGCGGCTCCCGCGACCGCAGCGACGCGATCGCGCGCGAGGTATTCGACCGCGAGCCGCCGCGCAACTTCCCGTACGAGTTCCTCAACATCGGCGGCAAGAAGATGTCGACCTCCAAGGGCCGAGGCGCTGCGGCCCACCGGTTCACCGAGGTCGTCCCGCCCGAGCAGACGCGGTTCCTGTTCGTCCGCCACCGGCCGGAGAGCGTGATCGAGTTCGACCCGGAGGGCACCGACGCGATCCCGCGCCTGTTCGACGAGTTCGACCGGCTGGGCGCCGCGACCGCCGGTCGCGAGGTCAAGGGCGAGCTGCCCTCCGGCCACGCGTCGATCTTCCGGTACTCGCTGCTTGACCCGGACGCGGACGTCGAGGCGGTCGCCGGGGCGTTCCGGCCGGCCTTCGGCCACCTCGCCCTGCTCGTCCAGGTGCCGGGCGTGGACGTCGCCGCCCGCGTGGCAGCCGAGAAGGGCGCGCCGCTCACCGACGCCGAGACCGCCGAGCTGGCGACGCGCCTGGCCGCGGTCCGCGCCTGGCTCGAGGCCTACGCCCCCGACCGCGCCCGGCTCGAGGTCCGGCGCGACGCGCTCCCGCCCGAGGCCGCGGCCCTGGGCAACGACCAGCGCGGCTACCTGCGGGCGCTGGCGGACGCGGCGGCCGAGGACGCCCCCGCGACCGGCGAGGCGTGGCATGCGGCGATCTTCGCCGTCGCAGCGGCGAACGGCCTGGAGTCGAAGGCCGCGTTCAACGCCCTCTACCTCGCGTTCCTCGGCCGGCCCAACGGGCCGCGCGCCGGCTGGCTGCTGGCCAGCCTCGACCGGGCGTTCGTCATCGACCGGCTGCGCGAGGCCGGCTCTCCGGTCGGCCTCGCGTCCTGAGCCCGGGGACTGGGCCTCGCCCGCGGCGCGTCAGCCGGGGGTCGGCAGCGCCCCGATCGCTCCGAGCAGCTCCGTCAGATCCCAGTAGTGGCGGCCGTACGTGATCCGGTCGCCCTCGAAGGCGAACACCTTGCAGGCGTGGACCGTAACGGCCCACGCCTGCAAGGTGTTCGCATTCG
>MGOE01000012.1:18156-18913 GCA_001797035.1 Chloroflexi bacterium RBG_16_72_14
CACCAGCGGCCCCGTGTGCGTGCCGCGCCACACGATCTCGGCCATCGTCGTGTCGGGACCCGGCACGACGCGGACGATCGTGCCGTTGAGGTCCGGCATGGCCGTCCTGAACACCTTGACGGCCTCGACGGTCGCGTCCGGACCATGTGCCTCGATGTCACCGGGCTCGATGTGGACCGATTCCGGCGCCAGGCACGACTTGAACGTCTCCCAGTCCGCGCTGTTGAAGGCCTCGAGGTATCGCCGCGCGAGCTCGAGGCCCGGCGTCGTGGGGGCGATGATTGCCATCGCTGCAGATCCTCCTCCGCAGCGGGCCGGTCTCGCCAGTGGCTCGGCGCGATCCAGGCGGCCTGGGCTGAGGACCGCGCGTCGACGCCTCCCGTAGCGGCCCTCAGCGTCGACCCGGGGGCTGTACCCGCAAGTCCCGAACGGCACCAATCGGCGGGCGCGTCCCGGCGGCGCAACGCCGTTGACGCCGGAGCGTCGATCCCCGGGTGGTGCCCGCCCGCCATCGCGCCGCCGGTCGGCCGGTACCATGGGACGGACCCGTCACGAGGCCGGCAAGGAGGACATCGGACCCGATGAGCGTCGGCATCGCGCGGCTCCGCGAGGAGCCGGAACGAATCCGGCAGGGGGCCATCGACAAGCGCGAGGACCCGACCATCGTGGACCGCGCGCTCGAGGTGGATGCCACGCGCCGCCGGCTCCAGGCCGAGTCCGACACGCTCAAGGCCGAACGCAACAGCGCCAGCAGGCG
>MGOE01000012.1:19024-19315 GCA_001797035.1 Chloroflexi bacterium RBG_16_72_14
TCCGCATCGAGGCCATCGACGCGGAGCTGGTCGCCGCCGAGGCCGAGCTCGAGGACCTCCTGGTGCGCATCCCGAACCCGGCCGACCCCGAGGTCCCGGTGGGCGGTGAGGAGGCGAACGTCACCGTACGGACGCGGGGCGAGCCGGCGGCGCGCCGGGCAACCACGGCCGACGGCGCCGCCTGGGAGCGCCGCCCGCACTGGGAGATCGGCGAGGCCCTGGACATCATCGACAACGCACGGGGGGCCAAGGTCGCGGGCTCGGGGTTCCCGGTCTACAAGGGCCTCGGCT
>MGOE01000012.1:19340-26909 GCA_001797035.1 Chloroflexi bacterium RBG_16_72_14
TCGTGGTTCCTCGACGTCCACGTCACCGAGCACGGGTTCACCGAGGTCTGGCCGCCGGCGGTCGTGAACCCGGCGTCCGCGCGCGGCACCGGCCAGATCCCGGACAAGGAAGACCAGATGTACGTCGTCACCCGCGACGAGCTGTACCTGGTGCCCACGGCCGAGGTCCCGGTCACCAACCTCCACCGTGACGAGATCCTGGACGCGGATCAGCTCCCCATCCGCTACGCCGCCTACACGCCCTGCTTCCGGCGCGAGGCCGGGGCGGCCGGCAAGGACACCCGCGGCATCCTCCGGGTCCACCAGTTCGACAAGGTCGAGATGGTGCTGTTCGAGAAGCCCGCGGACAGCCCGGAGGCGCTGGAGTGGATGACCCAGCGCGCCGAGGTCCTCCTCCAGCGCCTGGGCCTGCCGTACCGCGTCCTGCTGATGAGCACGGGCGAGATGGGCTTCGTGCAGCGCAAGAAGTACGACCTGGAGGTCTGGGCGCCGGGCGTGGAGCGCTGGCTGGAGGTCAGCTCGTGCTCCAACTTCGGCGACTACCAGGCCCGCCGGATGGCGATCCGCTACCGCCCGGCGCCGGGCGCGAAGCCCGAGCTCGTGCACACGCTCAACGGGTCCGGTCTCGCGCTGGCCCGGATCGTGGCCGCGATCCTCGAGACGTACCAGGAGCCGGACGGAACGGTCCGGGTGCCGGAGGTCCTCCGGCCCTACCTCGGCACGGATAGGATTGGCGGAGGACCGGCCCCGGCCTGAGGGGCCACCGATTCACGGGACGGCCGGTCCGGACGAGGTCTCGGGAGGGACACCATGGATCCGCAGCAGCCGCCCCCCGCGCAGACGCCGCCGCCCAGCTACAGCCCGCCGCCCGGCTACAGCCCGCCGCCCCAGAGCTGGCAGGCGCCCGAGCCCGACACCGGCCCCGCGCCGGGCGTCCGGTTCGCCGGCCCCGGGGCCCGGCTGCTCGCCTACATCGTGGACACGATCCTCCTGTCGGCCGTGTTCATCCTGATCTTCTTCCTGTTCACGGCCCTCGCCATCGGCACGGCGAGTGCCGACGGGGATGTCAGCGGCGGCGCCGTGGGCGGCTTCCTGCTCCTGATCCTCATCGCCATCGTCGTCTCGATCGCGTACTTCCCCTGGTTCTGGTGGAAGGGCGGCCAGACCCCGGGCATGAAGGTGTTCCACATTCGCGTCGTTCGCGACGCGGACGGCGGCCCGATCTCAGGCGGTGCTGCACTGCTGCGCCTGCTCGGCTACTGGGTTAACTCGGCGGTGTTCTACATCGGGTTCATCTGGATCTTCGTGGACAAGCGGCGCCGCGGCTGGCACGACCTGATCGCCGGCACCGTCGTCATCGAGCAGTAGGCAGCCCCACGCCGGCACGCTCGTCATCGAGCAGCCGGCGGCTCCCCTGCCTGGGAGGCCACGCTTTCCACTCGAAGCGTGCCACGCGCGCCCTTCCCGCCGTTCACCTGCCAGGCGGGCAAGGATCCGGGCCCCAAGACGACCCGGCGAGGCACGGGCAGGTGCTTCGGCTCCGATCGATGGCCTGGGAGGCACGCCGGAGCCGGAGCGGAGGCGCGCGCCGGGATCGCGAACGTCGCGTACACCGTTACCGGTAGAGCGCGGAGATCGATGTCGGCGTGTAGTCCGCGCCGCGCAGCCCGTGGATCACCGCGGGCAGCGCCTGGCGCGTGTGGTACCCGCCCAGGTGCATCAGCACGATCGCGCCGGCCTTGCGGTTGGCGATGACCTTGGCGGCGATCTGCGCCGCCGTGGGGCCGCCGTCCGCGACCGTGCGCCAGTCGATCGTGTCCGTGGACCACATGATCGTGTACGGGTAGCCGGCGGTGGCGGCGACGCCGACGAGCGTCGAGTCCACGGCGCCGTACGGCGGCCGCCAGTACGGGGTCGTGTGGCGGCCGGCGAGCCCGGCGATGATCGCGTCGGCGTCCTGGAGCTCCGCGGTCACGAACGCGGCTGACGGCCTGGTGGCCGGGCACGCGGCGCCCCCGCCGCCGTCGCGCAGGTTGCAGTGGTGGACGGTGTGGTTGCCGAGCTCGAACAGCTCGGGGTGGGCCTTGATCTCGGCCATGACCTGCCGGCCGATCTCGGTCTGGGCCGCGGCGCCGGTCGGGAAGATGGTCGCGCACGCGCGCTCAAGCTCCAGGAACCGGACGATGTCGAGCGCGGGTGTCAGGCGGCCGCCCATGTCGAAGGTGAGCGCGATCTCGCCGGTGGCGGAGGACACGGCGCTGACCTTGCGGCCCGTGGTGCCGGTGGGCGGCGAGCCCACGCTGCAGGTGATCCTGTTGGGCGAGGCGAGGGACCCGGGAACCCACCAGCCGGCCCAGGCGCCGCCGGCGATCCGCACGTAGCGGCGGCCGTCGATGACCGAGGTGCGGTCCACGTGGGCGGTGGTCGCGGCGCTGATCGTCCGGCCCCCGGCCTGGGCCATCGCGCCGGTCGAGGTGAACCGGTAGAGCTCCCAGCGCCCGGCGCCCAGCGCCAGGTGGCGGACCGGGCTCCAGGTCGTGGTGCCGACGATTCCCGGCACGTACGAGACGCGGTTCTCCTTGACCCACCAGCCGGCGAGCGCGCCGCCGCTCACCTTCAGGTGCCAGCCGCGGTCAGGGACATTGACCCGCCGGCTGCCCGAGACGGTGGCGGGTGCTGTGTAGGTCACGGTCTTGCGGCCGGTGACCCGCCAGGTCGAGCTGAAGGTCAGGGCGGGGTGCGGGCCGGCCTCGAGGCGGACGGAGAAGGAGGCCGCGGATACGTCGGTTGCGGCCAGCGAGGCCAGCAGCGCCACGCCGACGAGCGCGGCGAGGAGCGGACGGGACGCCCGGACAATGGCGGTCATGGCCCCCCCCTGCGATGGATCTCGACTCCACGAGCGTGGCCCCGCCGGGTCACCGCCACGCCGCGTCCGGGTCACGATGCGGTAACGGTCGACGGTGCTCGGCTCGTTCCAGCCTCGCGCACCCGGCCGGCGACGCCAAGGGCCGAGCGTCGCGGCCAACGGTCCCGATCCACGCTGCTATCCTCGCCGCGGAGCGGTGGCCGAGTGGTTGATGGCGGCGGTCTTGAAAACCGCAAGGGTGCGAGCCCTCGTGAGTTCGAATCTCACCCGCTCCGCCACCCGGCGCAGCGCGCGACGCAACGATCAGCCCGCGAGCTCCCTCCCGGGCACCACCGCGATCCTTGCCCGTGGCGCCCGCTGGCGGCGTAGAAGGCCCGCATCGCGGTTGGCGCGCGGCCACGACGTCGGAGACTCAGCGGTGAGTCACTCCACGCTTGGCGCCGCGACGTTGACTCCGCCACGAGTCATCCAGGCGGCCCCGGCGCAGGACCCAGGACACGAATCCCGGGTTTCGTGCCGTGGCCACGCACGCCGATTCGACTCGCTGACACATGCCTGAGTCACGGGATCCGCGTGGTGGCCCGGGAGCCGGTGGAGCCCTCGGCCACGGACCCACTCGTGTGCTCCGCAGCCACGACGTGGTATCAATCGCACGTCGACCGTCCGGTCCGTCGCATCCACGAGGCGCCCCATGTCCCGGCCCTGCGTCCACGCCGATGCCATCAGCCCCGTCCCGCCGCCCGCGTCCGGGTGCGAGACGTGCCTCGAGATCGGGGATACGTGGGTCCACCTTCGCCAGTGCCTGACCTGCGGCCGGACCCTGTGCTGCGACGACAGCCCCAACCGGCACATGTCCCGCCACGCCCGCGCCGACGGCCACCTGATCATGCGCACCGCGGAGCCCGACGAGGACTGGGTGTTCTGCTTCGGGGACGACGCGCTGGTGCGCGAGACCGCGACCGGCGGCTGGGAGGCCTTCGACTGGTATGTCGAAGAAGGCCTCGAGGCGGCCACCGCCCACTTGTCGGCGGGTGGCTCGCTGGATGACGCGGCGCTTGCCACCGCGCACGAGGAGCTCGCCCAGTGGGTAGGCCACGTGCGCGCGAAGCACGCCACGGGCGCGCTCGATGCCGCCGACGCGTCCGCCATCGAGGCCCTGCCCGGCTGGACCTGGTAACGCCTGCCTTGACGCCCCGAGGTGACCCCGCCTAGACTCCCGCCACAACTGAACACGGGCTTTGATCGGGACGAGTACCCGTCGAGCGCCTTTGCAGAGACCCGGCGGCTGGTGGAAGCCGGGATGGCGGCGGCGGCGAATGGACCCGGGAGCCTCCGGACCGAACGCGGGGCGACGATCACGAGCGTGACTGTCGCGGACGACCAGTAGGCTCCGGCGCAGAGCGCCAGCGATAGCGGGCAGCGCCGATCGATCACCAGATCCGTCGGTCAGAGTGCGGCACACCGCCGAACGAGGGTGGCACCGCGGAAGGCCCAACGACCTTTCGTCCCAAGCAGACGAAGGTCGTTTCTGATTCTCAAGGACCGCGACCAATGACCGACCCGCTGAGCCTGACCGAAGCCAAGCGCCTCGCCGGCACCGCCGACACCATCCTCCTGCGCGCGACGCGGACGGCGGACCTGGAGACGCCGATCGGCGCCTTCCTGCGCCTCGATGACGGCGTGACGCCCGCCTACCTGCTCGAATCGGTCGAGGGCGGCGAGCGCCTGGGCCGCTACAGCTTCCTGGGCATCGGGCCGCGGCGCCTGCTCGAGGTCCGCGACGGCCTCGCGCGGACCACCTCGCGCCCGGTGGGCGTCGTGGACTACGCCCCGGACCTGCCGGTGACCCAGACCGAGGTGCCGGACCCGCTGGCGGCCCTGCGCGCCTTCGTCCCCCGCCGCCGCGTCGTCCCGGTCGAAGGGATGCCGCGCTTCACCGGCGGCGCCGTGGGTGCCCTGTCCTACGACGCGATCTCCACTTTCGAGCCGTCCGTCCCTCGCCCGGAGCGGGACCCGGTGGGCGTGCCGCTGGCCGCGTTCATCGAGACGGACCTCGTGATCGTGTTCGACCACCTCAGCCACCAGCTGTCGGCGATCGCCTCGCTGCACACGGACGCGCCGGACCTCGAAGGCCGCTACCGGATCGCCGAGCGGGCGATCTTCGAGGCCCTGGAGCGGACGGCGACCCCCAGCGCGGCCGAGCTGGGGCTGTCGTATGCGAGGTCCAACGGGGGCTCGAATGCCGAGCCTCCCCCGGCGACGGAGCTCGGCCAGGTCGAGACCTCGCTGGGGCGCGACGCCTACATCTCGGCCGTTGAGCACGCGAAGGACGCGATCGCGGCCGGTGAGGCGATCCAGGTCGTGCTCGCGCGCCGCCAGTCGTTCGACCTCCCGGCGGGCCCGGACGGCAAGCCGATCGACGGCATCGGCCTGTACCGCGCCCTCCGCCGGGTCAACCCCTCGCCGTACCTGTTCTTCACCCGCACGCCGTCATTCGAGGTCGTCGGCGCGAGCCCGGAGCTCCTGCTCCAGGTCGTCGGCGATCGCATGACCACCCACCCGATCGCCGGCACGCGTCCGCGTGGCGCCACCCCCGCCGACGACGACCGCCTCGCCGACGAGCTCCGCCGCGACCCCAAGGAGCGCGCCGAACACGTGATGCTCGTGGACCTCGGGCGCAACGACCTGGGGCGGGTGGCCCGCCCCGGTACCGTCACCACGAGCCAGTACATGGAGGTGGAGCGGTACAGCCACGTGCTCCACCTGGTGAGCCACGTGGAGGCGAAGCTCCGTTCGGACCTGGACGCACTGGACGCGCTGCGGGCCGTGTTCCCGGCCGGGACGCTGACCGGCGCGCCCAAGATCCGGGCGATGCAGCTGATCGCCGCCGCCGAGGGCGAGCAGCGGGGGCTGTACGGTGGGGCCGTGGGCTATCTCGGGTACGACGGCAACCTCGACACCGCGATCACGATCCGCTCCGCGGTCCTCAAAGGCGGCCAGGCGCACGTCCACACGGGCGCCGGGATCGTGGCGAGGTCCGTGCCGGAGTCGGAGTTCGAGGAGACCGAGCACAAGGCGAAGGCGATGCAGCGGGCAATCGAGCTGGCGGCGGCGCCGGCCACGCCGAAGCCCGCGTCGACCCCGAGCCCTGCGGAGGGGGCCGCGTCGTGATCCTCGTCATCGACAACTACGACTCGTTCACGTTCAACCTCGTCCAGGCGCTCCAGGCTGCGGGGGCGGACGTCCGCGTGGTGCGCAACGACGCGCTCACCCGGGACGACGTGGAGGCGCTGGCCGCGGACCCCGATGCAGACCTGCGCGGGATCGTGATCTCGCCCGGGCCCGGCGACCCGGACACCGCCGGCGTGTCGGTGGACGCGGTCAAGGTGGCGGCGGAGCGGCGGATCCCGCTCCTCGGCGTGTGTCTGGGCATGCAGTCGATGGCGGCGGCGTACGGGGCGGCGATCGTCCGCGCGCCGACGCTCGTCCACGGCGAGGCGTCCGAGGTGTCACACGACGGCGAGGGGCTGCTCTCGGGGATGCCGGCGGAGTTCCCGGCCGCCCGGTACCACTCGCTGTGCGTGGACCCGGCCACGCTGCCGGCGGAGCTGTACGTGACCGCGACGTCGCCCGAGGACGGCGTCGTGATGGGGCTTCGGCACCGCTCGCTGCCGATCGAAGGCGTCCAGTTCCACCCGGAATCGGTGCTCACGCCCGCGGGGCCGCACCTGCTCGCCAACTTCCTGCGCCTCGCCGGGGAGGGGGAGGCGTCCCGCCTCGACGCGGTTGCCGGATCGTTCGCAACACGCGGAATGACCGAGGATGACGTGTCCGCGCCCGCCGCCGGGACGGCCGAAGTCACCGGAGCCCCCCGATGAGCGAGCAGGTCCGCGCCGCGCTGGCGACGATCGTCGAGGGCGGCACCCTCACGGTCGACGAGGCGCGCGTCGCGATGGGCGCGGTCATGGACGGCGAGGCGACACCCTCGCAGCTGGCCGCGCTGCTCATGGGCCTCCGGATGCGCGGCGAGACCGTGGAGGAGCTGGCCGGCTTCGCGTCCGCGATGCGCGAGCGCGTCGTCCGCGTGGACGCCCCCGAGGGGACGATCGACGTCGTCGGGACCGGGGGAGACGGCTCGGGGACGTTCAACATCTCGACGACCGCGGCGCTGATCGTGGCCGCGAGCGGCGTCCCCGTGGCCAAGCACGGCAACCGGGCGATCACGTCGAAGTCGGGGTCGGCGGACGTGCTCGATGCCCTGGGCATCCGGATCGACCATGACGCGGCGTCGGCCGGCCGCTCGATCCGCGAGCTGGGATTCGCGTTCCTGTTCGCGCCCTCGTACCACCCGGCCATGCGCCACGCGGGCCCCACGCGTCGCGAGATCGGCGTGCGGACCGCGTTCAACCTGCTGGGGCCGCTGACGAATCCGGCGGGTGCGCGGCGCGCGCTGATCGGGGTGGGGGATGAGGCCGCGGCACCCAAGATCGCGGAGGTGATCCGGCTGCTGGGGACGGATCGGACGCTCGTCGTGCACGGGGCCGGGGTGGACGAGCTGCCGCTCGACGGGTCGGGCATGGTCTACGACGTCACGGCGGACGCGATCGTCCTGCGGCGGGTCGACCCGGAGGAGCTGGGCCTGCGGCGGGCGAAGACGGCGGCCCTGGGCGGGGCGGACCCGGCGGCCAACGCCCGGCTGGTCG
>MGOE01000013.1:0-4031 GCA_001797035.1 Chloroflexi bacterium RBG_16_72_14
ACCGGCGAGGCGAGCCCCCTCGACGAGCCGATCAACGAGGCGTTCCGGGTCGGCACGCTGACCCTCGGCTGGGACACGGCCGACGACCTCGTGCTCGTCGAGGCCGAGGAACAGGTCGAGGCGGACGAGGAGGACGAGGAGGAGGCCGACGAGGACGACGAGGAGGGCCCCGACGTCCTCCGGGTCCGGATCACGGCGCTCGCCGCTCGCGCGTTCGTGGCCCGGGCCGTGCGCGTGCTCTCGGCCGGCCGCCCGCCGTGTCCGCTGTGCGGCCAGCCGCTCGATCCGCAGGGTCACCTGTGCCCGCGCCGCAACGGACACCTCCTGAACTGACGGACGCCGAGCAGCCCGTGGACGAGGAGGCGCTGCCGATCGAGGTCGACGGCGAGGACGACGACGGCGGCGAGGTCGACGACGCACGGGAGATCGACGCCCTCGACCTGCCGATGCCGGTCCTGGCCGTGGACGACGCGCTGGACCTGCTGCGCGACGGCGAGCTCGAGATCGTGGGCCGCCTCTACGCCTCGTCCAACAACGCGCTCCTGTGCCTGCTTCGGCGGCCGTCACCCGCCGGGGATGCCGCGGCGGACATCGTGGCGACCTGCGTCTACAAGCCGGTCGTCGGCGAGCGGCCGCTCGTGGACTTCCCCGACGGGACGCTGGCGCGGCGCGAGGTGGCGGCCTTCGAAGCCTCGCAGGCCACGGGCTGGGACATCGTGCCGCCGACCGTCCTGCGCGACGGGCCTTTCGGCGAGGGCATGCTCCAGCTCTGGATCCGGACGGATCCCGCGGTCGATCCGGTTGGCCTGGTCGTGGAGTCAGACCCGCGTCTGCGGCGGATCGCCGTGTTCGACGCCGCGATCAACAACACGGACCGCAAGGCCGGCCACCTGCTGCCGGTGCCGGGCGGCCACGTGTACGGCGTGGACCATGGCGTGACCTTCTCGCCGGTGCCCAAGCTCCGTACCGTGCTCTGGAGCTGGCGCGGCGAGCCGTTCGCCGCCGGAGAGCTGGAGGTGCTGCGTGCGCTCCGGGCCGGCCTGGACGACGCGCTGGGCGCGACCCTGCGCGGGCTCCTCGCGCCGATCGAGGTGACGGCCACGGCGCGCCGCATCGACCGGCTGCTCGAGGCCGGCGTTTTCCCCGAGCCCGATCCGCGCCGGCCGGCGCTGCCCTGGCCCCCGGTCTGACGCGACGCGCCGGCGGACCCGGCGCCCAGCCGTGCCCAGCCGCCCCCAGGCGCTCAGGCGCCGAGCGCGCGCTTCGCCTGCTCGTACTCCTCGCGGGTGATCTCGCCTCGGGCGAGCCGCGCGTCGAGGACCTCGAGGCCGACCGCCCGCTCCAGGCGCCGATCGCGGCCGAACAGGCCACGAGCCACGACCCGGACCGCGACGAACATCGCCAGCACGAGGGCGACGGCGGCCGCCAGGATCGCGCCGAACTCGAACAATGCGCCCATCAGGTCTCCCCCAGGTCGTCCGCGGTGTCTGCCTCGATCTCGTGGAGCATGCTCGGGCCGCGCGCCTCATCGCCGATGAGCGGCAGCTGGTCCGCCGGAGAGCGCCGGGGCAGCCCCACCATCGTGTCGCGTCCCCGCCGGCCCCTGCCGTCGGCGGAGGTCATCCGGCGGCGCGTCTCGACCTCGACCCGCGACCCGTCGCCCTCGAGCGCCGGGTGCTCCACGAGCGCCACCACCCGGCTGGCCATGAACCGCCCCGTCCGCACCGGGGTGCCGCCACGGGTGACCTCGGTGACCTCCACCACCCCGCGCGCCGTCGCGACCTCCAGGCGCCGCCCGGCGCGCGTGGCCACGATCTCGAACGTCTGCGTGCCGTGGCCCGTGTCCACCACGACCTCGACCCGGTCGCCCTTCATGCGTGAACCATACTCCGCGCCACTCACCCCGTGATCATCCGAACGGCCCCCCGCGGGCACCCGCGGCGGCACGCGACCCACGCGGCGTCGATGGGGCACCATGGACGCATGCGACGCTGGAACGGCTGGGGCGACGAGGCCGTCGAGACGCGCCTGGGGGACGAGGGCCGACGGTTTCTCGAGACCCGGGTCGGGCCGGCGAGACCGGTCGGCGACGCGGCGCTGGCAGACGTCGTGGCCGCCGTCCCGCCTTCGCGGCTCGCCGCCCATCCCCTGCTCTCGCACGACCCTGAGCTCCGTGTCCGCCGCGCCCGGGGACAGTCGTTCGCGGACTGGACAGCGCTGCGGGCGGGCCGCCTCGACGCCGTGCCCGACGCCGTGGCGCGGCCGGTGGACGGCGCCCAGGTCCGCGAGCTCATCGAGCATGCGCGAACGGTCGGCGCCCGCCTGATCCCGTACGGCGGCGGGACCAGCGTCGTCGGGGGCGTGACCACGAGGCCGTCGCCCGACCCGCTGATCACCGTGGATCTCGGCAGCCTGGCCGGGATCCGCGACCTGGACGAGCGGAGCGGCCTCGTGACGGTGGGCAGCGGCACCACGGGACCGGCGCTGGCGACGGCGCTGGCGGCGCGCGGCCTCGCGATCGGGCACGAGCCCCAGTCCTGGGAGCTGGCCACGGTCGGCGGCTGGGTGGCGGCGCGCGGCTCCGGGCTGCGCAGCCAGGGGGTCGGACGCATCGAGCAGCTGTTCGCCGGGGGCGTGCTCGAGGCGCCGGCCGGGACACTGGACATGCCGGCCTTCCCCGCTTCGGCCGCCGGGCCGGACCTGCGCCAGCTGGTGCTCGGTTCCGAGGGCCGGCTGGGCATCCTGACCGACGTCGTCCTGCGGGCGATGCCCCTCCCGGAGCTCGATCGCCTCGACGCCTGGGCGCTCCCCGGCTGGGCGGCCGGTGAGGAGGCGGTCCGCGCGGTCGCCCGTGCGCGACCCGTGCTCGACATCCTGCGGCTGTCCACCCCGGTCGAGACCCGGACGCTCCTCGCCTTCGTCGACCGTCCGTCGCAGATGCGTGCCCTGTCCGCGTACCTGCGCGCGAGACGCGTGCCCTCGGACTGGGCGCTGCTGCTGGTCGGGGTCGCCGGGCGCCGCCGCGTCGCCAAGGCCGCCCGGGCGGAGGCGGCATCGATCCTGCGCTCGTTCAAGGCGGTGCCAGTCCCGGCGCTGGCGGCCACCTGGTCGCGGACCCGGTTCCGGTCGCCGTACCTGCGCAACGCGCTGTGGGCCGCGGGCTATGGCGCCGACACCCTGGAGACCGCGACGGACTGGACGCGCCTGCCCGCGCTGCTGGCCCGCCTGGAGGCCACCATCGAGCAGGCGCTGGCACCGCGGGGCGAGCGCGTCCACGTGTTGACGCACCTCTCGCATCTCTACCCGTCCGGGTCGAGCCTGTACCTGACGTTCCTGTTCCGGCTGGCGGCCGGCCCGGAGGAGACGCTGGACCGCTGGCGGACGATCAAGCGCGCGGCCTCCGAGACGATCTCCGCCGAGGGCGCGACGATCAGCCACCACCACGGCGTGGGGGTCGACCACGCGCCCTATCTCGCCGCCGAGAAGGGCCCGCTCGGGATGGCCGCGCTGGAGGCCATGGTCCGGACCTTCGATCCCGAGGGCCTGATGAACCCGGGCGTCCTGCTCTCGGACCGCCACGGATGACCGGGGACCGGGTCCTCGCGCTCGACGTCGGCACCCAGAGCGTCCGGGCGATGGTGTTCGACCCGGCCGGCAACCTGCTCGCCCGGGCGAAGGTCCCCATCGAGCCATACGCCCCGGGTCCGCCCGGCTGCTGCGAGCAGGACGCCGAGCTGTACTGGCGCTCGCTGGGCGAGGCCTGCCGGCAGCTGTGGTCGATGCCCGAGGGGCGGCGCGACGCCCTCGCCGGCGTCGCGCTCACGACCCAGCGGGGGACCGTGGTGATCACCGACGAGGCCGGCACGCCGCTCCGCCGCGCGATGGTCTGGCTGGACCGCTGCCGCGCCGAAGGCCTGCCACGGCTGGGCGGCCGGTGGGGGCTCGCGTTCCGGGCCGCCCGCGTGACCGAGACCGTCGCGACGTTCATGGCCGAAGCGGAGGCGAACGTCCTGGCGCGCGAGGAGCCGGAC
>MGOE01000013.1:4050-4268 GCA_001797035.1 Chloroflexi bacterium RBG_16_72_14
GCTACCTGCTCCTGTCCGGGTTCCTGACCCACCGGCTGACGGGCGAGTTCGTGGACTCCGTCGCCTCGCAGGTGGGCTACGTCCCGTTCGACTACCGGGGCCTGCGGTGGGCGAAGCCGTCGGACTGGAAGTGGCTCGCGATCCCCGTCGAGCGCGGCTGGCTGCCGGAGCTGGTGCCGCCGGCCGGCGTGCTGGGGACGATCACGGCCGCCGCTGCC
>MGOE01000013.1:4277-4908 GCA_001797035.1 Chloroflexi bacterium RBG_16_72_14
GGCATCCCCGAGGGCCTGCCGCTGGTCGCCGCGGCCGGCGACAAGGCGTGCGAAGTCCTGGGCTCGGGTGCGCTCGACCCGCACATCGGCGCCATCTCGCTCGGCACGACGGCAACCATCAACACGACCCATCGTCGCTACGTCGAGGTGATCCCGGTCGTGCCGCCCTACCCGGCCGCGGTGCCCGGCGCGTACAGCCTCGAGGTTCAGGTCCTGCGCGGCTACTGGATGATCGAGTGGTTCAAGCGCGAGTTCGGCGGGGCCGAGGTGGCGCGCGCGGCGGCGCTGGGCGTGGACACCGAGCCCCTGTTCGAGGAGCTGCTGGCGACGACGCCGCCGGGTTCGATGGGGCTGATGCTCCAGCCGTACTGGTCACCGGGCGTCCGGGTGCCGGGGCCGGAGGCGAAGGGCGCGGTCATCGGCTGGGGGGACGTCCACACGCGGGCCCACCTGTACCGGGCGATCCTCGAGGGCCTCGCGTACGCACTGCGCGAGGGCGCCGAGCGGACGGTGAGACGGACGAAGGTCCCGATCCGCGAGCTGCGGGTGTCGGGCGGCGGGTCGCAGAGCCCCGCGGCGGTCCAGCTCACGGCCGACGTGTTCGGGCTGCCCGCTTCGCGCCCGCACACGC
>MGOE01000013.1:5039-6732 GCA_001797035.1 Chloroflexi bacterium RBG_16_72_14
GGACCTGTACCGCGGCGTCTACCTGCGGCTGTACGAGCGGCTCAAGCCGCTGTACGCGGAGATCCGGCGGATCACCGGGTATCCGCCGGAGGTCTGATCCGCGGGGTTCCGGCGGCGGCTGCCTCGGGGACGCCGCTGAGCCGTCCGCGTGCATCGCGGCGCACATCCACCGCACCGCTTGGGGCGGCCCCGGCCGGCCGCTGTGCCGGGTGTGCAACCGGCCGTACATCCACGGCACCCGTGTGCATCTGCCTCTACACACCGGCGCCGGGACCGCCGCGGATGTGCATCCTGCCGAACAGTCGGACGCACCCGGACGATTGCCGTGCCGCGTCGGTATGCCGGGATGCACGAATCTGGTCGGGACCTTGACACGCGACCGCGTCCAGGGCGCGAATGCCCGCCCAGATGCACACGCTCGTGCGGACCCGGCCAAGCCCCTCGTGCGGACCCGGCCAAGCCCCTCGTGCGGACCCGGCCAGCCCCGGCTGTGGGCACTCGGCCCGGCCCGGCTGTGGGCCCTCGGCCCGAGACTCGACCCCCGGGGAGCGTGGCCCAGCCGTCCTGCCCCGATCGGGCGATTTGACAGGAACGCCCCGGACCCCGATGCTTCTCCGGTATCGCCCGATTGACCGCGGCCGCCAGGCTGACGCCAACCACGCGCAACCGCCGCCGCGCCGGGCCCAAATCGAAAGCCGCTCCGGCCACCGTATGTCCGGCCGTTGGAGCGGCAAGGCACCTCATCCCGATACGAAGGGGTGCCGGGAAAGGAACAACGCACCACATGCTCTCCCGCGCCACCACGAATGCCGTGGCGTATCGCGCCAGCTCGATGCGCCGCATGCGCCGTCGGGTCGTGAACGCGAACCGGCTCTACTGCAACACCAACGGCTGCACGTCGTTCCTCGTCGTGAACGAGGCCACGGGCACCGCCCTCTGCGAGATCTGCGGCTACACGCGCAAGCTGCACTGAACCCGCGTCACGCCGCGGGGCCTCACGCCGCGACACCGTCACGCCGCCGCGACACCGTCGCGCCGCCGCGTGACACCTGCCGCGCCCGGACCGCGGTCGTATGCGCACCAGGCTTGGTGAGCTCCAGTTCCGGTGGTGCTGCGCTCGCCCGCCGGTGATTGGGATGTCGGCCATGCGTGTCAGGCATCGGCACGGCTACGACCGACCTCCGCGGGAGTCCTGAACGCCTCGTCGTCGCGATCGGAGCCGGAGATACGGCCGGCTAAGCCTGGTACGCATCGGCCGATCGTCAACGCCGTTCGCGGCGGCTCCGGGCACGACGCGTCGCCGCCAGCGATCGCGCGCTGCGTCCCGCGCGACATTGCCACGCGCTCCCTCCGAACCGGCGATCATCGTCGCCGACACCGGCGAGCGGGCCAAGGGGCCGGGAAGGAGCAGCACCCGATGACTGGCGGCAGGACCTTCGACCGTTCCCGGATGGAGCGGCTGATGGCGGCCGAGATGGCGGCCTTCGAACGGGCGAACCCGCGCTCCCGCGCGTTGTGGGAGCGGGCGAAGGGCTCGCTCCTCGACGGCGTCCCGATGAACTGGATGGTCAAGTGGGCCGGCCCCTACCCGCTGTTCGTCGAGGAGGCCCATGGCGCCGCCTTCACCGATGTCGACGGCCACCATTACGTGGACTTCTGCCTGGGCGACACCGGCGCCATGGCGGGCCACGGC
>MGOE01000013.1:6763-7840 GCA_001797035.1 Chloroflexi bacterium RBG_16_72_14
GCGCCAGTTGCGCCGGGGCATCACCCACATGCTCCCGACCGAGGACGCGATCGTCGCCGGCGACGAGCTGCGGCGCCGCTTCGGCCCGCGCTACTGGCAATTCACGCTCACCGCAACGGACGCCAACCGGTTCGCGATCCGCCTCGCCCGCCACATCACGGGCCGGCCGAAGATCCTCGTCCACAACCACAACTACCACGGCTCGGTGGACGAGACGTTCGCCTGGCTCGGGCCCGACGGCGCCGTCGTCAAGCGGCGTGGCAACATCGGTGCTCCCGTCGAGCCGTCAGAGACCACCCGGGTCGTGGAGTTCAACGACCTCGACGCCTTCGAGCGCGAGCTCGCCCACGGCGATGTCGCGGCCGCGCTCATGGAGCCCGCGCTGACCAACGTCGGCATCGTGCTGCCCGAGCCCGGCTACCACGAGGGCGTCCGCGAGCTGACGCGCCGCCACGGGACGCTGCTGATCAACGACGAGACGCACACCATCTGCGCCGGCCCGGGCGGCTACACGGGCGCCCACGGCCTGGTGCCGGACATGCTGACCATCGGCAAGACGATCGGCGGCGGCATCCCGGTCGGGGCGTACGGCTTCACCGAGGAAGTCGGCGACCGGATCCACGCCTCCATCGAGCGCGAGGACTCCGATGTCGGCGGCATCGGCGGGACCCTCGCCGGCAACGCCCTGACGCTCGCCGCCGTCCGCGCCACCCTCACCGAGGTCCTCACCGACGAGGCCTTTGCGCGGATGATCCCGCTCGGCGCACGTTGGGAGGCCGGCGTGGCCGGCGTCCTGCGCGACCACGACGTCCCGTGGCATGTGACGCGGCTAGGCGCCCGAGCGGAGTACCACTTCATGCCCGACCCGCCCCGCAACGGGTCGGAGCAGTGGGCCAATGGTGACCCCGACCTCGAACGGTTCCTCCACCTGTGGGCGATGAACCGCGGCGTGCTGATGACGCCGTTCCACAACATGGCGCTCATGTCCCCCGCCACCACCGAGGCCGACGTGGACCGCCACACGGCGGTCTTCGCCGAGGCGGTCGAGGTGCTGTTCGGATAGGGCGGCGCCGGCGT
>MGOE01000013.1:7933-8015 GCA_001797035.1 Chloroflexi bacterium RBG_16_72_14
CGGCACCGAGGCCGCCGAGGCCGTGTTCATCGTGGCGTCAGCCGCAGCGGCACCACGCTGATGCGCAAGATCCTCGACAGCC
>MGOE01000013.1:8036-8161 GCA_001797035.1 Chloroflexi bacterium RBG_16_72_14
CCGAGAACCACTTCCTCGGTCATCTCCTGCCCTGGGAAGGCGCGCGTGTCTACCTGCGACGGGCCGGCGACCTGCGGGACGACGCGGCCGTCCGCCGGCTGGTGGAGCTCGTGTACGCCGGCAAG
>MGOE01000013.1:8248-8949 GCA_001797035.1 Chloroflexi bacterium RBG_16_72_14
AGCGCGGCGTGTTCACGACGCTCCTGCGCGCATATGCCGACCGGCGCCACAAGGCGATCATGGGTGAGAAGACACCGGCCCACGTGGGCTGGGCCGACACGCTCCTGGGCTGGTATCCGGGGGGCCGGATCGTCCACATGGTTCGCGATCCGCGGGCCGTCTACGTCTCGGAGGTGCGGCGGCGGATCGAGCACCCGGTGAGCGTCCCGTACCGCTGGCTGGTCCACGTGCCGCCGCTGATGCGGGTGTTCGTGCTCCACGAGGTGGCCTGGGCCGGCGCCGTGCGCCACCATCGCGACCTCTCGCGGCGCCACCCGGACGCGTACCGCATGGTGCGATTCGAGGATCTCGTCCGCGACCCCGAGACGACCATCGCCGGCCTGTGCGCCTTCCTCGGCGTGCCGATGGAGCCGGCCCTCCTGCGCCAGGAGGTGGTGTCGAAGGGCAGCCGGGTCGGCGAGCAGGGCTTCGACGCCGGCGCCGCCGAGCGGTGGCGCTCGACGATCGGGCGAGGCTCGGAGCGCTGGCTTCGCGTGCTCCTGGGCGGCCGTCTCGCAACGCTCGGGTACCACGACGGGTCGCCGCGAAGCGCCTGAACGCGGGGGACCCCCGGTCCCGCCCAGGGCGTCGTGGCGGCGGCCGGCGGTCCTGCTCGCGCTTGCGGCTCGACACGGCGGTCGTGATCGGCACCGTGTGGGCGC
>MGOE01000013.1:8962-9920 GCA_001797035.1 Chloroflexi bacterium RBG_16_72_14
TTCGAGCCGATCGTGATCGCGTTCGCGGCGATCCTGGTCGTCGCGCCCTGGGCGGCCATCGTCGACGACGCCGAGCGCCCGCGGCGCCGCTGACCCGGATCCACGGCCTCGCCGCTGCGGTCGGGTCACGGCCGGAGCCGCGGCGGCCGCGCGGCGAGTCGGCGCGTGCCTGCGAGGCCGCGAATTCGGCCCGTGGGAGTGTCCGGACGCCGGGAAGGCCCACGTCGAGGCACATACGGGACTCCCAGGCATGGTTCGTGCCCGAAGGGTCCCGGACCACGACCCTCGGCGCCGTTTTGCTGCCTCACCGGCACGCCGACTGGGAGTCGCGACTGGCGCTGCGTTGATGCCGGTCCCACCGGCCGCGGCCAGGGAGCCACACGCGCGGCGGTCTCAGAGTTGGATCAGTCCCGCCTCGGTCGGCCGGAACCCGCAGGCGTCCAGGTAGAACGCCGCGAGGGCGCCGTCCCAGTCGACGTGCAGCCATTCGCAGCCGGCGGCCTTCGACGCGTCCACCGCCGCCTCGACCAGGCGCGCGCCGATCCCCCGCCCGCGGAACGGTCCGGTGACCAGGGTGTCGAGCAGGAACGCGTGCACACCGCCGTCCCAGGCGACGTTCACGAAGCCGACCAGGCGGCCGGCATCGCGGGCCGTGACCCAGCCCAGGCTGTGGCCCTCGACCTGCGCGACCCAGTCGTCGTCGCGCACCGGCCCGCCGAAGCCCTCCGCGTGGAGCACGTTGAGCTCGCGGTTGTCGAACGCGCCGCGCCACTCGAGGCGGAGCCCGTCGACGCTCGTCACCGTTCCGCGGCCGCCGACAGCCACCAGCGGCGCTCGCTGACGAGCTCGTCGCCCAGCTGCTCCTCCACCAGCTCCCGCGGCTCGAACCCCCGCGCCTCGTAGAACACCTCGCCCTTGCGGTTGCCGGCGAGCACGTCGGCGGCGACCGGCAGGCCGG
>MGOE01000013.1:9959-10089 GCA_001797035.1 Chloroflexi bacterium RBG_16_72_14
GCCCCAGTCCGCGGGTAGCCGGGTCCGCGTAGATCGCCACCAGGGTGATCCGGTCGGGCTCGACCGCCGTCTCCGCGAACGCCGCCACCACCCCGTCCAGCTCCGCGACCCAGGTCTCGTGGCGCTCGAT
>MGOE01000014.1:0-304 GCA_001797035.1 Chloroflexi bacterium RBG_16_72_14
GGTGCGTCGACGCACCAGAAACGCGACGATCGCCCCGGCGATCACCAGGGCGACGATGACGATGACGGCGATGAGCAGGGGCGACATGGGCCCTCAGGCGCGGTGGCGATCGGGAACGCGACCGGATGCTAGCACCGGACCCCGTTCGAGCCGCGATGCCCAACGGCCCGTTTCCCCGGCGACCCGGTCCGCGGCACGGACGGGTCCCCGCGCCGCCAGCTGACAGGTGCCCGTCATGCGGGCACTCGCCGGCGTTCGAGGGCGTCGCGCGCCGTGGGCGGTCAAGGCGTGGACCGCCCATCCG
>MGOE01000014.1:356-2851 GCA_001797035.1 Chloroflexi bacterium RBG_16_72_14
CGAGTGCGTCGGACGTCTCGGCCCGGGTGAGCAGGAACAGGATCAGCCCCGACAGCACGACCAGCCCGAGGAACGCGTACACCTGCCCGGTCCCGGACAACAGGAACGACAGGGCCGCCAGGCCGGTGCACAGGCCGTAGATCACGAGCACGGTCTGGCTGTGCGAGAGGCCAAGGTCCAGCAGCCGGTGGTGGATGTGCCCGCGGTCGGGCGTGAACGGGGAGTGGCCGCTGGCCAGGCGCCGGACGATGATCCAGAAGGTGTCGATGATCGGCACGCCAAGCACGAGCAGCGCGATCGCCACCTTCGCCGTGCCCAGGATCGCGAGCACCGCGAGCGTGTAGCCCACGAACATGACACCGCTGGTGCCGATGAAGATCGTGGCCGGGTGGAAGTTCCAGCGCAGGAACCCGAGCAGCGACCCGGCCAGGGCGAAGCACAGGATCCCGATGAACGGCTGGGCGACCGCCGTCGTCAGCGAGATCAGGCCGAGCGTCGCGGCGGCGATCAGGGCGATGCCCGATGACAGGCCGTCGAGCCCGTCGATGAAGTTGATGCTGTTGATCATGCCCACGATCCACAGCACCGTGAACCCGACCGCGAACGGACCGGTGAGCGAGATGCTGCCCGGGCCGAACGGGTTGGCGATCAGTGCGACCGTGATCCCGAAGGCCACCGCCATCGCGCCGAGGGCGAGTTGCCCGAGCAGCTGCCAGCGGGCGCGCAGCTGGAGGGTGTCGTCGAGCGCGCCGAGGAGCGTGGCCACGGCGCCGCCGAGCAGGAGGCCGACGAGGTCGGACGGCTCGAGGGCGCGCGGGATGGGCACGACATCGAACCGGTCGTTGATGACGATCACGCCCACCGCGACCGCGAGGAACGCCGTGGCCACGGCCAGGCCCCCGCCACGCGGCACCGGCGCCCGGTTGACCCGGCGGTGGTTCGGCAGGTCGACGTTGCCCATCCGGATCGACAGGCGCTGGACAAGCGGCGTGATGACCAGCGCGAGACCTGCGGCGGTGATGAACGCCGCGGCGAGGATCGGGATGACCTCGCCGAAGGTCGCGATCAGCCGCATCGGCGCAGGCTCAGGCCCGGTCGCGCGGCAGGCCCGGCACGGGGAACCGGGCGACCAGCTCGCGCACCTCGCCGGCGATGCGGGCATGGACCGCGGCGTCGTCGCGGTCGCGGATCGCGTCCACGATCCAGCGGCCGATCACGCGCATCTCATCCGGACCCATGCCCCGGGTCGTGGTGGCCGGCGTGCCGATCCGGATCCCGGACGCGATGTTGGGCGGGTTGGTGTCGAACGGGATCGCGTTCTTGTTGACGGTGATCCCGACGTCGTCGAGGAGCGTCTCGGCCTCGCGACCCGTGACACCCAGCGGCGTCACGTCCACGAGCGCGAGATGGTTGTCCGTGCCGCCGCTGACGAGCCGGGCGCCCGCGTCGGCGACCGTCTCCGCGAGGACGCGGGCGTTCTCGATGGTGCGGGCCTGGTCGCGCCGGAAGTCTCCGCCTGCGGCCAGCCGCAAGGCCACGGCCTTGGCAGCGATCACGTGCATCAGCGGGCCGCCCTGGACGCCGGGGAACACGGACTTGTCGACGGCCCGGGCGAGCGTGTTCCTGCCCAGCGCGGGGAAGTCCGCCCGGTCGATGCCGTCGGGGAGGTCCGCGCGGCCGAACAGGAGGCCCCCGCGCGGGCCGCGGAGCGTCTTGTGGGTCGTCGTGGTCACGAGGTCCGCGTGCGGGAACGGGCTGGGGTGCAGGCCGGCGGCGACGAGGCCGGCGAAGTGCGCCATGTCCACGAACAGCAGCGCCCCCACGCCGTGGGCGATGGCGGCCATGCGCTCGAAGTCCCAGGTTCGCGGGTACGCCGAGGCGCCGGCCACGACGACCTTGGGGCGGACCTCCTTCGCCTGTGCCTCGAGAGCATCGTAGTCGATGCGCTCGTCGTCGCGGGTGACGCCGTAGGCGTAGACCTCGTACAGGCGTCCCGAGAAGTTGACCGGCGAGCCATGCGTCAGGTGCCCGCCGTGGGCGAGGCTCATGCCCAGGATGCGGTCGCCGGGGCGGAGGACCGCGAAGTAGGCGGCCATGTTCGCCTGGGCGCCCGAGTGGGGCTGGACGTTCACGTGATCCGCGCCGGGGAACAGGGCGAGGGCGCGCTCGCGGGCGAGGTTCTCCGCGACGTCCACGTGCTCGCAGCCGCCGTAGTAGCGCCTTCCCGGCAGCCCCTCGGCGTACTTGTTGGTGAGCCAGGAGCCCTGGGCCTCGAGGACCGCCGCGTAGACGTAGTTCTCGCTCGCGATCAGCTCGATCTTGTCCGACTGGCGGTGCCGCTCCGCCTCCATCGCCGACCAGATCTCCGGGTCCACCTCGGCGATCGGCGCCCACGCGGCGGGTGAGACCGCGGCGTCGGGCGTGACGGCGGTGTCGGACACGGCGGACCTCCTGGCGGGTCTGGGGACGCGGGCTCGGGGCGTGTCCTATCTTCC
>MGOE01000014.1:2903-3223 GCA_001797035.1 Chloroflexi bacterium RBG_16_72_14
GCGCGCCGGAGCGCGGGTCAGCGCCCGATGTCGTGGGCGATCCCCGCGGCCTCGAGCTCCGCGGCGATCCGCGCCGGCGGGATCGCCCCGCTGCGCAGGACGCGAGGGCGCTCGACCGTGCAGTCCACCACCGTGGACCCGGGCCCGCCGTGGATCGGCCCGCCGTCGATGACCAGCGCGATCGCGTCGCCCAGGGTGGCGGCGATCTCGGCGGCGTCCCGGGCGTCGGGCTGGCCGGACAGGTTCGCGGATGTCGTCGGCAGCGGCCCCAGCGCGGCCGCCAGCGCCCGTGGCGCCGGGTGATCGGGTACCCGCAGGCC
>MGOE01000014.1:3241-3582 GCA_001797035.1 Chloroflexi bacterium RBG_16_72_14
CGCGGCGAGCACGTCCGGGAGCCGTGCCTCCGGCCGCCGCGGCAGCACGAGGGTCATCCCGCCCGGCCAGAACCGGGCCGCCAGCACGCGCGCCGCCGGCCCGACGATCCCGAGCATCTCCGCCTGGGCGGCGTCGGCGAGGAGCAACGCGACCGCCTTCTCGGGCGGGCGGCGCTTGGCGGCGAACAGCCGCTCGATGGCGTCGGGCAGCGCGAGGTCCACGGCGATCCCGTACACGGTGTCCGTCGGGAGCGCGACGATGTCCCCGGCCCGCAGCCGCGCCACCGCCTCGGCGCGCGCGGCCTCGCCGTCGGGCAGCACGGGCGGCCGGCGCGCGGCGG
>MGOE01000014.1:3591-11036 GCA_001797035.1 Chloroflexi bacterium RBG_16_72_14
GGAAGTGGCTCATCGGGACGGCCAGCCGCCACGCGTTCCGGGCCGCCCGCCCGGGAGACGTCAGCACCAGGGCCTCGATCAGCGAGGCCGCGCCGTCCTCGTCCACGGGCGCCGTCACGTACCGCGCGGCGGCGCGGACCTCCGCGGGCGCGGTCGCCATCGCCGCCCCGTGCCCCGCGTCGGTGATCATCTCCAGGTCGTTGAGCGCGTCGCCGATCGTCATCACCTGGCTCATGGGCACCCCTGCCCGGTGCGCCAGCCAGGCCACCGCCCGACCCTTCGACACCCCCGGCGCCACGAACTCGATGAACCGCGGGTGCGACACCGTCACGTCCGCGCGGCCCGCGAACGCCGCGCGTGCCTCGGCGAGCAGCTCCATCGGCCTCGGCGGCTCCCCCACCGCGATCACCTTGCTCATCGGCCGGCTGATCGCCGCCACCAGGTCGGGGACGATCTCCGCGTCGGGCCCCAGGTACCCCGAGTAATCCTCGAAGCTCGGGTCGTCGCGCCACACGACGATGTGCTCGAGGTGGTTGACGTGCGGGTTCACGCCATGGGCGCGGCACCACTCGATTGCGTCGCGCACGGCGGCCGCGGGCATCGCCTCGTGGTGCAGCAGCCGCCCGACGCGGCCGCGCCAGGGCATCGGGTGGGGGCCGTCGGGCACCGGCGACTCCGTCGTCCGGCGGCGCTTCGAGATCTCGCGGACCACGGCGCCCTGGTGGGCGATGATCGGCTCCTCGAGCCCGAGCATGTTGGCGTACACGGCGGCCGAGCTGGCCATCCGGCCGGTGGCCAGCGACACGCGGACGCCGCGCCGGACCGCCTCGGCGATCGCGTCGTGGGTACGGCCGGACAGGCGGAAATCCTGGCCGACGAGCGTGCCGTCGATGTCCAGCGCGATCATGCGGATGGGGAACGCGGCCTCGGGCCGGGCCGCCGGGCGATGATCCCTCACGCGTGGCGCTCGATCCGGGCCAGCCGCGCCCGTCCCGCGAGGTCCGGTGCCACGGTGCAGCGCCAGCCCGGCAGCCGCGCCGAAACCTCGCGGACGATCGCCTCGCCCTGGTCAGCGCCGATCTCCAGCAGCGCGATCCCGTCGGGCGCGAGCGCCTCCGGCAGCCGCTCGAGCAGGCGGCGCACGACGTCCAGCCCGTCCGGGCCACCGTCGAGCGCCTGCCGAGGCTCGAACGCGAGCTCCGGCGCCAGCTGCTCAAGCTCCGCGGTGGGCACGTAGGGCAGGTTTGCGCACACGAGCGCGTACGTCGGCTCGACGTGGTGCGGGAACAGGTCCGCCGCCACGAACACGATCCGGTCGGCCACCCCGTGCCCGACGGCGTTCTCGCGGGCCAGCTGGAGGGCGTCCTCGGACGAGTCCACCGCGATCACGAGGGCCGCCTCGTCCATCTTCCGCCGCCGGAGGCCCACGATCAGGCTGACGGCGATCGCCCCCGTCCCCGTCCCGACGTCGGCGACCCGCAGCGCGGGCGTCCCGGGCGGCCGTGGCGCGGTCGTCAGGCGCCGCACGACCTCGGCGAGTGCCGCGTCCACCAGCAGCTCCGTCTCGGGTCGCGGGATGAGCGCCCGGGCGTCCGTCCCGAAGGCCAGCCCGTGGAACTCGCGGAAGCCGCGGATGTACGCCACCGGCTCACCGCGCTCGCGGCGAACGAGGAGCGCCTCGAACACCTCGAGCGCGCCCGTGCCCACCGGCGCGCCCGCGTGGGCCAGCACGCCGATCCGGTCGGTCCCCAGCGCCTGGCCGAGGAGCAGCTCCGCGTCCAGCCTCGGCGACCCCGAGCCCGACGCCTCCAGACGGGCGGCGGCCAGCCGTACCAGCTCCGAGACCGTGAGGGCGTCGCCCGGCATCCCCGGCATCGCGGTCAGATCCGGATCGTCACGTCGAGGTCGTCGCTCTTGCGCAGGACCTCCGCGGACGTGCCGCCGCGCCACCGGTGGAACAGCAGGTCCACGGTCCCCGCGCCCACCCGCAGGTTGGTGACGGTGACCTTGCCCAGCCATTCGGGCAATGCCGGCCGGGTCAGCTCAAGCTCGCCACGGTCAGCGTGCGGGCGAAGACCCAGCATCGTCTCCAGGAACAGGAACATCGACCCGGCGGCCCAGGCCTGCGGCGAGCACGCGACCGGGTACGGGACGGGGACCGGCGAGACGTCCCGATCAAACCCGCAGAACAGCTCCGGCAGCCGGTAGTCCGCGAAGTGCTGCGTGGCCTCGAACACGCGCCCCACCAGGCGGTTGGCCTGCTCGTGGTGGCCGTAGCGCTTGAGGCCGGCGGCAATCAACGACACGTCGTGGGGCCAGACGGAGCCCATGTGGTAGCCGATCGGGTTGTACCCCACCTGGCCCGAGGCGTAGGTGCGGATCCCCCAGCCGGAGAACATGTCCGGCGCCATGACCCGCTCAGCGACGCGGGCCGCCCGGTCGGCCGAGACGATCCCCGACCACAGGCAGTGGCCGGCGTTCGACCCGATCGCGTCCGCGGGCCGCTTCGCGCCGTCGAGGGCCATCGCGTAGTAGCCCAGGTCGTCGATCCAGAAGGCGTCCTCGAAGCGGCCGCGGAGCGCATCGGCCTCCGCGTCCAGGCGCACGGCAAGGTCCGCCTCGCCGCGGGTCCGGGCGAGGGCCGCCATCCGCCGCTTGGCGTCGAACACGTAGCCCTGGACCTCGACCAGCGAGATCGGGGCCTGGGCGAGCGCGCCGCGCCGGTCACGGATCGCGTCGTGGGAGTCCTTCCAGCCCTGGTTCACGAGGCCGCCCGGGGTGCGGCGGCCGTACTCGACGAACCCGTCGCCGTCGCGGTCGCCGTAGCGGTCGATCCACTCGAGGGCGCGCAGCGCGTTCGGCCACAGCCGGTCCACGAGCTCCCGGTCCCCGGTCCAGTCGAAGGTCGCGCCGAGCAGGATCAGCCACAGGGGCGTCGAGTCCACCGAGCCGTAGTAGGGACGGTGGGGGATCTCGCCGTCGCGGGCCATCTCGCCGGTCCGCAGCTCGTGGAGGATCTTGCCGGGCTCCGCGTCCCGTGCCGGGTCCTCGTCCGTGGCCTGGAGCGCGGCCAGCACCTCCAGGGTCTCGACCGCCAGCTGGGGGCGCACGCACAGCGCCTGGAGCGAGGCGAGGATCGAGTCCCGCCCGAACAGCGTCGCGAACCAGGGCACCCCGGCGGCGAGATAGCGCTCGCCGGGCCCCGGGCCGTCGTTGAGCAGCAGCCGGAGGTCGCCCGCCGAGCGGCTGATCGCGAGGTTGAACAGCTCGTTGTCCGTGCGCAGCTCGGCAATCCCGCGGCTCCACGCGTGGTATGAGGCCGCGACCGCGTCGTCTGCCACGCGGGGCGGCGGCGGGAACAGGACGTCGTCGGGCTCGACGCCCGATGCGGTGGGCACGACCGCGGGCAGCGGCTCGTCCGTCGTCCACACGACCCAGCCCAGCTCGCGCGCCTCGCCGGGCGCCAGGTGCCACGTCCAGGCCAGCCGGATCCAGCCGGCGTTGGCCGAGCCGGCCGCCTCGGGATCGACCGGCCCTGCCTCGCCGGCCGGCTCCGTGAACCGCACGTGGGTGGCCCGCCGCATCCGGTCGAGGCCGTCGTAGCGGAACGTCACGCGGTCCGGCCGGAGCGCGATCGGCAGCTGGAGGCCACGCTCGGGGCGGGTCCAGCCACGGACCTCGAAGATGTCGGCCGCGTCCGCCGCCAGCTCCAGCTCGAGCGAGACATCCTCCTCGGCTTCGGCGTAGTTGACGAGGCGCACCCGCTCCTCGAGCACCTCGCCGGTCAGCGTCCGGTGTCGCCCGATCCCCACCTTCTGGGTCTCGAGCGCCTCCTCGGGCCGGACCTTGTCCCGGGGATTGCGCTCCATGCGCGGGTTGGTGAGCTGGATCGAGCCGCGGTAGTTGCCGCCGGCCGAGCCCTGGAGCAGGACCGGCCGCTCGCCGCCGACGCGCAGAATCGAGCACGACAGGCGGCGCGTGTCGCCGTGGTACAGCCCGAGGCCCCGGGCGTCCGGGTGGACGTCACCGAACTGGTCGGTCAGCAGGTACTGGTTCCCCTGCTTGAGGACCTGGACGTTGCCGAGGTCGGTCGCCTTCACGATCGGGCGGACGACGGGCTCCAGGAACCGCGTGTCAGGCCCGGGCGAGGGCGCCGGCTTCACGGCCATCGTCGGCCTCCGTGAGGTTGCGCAGGCGGTCCGCCTGGTCTGCCATGACGAGCGCGTCGATCAGCGGGTCCAGCTGGCCCTCGAGGACCCCGGGCACGTTGTGGATGGTGACCCCGATCCGGTGGTCGGTCACGCGGTTGTCGGGGAAGTTGTAGGTGCGGATCTTCTCCGAGCGCTCGCCGCCACCGACCATCAGCCGGCGCTCCGCGCTCTGCGCCTCGCGCTGCTTCGCGAGCTCGAGGTCGTACAGGCGGCTCCGCAGGACGGCCAGCGCCTTGGCCTTGTTCTTGTGCTGGCTCTTCTCGTCCTGGATCTCGACCACGAGGCCGGTCTCAAGGTGCGTGACACGGACCGCGGAGTCGGTGGTGTTGACCGACTGGCCGCCGGGGCCGGAGCTCCGCTTGACGTCGATCCGGATGTCCTTCTCCTCGTCGATGTCGACCTCGACGGCGTCCGCCTCGGGCAGCACGATGACCGTGGCCGTGCTGGTGTGGATCCGGCCGCTGGACTCGGTCGACGGGACGCGCTGGACGCGGTGGACGCCGCCCTCGAACTTGAGCCGGCTGTAGGCGCCGTCACCGGCGACCTCGAGGATCGCCTCCTTGATGCCGCCGATCCCGGTCTCGTTGAGGCTCATCAGGTCGGTGTGGAAGCGGTGCTCCTGCGCGTAGCGCGTGTACATCCGCAGCAGCTCGGCGGCGAACAGGGCCGCCTCCTCGCCGCCGGCGCCGGCCCGGATCTCGACGATGATGTTGCGGTCGTCGTTGGGATCCCGAGGGAGGAGCGCGACCTTGAGGTCCTCGACGAGGCGCGTCTCGCGGGCCTCGAGCTCCGCGATCTCGTCCCGCGCGAGGTCCTTCATGGCCTCGTCGTGCTCCGCGTCGCGCATCTGGCGGGCGCCCGCGAGCTGCTCGCGCACGTCGCCCAGCTCCCGGTACGCGGCCACGACCGGCTCCAGGCGCGCCAGCTCGCGGCCGAGCGTCCGGAGCTGCGCCGGGTCCGCGTGGACCTCGGGGCTCGCCAGCTGCTCGGAGACCTCGTCGTACTGGCGAGCAACACCGGCGAGCTTCGCGTCGAGGGTGTCGATCTCGGACATGGTCTTCCGGCTGCCGTGCTCTCAGCCGGGGAACGGCGGATCCGCCGACACGGGCGCGATGACCTCGCCCTCGGCCGCGGTCGCCGCCATCGTTGCCCGCACGTCCGCGGCGGTCTCGCCGGGTCGGGGCATGGCCGATCGCTCGAGGTCGAGGCCGCCCGCGGGGACCTCCGCACCGTCGGCGCGGAGCGCCTCCTCCATGGCGACGATCGCGACCTCGATCATGTCGTCGGTCGGCTGCTTGGTGGTGATCATCTGGACCAGGATGCCGGGCCACATGATCACGCGGACGATCGGGTTGCTCCGGTGGCGCGCACCCAGGCGCAGCAGCTCGTACCCGACGGCCGCGATCACCGGGATGAGCAGGATCCGGCTGCCCACCATCACCAGCGGCGACTGGCGGCCCACGAGGCTGAACGCGAGGATCGAGATCAGGATCACGACCACCAGGAACTCCGTGCCGCAGCGGGGATGCGCGGTGGGGTGCCTGCGGATGTGGTCGGGGCGCAGCGGCTCGTCGTGCTCGAGCGCGTGGATCGTCATGTGCTCCGCGCCGTGGTACTGGAACACGCGGGCGATGTCGGGGGTCCTCGCGATCACGGCCAGGTAGCCGATGAAGATCACCACCCGGACCAGGCCCTCGATGAAGTGCTGGACGAGGTCGTTCTCGACGCTGCCGGCGGTGAACGTGGCCACGACGAGCGGCAGCAGGAAGAACAGGCCGATGCCGATGACCGCGGTGATGCCCAGCATCAGCGCCACGGCGCCCCTGCCGATCTCGACCCCCTCCTCCTCCGCCTGGAGGCCGGCCGAGCGGATCAGCCAGCGGGTGCCGACGATGAGCGTCTCGTACAGGACGACCAGCCCGCGGACGAACGGCCACTTCGACACCCGGTTGCCGTGAAAGCCGGAGTCCAGGCGCTCGGTCTCGAACACGATCCGGCCGTCCGGGTGGCGCAGGGCGACCGCGATGGCGTCGCGGCCGCGCATCATGATCCCCTCGATCAGGGCCTGGCCGCCGTAGGTGAAGCGGGACATTCGCGAAGTCTACCGGGTGCGGGGCGGCGGCCCGTTTCGCAGGCAGGTGCGACGCGCCCCCGGCTCCCGCCGCGTTCCGGGTCAGCGATCCGCTCGCCGGGTGTGTCCAGGCCGCCCGGGCCGCCTGCCACGCGCTGCCCGGGCCGCTCGCCGCGCCTGCCCGGAGGCTTGTCACGCGCTGCCCGCGCCGCCTGCCGCACCCACTGGCTCAACATGAGTCCTGGGCGGGAAGTGCCAATACCTGCGGGTCACCGGCGAGTGGCGAGTGCCAATACCTGCGGGTCCGGTACGGTGCTGCCAAAACGGACCTGACGAGGGTGATGATGGCGAAAAAGGGCGTGCCGAGCTGGAGGTCGCTGAGCGACGGCGCCTGATCTTTGAGGCGGTCCGCGACGGAACCAGCCAGCGGGCCGTCGCCGCGCGGTTCGGCGTGGGACTCGGGACCGTCCAGCGGGCCCTGGCCCGGGTGGCCGACGCCGACACCGGGGTGATCGACTGGACCAACCGCTCCAGCGCGCCACGCCGGACCCGCCGGACATCAGCGGCCGTCGAGGACCGGGTCGCGGAGCTGCGGGTGGCCCTTGCGGCAGGCGACCTGGGCGACCACGGGCCGGTCGCCATCCACCGGGCGATGACCCTCGTGGGCGACGATGCCGTCCCCTCGGTTCGCACGATCGCCCGGATCATCGAGCGGACCGGGCTCCTGGAGCGGCATCGCCGGGTGCGCCGGCCCGCACCGCCGCCCGGCTGGTACCTGCCCAGGGTCGCGGCGGGCCGTGCCGAACTGGACGCGTTCGACGTGATCGTCGACCTGCGTGTCCTGGGCGGCCATGCCGATGTGCTGACGGCGATCTCGCTCCACGGCGGCGATCCTGACGCCTGGGTCGGGACGGGGGTCTCGTCGGCGCTGGCCTGCCGGGCACTCGCCGAGCGATGGGAGCGGACGGGCCGGCCCGACTACGTCCAGTTCGACAACGACACCCGCTTCGTCGGCAGCCACGCGAACCCGGACTCCCTGGGCGCCGTTCCCGTGTTCGTCCTCGAGGCTGGCGTCATCCCGGTCTTCGCGCCACCGGTCGAGCTGGGCTTCCAGAACGGGATCGAGGGCTTCAACGCCTCCTGGCAGCGGCGGGTGTGGCGGC
>MGOE01000015.1:0-4098 GCA_001797035.1 Chloroflexi bacterium RBG_16_72_14
TGAGAGGAGCTGCTCCTAGTACGAGAGGACCGGAGTGGACGAACCGCTGGTGTGCCAGTTGTCCCGCCAGGGGCATCGCTGGGTAGCTATGTTCGGTTGGGATAAGCGCTGAAAGCATCTAAGTGCGAAGCTCGCCTCAAGATGAGGTTCCCCACCGGGTTAACCGGGTAAGACCGCAGAGAGACCATCTGCTTGATAGGCGGCATGTGGAAGCCCCGCGAGGGGTGAAGCTGAGCCGTACTAATGGTCGAGGGCTTGACCTCTATACCAGCACCTGACCAGGGGTCAGCGTGCCGGGAGATCGGGTCTCCAAGGCGAATCGTGATCCTTCGACTGGCGCCCGTGTCGCACCCGCGACACAGGTCGCTGCCGTCATCGTCCAGATGCAGACAATCCCGGTGACTCCAGCGGAGAGGCCACACCCGTTCCCATCCCGAACACGGAAGTTAAGCTCTCCAGCGCCGAAGATACTGAGAGGGCAGCCTTTCGGGAAAATAGGTCGTCGCCGGGATTGTTGCAGTTAAGCCGGGGTGTCCCGCGACGTCTGGCGTGGCTGGCGGGTATCCTCCTGGGCGATGACCGCCACCGGCGAGGAACCGGCCGACCCGAACCCCGCGGACCCGGAGACGCACGCCACGACCATCGCGCGGCGCACGGTGTCGGCGGTGGCCGAGGTCTGCCCGTACCTCCGCGATGCCTCGGGCGCTTCGCGCAGCGCGCACGCCTCGCGGGACCACCGCTGCTGGGCCGTGGCGCCTCCGGCGGCGCTCGGGGTCGCGAAGCAGCGGTCGCTGTGTCTCGTCGCCATGCATGGGACGTGCACCACCTATCTCGCGGCAGGCGCGGCGAGTGCCGCGGGCGGCCCGGACGGCGCCGGTACGGGCGCAGACCTGTGGCCGGACACGCGCAGCGCACCGATCCTCCTCGAGCCGACCCGCGGGCTCGTCTCCCTCCCCGGCGGCACCGCGCGGACGGGCGGCCAGGCACTCCTGGTCGGCCTCATGGTTCTCGCCTTCCTCGTCCTCGTGGTAGCCCGGACGACGGCACCGCCGGCGTCGGGCATCCCGTCGCCCGTCGCCTCCACCAGCGGTGCCGGTGCCGGGGCGTCTCCGTCGGTCGCGCTGACCCCCTCGCCCGCCCCGACCGCGACGGCCACGCCGACGGCATCCGCCGACGTCTCCCCGTCCACCAGCCCGGTCGTCACGAGCAGCCCGTCGCCGGTCGCCACCGCGACGCCGGCGGCCCGACGCTACACCGTCAGGTCCGGCGACACGCTGAGCGGGATCGCGGCGAGGTTCGGCACCACGGTCAAGGCGATCAAGGCCGCCAACGGGCTGACCGGCAACCTGATCCGCCCCGGTCAGGTGCTCGCGATCCCCTGAGGCGTCGGTCGCGACCCGGCGCCGCGCTCAGCGCTGGCAGCTGCGGCAATACCCGGTCGGGAAGCCGCCGGCCGTCACCTGCGTGATCCTGGAGCCGCACCGCGGGCAGGCCTCGCCACCGCGGTTGTGCACCGCGAGGTGGTCACGGACCTGCTTCTCGAAGGTCGGCGGTACCCGCTCGCGCAGGAGCCGGACGGCGTCGCCGAGGGTCACCCGCATCGCAACGTACAGCTCGTCGACCTCCTCCGGCGCGAGCGTGGACCGCTTGCGGAACGGCTGGAGCCGGGCCGCGTGCAGGATCTCGTCCGAGTACGCGTTGCCGATCCCCGCCACGAACGCCTGGTTGCGCAGGAGGTTCTTGAGCTCGCCCGGGTGCTTCCGGATCCGGGCACGCCACTCGTCGAGCGTCAGGGCCGGGTCGAGCGCGTCCGGGCCCATCTCGCCCGGGCCCATGCCCGGGATCACCCGCTCCACGCCCGCCGGGAGCAGGTAGACCTTCCCCATCTGCGTCGGATCGCGAAAGCGCACGACAACCGGGGCGCCATCCGCGGGGAGCCAACCGGCGCCGGTCGTCCAGCGGGCCGCATCGGGCGGCGGCCCACCTCCCCGGGGCCCGAACGAAAGCTCCACCGCGACCCCCGACGGCGCCTTCTCGCCCCGGCCGGCGAGCTGGAACCGGCCGGTCAGCATTGGGTTGACGACGACCCGGTCCCGCTCCAGCTGCAGGTCGAGGAACTTGCCCGTGCGCGCGACGCGCGCGACCCGCTGGCGGGCGAGCGCCTCGAGCTCGGCCGGCGTGCCGCGGACGGCCAGCGGCATGACGGCCCTGGCGGACGCGACCGGCCGGCCCGCGAGGGCCGCGTGCAGCGCGTCGGCGACGACATCCAGATCGGGCAGCTCGGGCACGGCTGGCGATTGTACCCGCGGATGGCTGCGTGCTAGACTCACCCGCGCCCCAACGGGCACGGACAGCTGAAGAGCACGTTCAGGTCTCGTCATCGCGAAGGAGCGGACCGCCGGCCAAGGTCACCAACGATCCATCCTCCCTCTCCAGACGGCCCCGGGCGCGGCTCGCGGCCGTTCGTGATTCCTGGGGCGAAATCCACGATAGGAGACTGGATCACCTTGACCGAAGAGCAGCAGGACGGGACCGCGCCGGCGCCGGAGGCCGTCGCCTCCAGCGATGCCCCGGCGTCCGAGGAGACCGTCGCGGCGACCGCCGTCGCGGACGAGCCCGTCGCACCCGAGACCAGCCCGGAGCCGAGCGCTCCCTTCGAGGACGTGGCCACAGCCGCCCCGCCCGCAGCGGAGATCGAGGACGAGGCCGCGGACGCCCCGCCCGCAGCGGAGATCGAGGACGAGGCCGCGGACGCCCCGCCCGCAGCGGAGATCGAGCCCGAGGACGAGGTACCCGCGCCGGCGGCGCGGCCCGCCGGCCCGGAGCCGACCACGATGGAGGAGCTGCTCGCGGAGCAGGACTCGGACATCAAGAGCTTCAAGCACGGCGACGTCGTCGAGGGCACCGTCGTGCGGATCGACAAGGACGAGATCCTGGTCGACATCGGCGCGAAGTCCGAGGGCGTGGTCAGCAACCGCGAGCTCTACGGGCGCCACGCGGAGACGCAGCCACAGCTCAGCATCGGCGACACCGTCCTCGTGTACGTGCTCCAGCCGGAGTCACCCGAGGGCCATGTGGTGCTCTCGCTCCGCCGCGCCGGCCTCGAGCGCAAGTGGCGCGCGATGCAGGAGCAGTTCGAGGCTGGGATCATCATCGACGCCCCGGTCATCGACCACAACAAGGGCGGCCTGATCGTCGACTGCGGCATCCGCGGCTTCGTGCCGATCAGCCAGATCGTGGACTTCCCGCGTCGGCCGCAGAACGAGCAGCCGCGCGACGCCGCCCAGGAGATCGCCGAGAAGCTCCAGCCGTACATCGGCCGCAAGCTCCGGCTCAAGATCCTCGAGGTCAACCGAAAGGCGAACCGCCTGATCCTGTCCGAGAAGGTCGCCCTCTACGAGGAGCGCCGCGAGAAGCGGGACGAGCTGTTCAGCAGCCTCCAGGTCAGCCAGAAGGTCAAGGGCAACGTCCGCTCGATCGCGCCGTTCGGCATCTTCATCGACCTCGGTGGCATCGACGGCCTCGTCCACAAGAGCGAGCTCTCGTGGAACAAGGTCAACAACCCCGAGTCCGGCTACAAGGTGGGCGACGAGGTCGAGGCCGAGGTCATCGACATCAATCACGAGCGCGGCCGGATCAGCCTCTCGATCCGCCGGCTCCAGCCCGATCCGTGGGAGTCGACGGTCGCGGACTTCAAGGTCGGCGACGTCATCGACGGCACGGTCACCAAGCTCGTCAACTTCGGGGCGTTCGTCCGGGTCCGCGAGGGCCTGGAGGGCCTCATTCACATCAGCGAGCTGTCGCACCAGCGCGTCGCGCACCCGGGCGACGTGGTGCACGAGGGCCAGGTCCTCAAGCTCAAGATCATCAGCCTCGACTCCGAGCGGCATCGCCTGGGGCTCAGCCTCAAGCAGGCCGAGGAGCCGCCGGTGCGCCAGATGCCCGAGCCCGGGGTTGCCCCGGCGATGGGTGGCGGCGAGCGGCGCGAGCGGCGTGACCGCCGTGATCGCCCCGAACGCGGCTACGCGCCGTCGGACACGCTGTCCGAGCCCGAGGGCGGGATCGACACGACCCTCGCCGCGGCGTTCGCCAAGGTGC
>MGOE01000015.1:4118-14530 GCA_001797035.1 Chloroflexi bacterium RBG_16_72_14
GAGGCTGCCGCTGAGCCCGGGGCCGAGCCGGCGTCCGCCCCCGAGGCGGTCGCTGCAGCCGAGCCGGTCGTCGAGCCCGAGCCTGGGCTGGTCACCGCACCCGAGCCGGTCGCCGAGACCGTCGAGGCCGCGGTCCAGCCGGAGACGACCACCGAGCCGGAGCCGGTCGCAGCGCCGGAGCCCGTCGCCGAACCCGAGCCGGAGGCAGAGGCGCCCGCCACCGAGCCGGTCGCCGAGCCCGAGCCGGTCGCCGAGCCCGAGCCGGTCGCCGAGCCCGAGCCGGTCGTCGAGGAGGTCGAGGCCCCGGTCGAGCCGGTCGCCGAGGCCGAGCCCGAGGCCGTCGCCGAGGCCGAGCCCGAGGCCGTCGCCGAGGCCGAGCCCGCCGAGGCCGAGAAGGAAGCCGAGCCGGCCTGACTGCCCGGGCCGGGCCCCGATCCTGCGATCCTGACCACGACCCGCCGGTCCCCGGCGGGTCGTTCGATTCCCGGGTATCGTGCCGGGCCCTGCCTGGGAGAGGGTGCTAGCATGGCCCGACGGTCGCCCCGCGACCTGGGAGAACGAGCTCGGCTGCATGGATCGTTTCGACAAGTTCACGGATCGCGCACGCAAGGTCCTGACGCTCGCGCAGGACGAGGCGCAGCGGTTCAACCACAACTACATCGGGACGGAACACCTCCTCCTCGGGCTCGTGCGCGAGGGCGAGGGGGTCGCGGCGCGCGTGCTCGAGAACATGAATGTCGAGCTGGCCAAGGTGCGGACCGCGGTCGAGTTCATCATCGGGCGCGGGGATCGCCCGGTCGTCGGCGAGGTGGGGCTCACGCCGCGCGCCAAGCGCGTCATCGAGCTGGCCATCGACGAGGCGCGTCGCCTGGGTCACAACTACATCGGCACCGAGCACCTGCTGCTGGGCCTCGTCCGCGAGGGCGAGGGCATCGCGGCCGGCGTGCTCGAAAGCCTGGGCGTGAACCTGGACAAGGTCCGCCACGAGGTCATCCGCGTGCTGTCGCAGTCCTCCTCGGCCGGCCCGGCGCAGGAGACCAAGCGCGCCAGCAAGACGCCGACGGTGGACGCCCTGGGCATCAACCTCACCGAGGCCGCCCGCGCGGACAAGCTGGACCCGGTCATCGGCCGTGAGAAGGAGATCGAGCGGGTCATCCAGATCCTCGGCCGCAAGACGAAGAACAACCCGGCCCTGATCGGCGAGCCCGGCGTCGGCAAGACCGCCATTGCGGAGGGCCTCGCGCACCGCATCGTCGCCGGCGACGTCCCGGACATCCTGCTCAACAAGCGGGTCCTCACGCTGGACATCGGCTCGCTGGTCGCCGGCACCAAGTACCGCGGCGAGTTCGAGGAGCGGCTCAAGAAGATCATCGAGGAGCTCCGCAACACGAATGACGCGATCCTGTTCATCGACGAGCTCCACACGCTGGTCGGGGCCGGCGCGGCCGAGGGCGCGATCGACGCCGCGAACATCCTCAAGCCGCCGCTGTCGCGCGGCGAGCTCCAGTGCATCGGTGCCACCACGCTCGACGAGTACCGCAAGTACATCGAGAAGGACGCGGCCCTCGAGCGGCGCTTCCAGCCCGTCATGGTGGATGAGCCCACCCTCGAGCAGACGATCGAGATCCTGGTCGGCATCCGGGAGCGCTACGAGCAGCACCACAAGGTCCAGATCACCGACGACGCCGTGCGCGCCGCCGCGGACCTCTCGATCCGCTACATCACGGACCGCCATCTGCCCGACAAGGCGATCGACCTCATCGACGAGGCCGCCAGCCGCGTCCGCCTCCGCCACTCGTCGGCCCCGCCCGAGCTGCGCGCCGCGCAGAAGGACCTGGACCGGATCACGAAGGAGAAGGACGCCGCGATCAACGCCCAGGAGTACGAGCAGGCGGCCACCCTTCGCGAGGCCGAGGCGACCTCTCGCGAGACGGTCGACAAGCTCCGCAGCGATTGGCAGTCCACGGTGTCCGGCGAGACCCCCAAGGTGGACGACGAGGAGATCGCCCAGGTCGTGGCGATGTGGACCGGGATCCCGGTGACCCGCATCGCGCAGGAGGAGTCCGAGCGGCTGCTCAAGATGGAGGAGGTCCTCCACAACCGGATCATCGGCCAGGAGGAGGCGATCGAGATCGTCTCGCGGGCCGTCCGGCGCGCGAGGGCCGGCCTCAAGGATCCCAAGCGCCCGATCGGCTCGTTCGTGTTCCTCGGTCCCACCGGCGTCGGCAAGACCGAGCTCGCGAAGGCGCTCGCCGAGTTCATGTTCGGCTCCGAGGACACGCTCATCAAGCTCGACATGAGCGAGTTCATGGAGCGCCACAACGTGAGCCGGCTGGTGGGCGCGCCGCCGGGCTACGTCGGGTTCGACGAGGGCGGCCAGCTGACCGAGGCGGTGCGTCGCAAGAGCTACGCCGTGATCCTGCTCGACGAGATCGAGAAGGCCCACCAGGAGGTGTTCAACATCCTCCTCCAGATCCTCGAGGACGGGCACCTCACGGACGCCAAGGGGCGTCGGGTGGACTTCCGCAACACGATCATCATCATGACCTCGAACCTCGGGGCGGCGAAGATCCAGACCAACTCCAGCCTCGGCTTCCGCCAGCAGGGCGAGACGGTCGAGGCGCGCGCCACGGCCTCGTACGACCTGATGAAGGAGAAGGTCCAGGCCGAGCTCAAGTCGAACTTCCGCCCGGAGTTCCTGAACCGGATCGATGCCACGGTCGTGTTCCGCAGCCTCACGGTCGAGGAGATCGCGCAGATCGTGGACCTGCTGCTCAAGCGGGTCCGCGACCAGCTCAAGGCCCAGGGCATGAGGCTCGACATCACGCAGCCGGCGAAGGAGCACGTGATCAAGCTGGGCTACGACGCCGCCTACGGCGCGCGCCCGCTGCGTCGGACGATCCAGAACCTGATCGAGGACCCGCTGGCCGAGCACCTGCTGCTCGGGCGCTACCAGCCCGGGGACGCGATCGAGGTGGACCTGGACCCGGACGGCAAGGGGCTGTCGATCACGGCCACCGAGGCAAAGACCCCGGTCGAAGCCGTCTAGCGGCCGCCGCGAGCGCCGCCGATGGCCCGCGCGCAGAGCCGCTACGTCTGCCAGTCCTGCGGCGCGTCCGTCCTCCGCTGGGAGGGCCAGTGCCGCAGTTGCGGCGAGTGGAACACGCTCGTCGAGACCGTGATCCGTGAGGAGCCGAGGCGCCCGTCCGCCGCGGCGCTCGCGGGCGCCGCGGCCGTGCCGGTCGCCCTGTCCCATCCCGACACCGCCGCCGAGGCACGTCGTCCGGTGGGCATCGGGGAGCTGGACCGGGTGCTGGGCGGCGGCCTGGTTGCCGGGTCGGTCGTACTGATCGGCGGCGAGCCGGGGATCGGCAAGTCCACGCTCCTGCTCCAGGTCGCGGCCGGGGTCGCCAACGGGACCGGCGGCGCCCCGGGCGGCGACGTCCTGTACGCGACGGGCGAGGAATCCACGAGCCAGGTCCGGCTCCGCGCGGCCCGGCTGGGGCTGACCAGCGGGCCGGTCGGCGACGCCATCCGGGTCGTCGCCGAGACCGAGGTCGGCCGGATCGTCGAGCTGGCCCGCGGCGAGCGCCCGGCACTCCTGCTCGTGGACTCGGTGCAAACGGTGGCCTCGGACGAGCTCGACGGGCCGCCCGGGAGTGTGGGCCAGGTGCGGGAGTCCACGCTGCGGCTGATGGAGGTGGCGAAGGCCGAGGGGATGCCGGTCGTGCTGGTCGGCCACGTGACCAAGGACGGCACCCTGGCGGGCCCCAAGACGCTCGAGCACCTCGTGGACGTCGTGCTCTCGATCGAGGGTGACCGGACGGGTGGGCTGCGGCTGCTCCGGGCCGCCAAGAACCGCTACGGGTCCACGGAAGAGGTCGGCGTGTTCGAGATGGGGGAACGGGGCCTGGACGAGGTCGCCGACCCGGCGCGGGCCTTCCTCGCCGAGCACGAGTCGCCGGCCCCGGGCAGCGTCGTGGCGCCCGTCCTCGAGGGGTCGCGCCCGCTGCTGGTGGAGGTCCAGGCGCTGGTGGCCCCCACCGCGGCTCCGTCGCCCCGGCGCACGGCCTCGGGTGTGGACCCGAACCGCCTCGCGCTGCTGGTCGCCGTCCTCGGCCGGCGGGCCGGGATCGGCCTCTCCGGCCACGACGTGTACGCGAACCTCGCCGGCGGCCTGACCGTGACCGAGCCGGGCCTCGACCTCCCGCTCGCGCTGGCGCTCGCCTCATCGCTCCGGGACCGGCCGCTGGTGCCCGGCACGGTCGCCATCGGCGAGGTGGGGCTGCTCGGCGAGCTGCGGTCCGTGGGCGGCCTCGACCGTCGCCTCCGGGAGGCCGCCCGGCTCGGCTTCACGCGCGCGATCGTGCCCCGCGCCCACGGGCGCGAGACGGCGCCCGTGCCGGGTGTCGAGGCCGTGGTGGCCGGCTCGCTGAGCGACGCGATCCGGGAGGCGCTGGGCGACACCGGCCGCCGTCCGCCGTCGTGAGCCGTGGCCCCATCGGGCCCCTGCGTCGGCCCGTCGCACCATGCTAGGCTCGGCCCGCCTGCAGCCGACGGGCGGTTGGCGCGTGGGCGTGGACCATCGAGGAGAGGCGTGATTCGGACCATCCGGGTCCTGGGTGCGGCGCTCGGCGCCTTCGTCGGGCTCGGTCTCGCGGCCATCGGCACCGGGCTGTTCACCGACGTCGAGTACGCCGGGGCCATCCTGGCGGCCTGGACGATCGCCTGGCTGATCGTCGGCTTCGCCGTGCTCCCGTACCTCACCGTGGTCCCGGCGACCTGGGTCATCAGCCGCGTCCAGGAGCTGTCCACCGCCGAGTTCGTGGCGTCCGTCCTGGGCCTGCTGGTCGGGCTGCTGCTGGGCCTGCTGCTGGGCCTGCCGCTGTCCAACGTCGAGGGCCCGCTCGGGACCTGGCTGCCGCTCGGCGTGTCGCTGTTCCTCGGCCTCGGGATGATGGGCCTGACCGTCGCCAAGCGGTTCGACCTGATCGCGGCCGCGGAGGGCGCCGGGCTCGTGCGCCGGCCCAGCACGGAGGCCGACCGTCGCGCCGGGGAGCCGCGGATCGTCGTCGACACGAGCGTCCTGATCGACGGGCGGATCGCCGAGATCGTGGAGTCCGGGTTCGTGTACGGGACGCTGGTCATCCCGCGGTTCGTGCTCGAGGAGCTGCAGCACATCGCGGACTCATCCGACACGCTCCGTCGCAACCGGGGCCGGCGGGGCCTCGAGATCCTGGCCCGGATGCAGCGCGACCCCCGGACGCCGATCGAGATCGTGGACGACGAGGCCCCGGCGATCGCGGAGGTGGACGCCAAGCTCGTGGAGATGGCGAAGCGGCGAGGCCGGGTCGTGCTCACCAACGACTTCAACCTCAATCGCGTCGCCGAGCTGCAGGGCGTCCGGGTCATGAACATCAACTCGCTCGCGAACGCGGTGAAGCCCGCCGTGCTGCCCGGCGAGGACCTCCGCGTGAAGGTGATCCAGGAGGGCAAGGAGGCCGGTCAGGGGGTCGGGTTCCTCGACGACGGCACGATGGTCGTCGTGGAGGGCGGCGCCCGCCTGATCGACCGCGAGCTGGACGTGAGCGTGACGCGCGTCCTGCAGACGGTCGCGGGACGGATGATCTTTGCCCAGCCGCGCCTCGAGTAGCGTGGCGCCGGAGGCACGCGAGCACCCCCCCGGGGCGGACGTCGTCGTCGTCGCGGCGGGGGCCTCCCGCCGGATGGGCGGGATCGACAAGCTCATGGCGCCGGTCGCCGGACGTCCCCTGCTGGCCTGGACCCTGGACGCGGTCGCGGCGTCACCCGCCGTGGGGCGCCTGGTGCTGGTCACCGCCCCCGACCACGTGGCCGACGTCGAGGCGGCGGGCTGGCTGCCGGCGCGGGTCGACGCCGTCGTCGCCGGGGGTGCAACGCGCCAGGCGTCCGTGGCCGCGGGCGTTCGGCGGCTCGAGGCCCTCGACCCCGGCCGGCCGGACCGTCCGGTGCTCGTCCACGACGGCGCGCGGCCGCTGGTGTCCGCCGCGCTCGTGGCCGCGGTGGCGGAGGCCGTGGCCACCCACGGCGCCGCGGTCCCCGTGCTGCCGGTCGCCGAGACCCTCAAGCGCGTCGCCGACGGGCTCGTCCGGGCCACCGTGGACCGCTCGACGCTGGCGGCGGCCCAGACGCCGCAGGGCGCCCGACGGGGGCTCCTGCTGGACGCCTGGCTGGCGTTCCCGCCCGAGGGGCCGCGCGAGTTCACCGACGAGGCCGCCCTGCTGGAGGCCTGTAGAATCCCCGTTCATGCGATCCCCGGTGAAGCCACGAACCTCAAGGTGACGCTGCCCGACGACCTCCGCCGCGTGGAGCTCGCGCTCGCCCCCGGGGCCACGCGTGCCGGCCTCGGGCACGACAGCCATCCGTTCGGGCCCGGGCAGCCGCTCCGCCTGGGCGGGATCGAGATCGCCGGTGCGCCGCGGCTGTCCGGCCACTCCGACGGCGACGTCGTCCTGCACGCGGTGGCCGACGCCCTGCTCGGGGCGGCAGGCCTCGGTGACCTCGGCCGAATGTTCCCCGCCGACGCGCGGACACCACGAGGCGTGGACAGCGCCGCGCTGCTGGGCGAGGTGCTCGCGCGGCTGGCCGAGGCGGGGCTGGCGCCCGCGTCCGTGGACGTGACGGTGATCGGCGCCCGGCCGCGGCTCGGCGCGCGGCTGGAGGCCATGCGCGAGGCCATCGCGGGACTCCTGGGCATCGATCCCGGCGCGGTGAACGTCAAGGCCTCGTCGGGCAACCTGTCCGGCGACGAGGGCGCCGGCCGGTCCATCTCGGCACTGGCGGTCGCGACCGTCGGGCGGGCGGCGTGACCATCCGCCTGCAGGACACACTGTCGGGCGAGGCGCGACCCCTGGAGCCCCTCGAGCCCGGCCACGTCCGCGTGTACACCTGCGGCCCCACGGTGTACGGGCCGGCGCACATCGGCAACTTCCGGTCGTTCCTGTTCGCGGACCTGCTCATCCGCTACCTGCGCTACCGCGGGCTGCGCGTGACCTGGGTCATGAACCTCACGGACATCGACGACAAGATCATCCGCGGCGCCGCCGCGGAGGGCGTCTCGATCGCGGAGCTCGCCGGGCGCTACACCGCCCGTTTCCTGGCCGACGCGGACGCGCTGGGCATGACGCGGCCGGACGTCCTGCCCCGGGCGACCGAGCACATCCCCCAGATCACGGACCTCGTCGCCACGCTCCTCGACCGGGGCCACGCGTACCGCACCGAGGACGGCTCCGTGTTCTTCCGGATCGCCTCGTGGCCGGCCTACGGGCGCCTGGCACGCCTCGACCCCGAGGCGATGCGGGTGGGGGAGCGGGTCGAAGCCGACGAGTACGCGAAGGACGACGTCCGCGACTTCGCGCTGTGGAAGGCGCCGAAGCCGGGCGAGCCGTCGTGGGACACGCCGATCGGGCCCGGGCGGCCGGGCTGGCACATCGAGTGCTCGGCGATGAGCATGACCCATCTCGGGCCGTCGTTCGACATCCACACGGGCGGCGTGGACCTCGTGTTTCCCCACCACGAGGACGAGATCGCGCAGTCCGAGGCGGCCACGGGGCTGCCGTTCGTGCATGCCTGGCTCCACTGCGCGCACCTCCGCATGGGCGGCGAGAAGATGGCCAAGTCCACCGGCAACATCGCGCGGGTCGCCGACCTGGTCGCAGCCGGCGTCTCTCCGCGGGCCCTGCGCTACGCCCTGATCGCCGTCCACTACCGGGCGCCGCTCAACTACACGGAGGACTCGCTCCCGGCGGCCGCCGCGGCGGTGGAACGCGTGGACGCGCTGCTGGCCGCCCTCGCCGGCTACCGGGAGGGCCGGCCGGACGATCCCACGCTGCCGGCGGCGCTGGACGCCATCCGCGCGGCGTTCGAGGCCGGGCTCGACGACGATCTCAACGTCAGCGAGGCGCTGGCCGCGTTGTTCGACGGTGTCCGCGATCTCAACCGGCGGATCGATGCGCGTGCCCTGTCCACCGCGGACGCCGCCCGGGCGACGGCCTTCATCCGGGAGCTGGATGCGGTCCTGGGCATCGCGGCGCCCGAGGCCGATGCGCTGGACCCGGAGCTGCAGGACCTGGTGGACCGCCGTGCGGCTGCACGGGCCGCGCGCGACTGGGCCGAGTCGGACCGGCTGCGCGACGAGCTGCTCGCGCGCGGGATCGCGGTCGAGGACACGCGCGACGGGCAGCGCTGGCGAGCGCTGGTGACCAGCGGTGGCTGACCGGCGGCGCCCGCGAGACGACGACGACCGACGCCCACGAGACGGCGGCGACCGGGGACATCGAGACGACGACCGGCGGCCGCGCGGCGACGGCGAGCGCCCCGCGTGGCACGGCCCTGGCCGATCAGCCGGAACCGGCCGGCGGCCCGGCGGACCCCGACCCGGCGGACCCCGACCCGGCACCCCGGGCGGCCGTGGCCCCGGTGGCCCGCGGCCGGGCTATCCGGGTGGCAACCGGGCCGGACGACCTCCGGGCGGCGGAGGGCCCCCGGCCGAGCGTGGCGCCCAGGGCGGCCTCGGATTCCGCGACGATCGGTCGCTCGAACGTGGGCACCCGGTCGACGACGCGCGCCGGGGCGCCGGGCCACGCCCCGTTCCCCCCGGCGACCGTCCGTACGAGCGCCCTCGAGGGCCGTGGACGGGCAGTGACCGGCCGTACGAGCGGCCTCGACGCCCATGGGACGGCGGCGACCGAGCCCCCGGCCCGCGCCCGCAGCCCCGCTACCCGGAGGACACGCGGCCCGAGCGGCCCGGACCCGGGCCGCGCCCCGGCCGCAGGTTCCCGGACGACTCGCGCCCCGGTGCCGGCCACCCCGACCGCCCGGACCGCCCCTGGACGCCCCGTCCGCCGCGACCCTGGGAGCAGGACCGAGACCCTGGCCGCCGCGGGTTCGCCAGCCGCGCCGGCCGCCCCGCGAGCCCGGTGGCCGAGGTTCCGCAGCTGGCGGAGGACGAGGAGCTGGTCGCGGGCCGCCGGCCGGTCGAAGAGGCCTTCGTCGCCCGTCGCGAGGCGCGCCGTCTGCTCGTTGTGCCGCAGCGCCGGCTGGCGCTCGAAAAGCTCGTGCTCCATGCCACGAGCCTGCGGATCCCGGTCGTCGAGATCGAGGGCGGGTCGCTGACCGCGATCGCGGGCTTCGACGGGCACCAGGGGATCGCGCTCGTCGTCGCGCCTCGGCAGTGGGCAGGCCTCGACGACATCCTTGCCCTGGCCGCACAGCGAGACGAGCCACCGCTCCTGCTGGTGCTGGACTCGCTCGAGGATCCCCAGAACGTCGGCACGCTGCTGCGCAGCGCGGAGGCGTCCGGGGTCCACGGCGCGGTGTTCCCAACGCGACGCCAGGCCCCCCTGACACCGGCTGCCGTCAAGGCGTCGGCAGGTGCCGTGGAGCACCTCCGCCTGGCTCCCGTGGACGACCTGCCGGGCGCCCTCGCGGACCTCCACGCCCGGGGGCTGCGGATCGTGGGCGCGGACGGCGACGCGTCGCTGACCGCACGCGAGGCGGACCTGCGGGGCCCGATCGCGATCGTCGTGGGCAGCGAGGGCCGCGGCCTTGGGCCGGTCGTGCGGCGTCGCTGCGACCTCCTGGTCCGAATCCCGATGCACGGGCGGATCGAGTCGCTCAACGCGTCGGTGGCGGGCTCGATCCTGCTGTACGAGGCCGCCGCCCAGCGCGGCACGGAGGAGCGCCCGCCCGGGCCGGCGCCAGAGCCCGCGCCCCCCGACCCGGAGGCCGCGTCCGAGCCACCCGCACCCGCGACAGCGTCCCCTGCGTCAGCCGGGGTCCGGCGTTCCCGCAAGGCCGCGCCGCCCGCCCCCGTGCCGGCCGCGGATGCCGCCGACACCGGGGACGAGGCCCTGCTCCCCGGCGCCCCGGACGCTCCGGCCGACGCCCCGCTGGACGCTCCGGCAGACGCTCCGCTGGACGCTCCGGCCGGCGCCCCGGAGGTTTGACGCCCCGGCCGTTGGGCCGTATCATTCCCCGGCTCGCGGAGTCCTACTCTTGTTTGACGCTGCGCGCGTGCCGACGTAGCTCAATTGGTAGAGCAGCGGTTTTGTAAACCGCCGGTTCCGGGTTCGAGTCCCGTCGTCGGCTCCATCGACAAGCAACGCGTCAACGGGCGCGGACCGGTCGCCGGCCCGCTCCCCGCGGGCCCAGATAGCTCAGCCGGCAGAGCACATCCTTGGTAAGGATGAGGTCACGGGTTCGAATCCCGTTCTGGGCTCCATCCCTCGCCGATCCCGGTCCATCCTCGGCGGTCAGCACCGCCCCAGCCATGGAGTGAGAAGGGTCCTGTGGCCAAGAAGAAGTTCGAGCGCACGAAGCCGCACGTCAACGTCGGCACGATCGGCCACATCGACCACGGCAAGACGTCGCTC
>MGOE01000016.1 GCA_001797035.1 Chloroflexi bacterium RBG_16_72_14
TTCTACTGCGACACGTCGCACTGGGAAGACTGGATGCCGCGGGCCAAGTGCTCGGATTTCAGCGGGCCGGTGGACAAGGTCGGGACGACGTATGTCGAGACCATGCGGCTCATGGGCCACGAGATGAAGTCGACGAGCACGGTGGTCGAGGTGGAGCCGCTGCGGCTCTACCACGAACACACCGACATGGGCCCGATGGACACCTTCATTCGGTTCGAGCCCGACGGCGATGCGACCCGCCTGATCCTCGACTCCGACTGGGAGATGCCGGTCAAGCTGCCGGGCTTCATCAAGGACCTCGTGGCCAAGGGCTGGGCCGAGCGGAACACCCACCAGATGCTTGCCGATTTCAAGGCGCTCGCCGAGGCGAAGGTCCCGGTGCCCGCCTGAGGCGCCCGTCGCCGCAGCGGCTCACCGGGGACCGTCATCCCGTGCTCGGCAACCGGAACCGTCGCTTGCAACACAGGGATATGTCGAGACCCCGGTCACCGTCTGTCGGCTGGCCGGGGTCGCTCTGTGTCGGGCATCGCCCAAGAGGATGCAGCCCGTCAAGCCGCTTGTAGAGCCCCCACCAACTCCTCCACGCCCTCGATCTCGAAGGTTGGCAGAGCGTGCTCGAATTCCGCCGGGTGCGCTTCTCGGGGCGACCGAAGGCGGTGTGCGCAAGCCGCGGATCGGACAGGGCCAGCGCCTCGATCTTGTCGACAGCGAAGAACGCGGCCCCGGACGGCCTCACCTCGGTGTTCGATATGACCTGGGTGGTCGGGGGGTCCGGGCGATTCGCTGGCGCCACTGGGGCCGGCACGACCCACGGGTCGTCGCTCCTCTCGACCGGCACCACGTCGGCATCCTATGAAGGAGAGATCGCCAGCTGAGCGACGCTACCAAGGGAGACTTCAGACGGCCCGCGGCGGACCAGCCGCGGGCCGTCGTCGCGAGCGGCCAGGCGGGCCCAGAGGCGGTCGCGTGCATGACGGCGTCCGCACGCATGCGGGCTCACCGCCCGACGAGCAGCAGCGCCAGGCCAACGAGCAGCGAGGGGAGGTAGATGACCGCCGGGATCACGTCACCCGACGTGACGTGCCGCGCGACGGCGAGCACGGCGACGATCATCGCGAGCCAGCCGACAAGGCTCGCAGATCCGCCGCTCAGCGCAAGCGCCAATCCGGTCGCGATGAGCGCGGCACCGGTCGTCAGCAGGAACGACGTGTACAGACCGCCGATCACGCTTCCGATGAGTGTCTCGGCGGGCTCGGTCTGCGCACCGGCCGCGACCATCGCCGCGATGGCCGGCGTGGTCTGGGTCCGGATCGCGAGGATCGCGCACCACAGCGAGCCCGCCACCGCGTACGCGACCGCACCGGCAACCAGAGCGGCTCTCGGTCCTTCGTCCACGCTGATGGAGCCGGCGAGGACGGACAGCCCGGCGGCCGTCAGGACGGTTGCGACCGTGAACCCGACGTTCGCCATTCGCCAGGCGACGGGGTGTGCGGCCACGAGCGCCAGGTGCTCCTCTCGCGGCGCGGTCCAGACCCGGACAAACGGGGGATACGCCAGGCACACCGTGCCGATCGCGGGGCCGGCGACCAGGAGCAAGGCGGCCAACGCCAGGGCGTCAGACATCCGTCGCCTCCGATCCCGAGCGTTGGGCTGCAACCATCCGCGTCGCTCCGGTGTGATCGAGCGGCGGACTCATGCTCAGCCGCGGACCAGGTGGAACGTCGAGTGGCGTGTCGGCGGCGCCTGCATCGCGTCCGCCATCCCACCGGTCGCGAATGCAGGGAAGAGGCGCTCACGCTCGAAGGCGTCCATGGCGGCGTCCGACTCCCAGATGTCGACGATCAGGACGGTGCCGTCGGCCGTCTCGGCGGCCGAGTGCACGACCAACCCCGACGGACGGTCGCCGGTGAAGTCGACGATGCGCTCGATCGCGTCGTAGGCGTCTCGCGAGGGCGCACTGCTGACCAGCATCAGGGCCATGGGTTCTCCTCTGGGTGGATTCTGTCACTAGAGTTCATAACTAGTGATTGACTCCTGCTACTATGGACGCCACGATGTCCCCTGTCAACAGACCAGGGTCCAGTTCGCCGACGCGACGCGAGCGAGCCCGGGCGACCCGCCGCCGCATCACCAGGGCGGCCTACGCGCTCTTCTGCCAGAGCGGCTACGCCGGCACGACCATGGCGGACATCGCCGACGCGGCCGGTGTCGCGGTGCAGACCGTGTACTTCACGTTCCACACCAAGGGCGACCTTCTCAGCAGCACCTACGACATGGCGGTGCTCGGCGACGGAGATCGGGCTCCGCCGGAGCGCCAGCCGTGGTACCTGGCGGCTGTCGCCGAACCGACGGTGACCAGGGCCTTGCGCTGGGTGGTCGAGGGTGCGGGGGAGATCGTGCGGCGCGTCACGCCTTTGGACTTGGCAGCGCGTGCGGCCGCGGAGAGCGACCCCGACACGGCGCGGGTCTGGGACCACCACGAGAAGATGCGGGCCGAAAGTTACCGCGAGCTCATCGATCTCCTGCGCGGCAAGGCGGAGCTGCGCCCCGGCTTGACCCCGGAGCGCGCGACGGACCTGTTGCTGCTCTTCGTGGGGCCCGCCGTGTACCGGTCGCTCGTGATGGACCGCGCCTGGGCTCATCGCGAATGGGTCGATTGGACGACCGCGACGCTGTTGGAACAGGCCTTCGGCCTCCGCGACGGCGAGCCGGGGATCGTGACGCCGAACTGACGCCTCCCGCACGCGCGGTTCGTGCGCGCTCAAGGCCCTCCGGGCGCGCCAATGCTCGGTCCAGGTCCATGCGTGAGGTTGTCGACGAAGGCGTCGCAGTCGATGAGCACGTCGAACCCGACGTCATAGAACCGGCCCATGAGGCGATTGAAGTTCCTGGGGCTCATCTGCTCCGCCAGGGGCGTCGATCCACGGACGTCGGCAAAGAGGAGCGAGCACTCGACCTCGGCGCCGCCGTGGTTCGCGCGGAGCATCCCGAAGCAGCCGGCACAGTACTTCGGATTCTTCGGCCACCGTCCGTGACCGAGGAGTGGCATCACCAGTCCGCCAATGCCGCCGAACGGGGCGTTGCACAGGTCCATGAGCCGGGCCGCCAAGGCCTGTGATTCGGATCGCGCTACGCATCCGGTGAACGGCCAAGGCCGTTCACGTGTGCGTGGACGCCGACCGGCCACGTGCCCATGCCCCGCATCCGATCAACGACGTCGCTGGTCGGCGTGCCGTAGAGGTCGATCCGGACCACGTCCACGATCTGGGTCCCGCGCCCGATCCGCGTTGCGGCGGTTGCGAGGTACCGCTCGAACGACGCCGCATCGCGGTGCAGGTGGATGCTCGTGCCCTCCGTGCCGTCCTCGCTCAAGTAGGCGTCGAACGCGATCACGTCCGGCAGGTTCGCCTCGACGAACGCGGTCATCTCGCGGATCGCCGAGCGCCACTCGTCGGCCCTTCCGGCCGGTATCCGGTATCGCCCCACGAACACGAGACCTGGTGAAAGACGCGCGTCGTCCATCGTCGCCCCTCGGTGCCGGGTTTCCGCGGACTCTACCAGCAGCCCCGCGGGGCCAGCGGGAGGTGATGACTGAGGTGGAGGTGCCGTCCCGCGCCCTCGACTGGCGGACGGCGCTCCGGCGGAGTGCCATCTCCACCGACGAGGCGCTTCGGCGACACCCGTGGGCGGGTGCCGTGCTCGAGTCGCACATGCACCCCGGCTCCGTGCGGCTGCGCTACCTGGACACCGTCGTGGGCATCCTCCGGGTGACGAGTACCCAGCCTGCGCGCGATGGCAGCGCCGGTGGCGACCGGGCCCGGCGTCACGCCGGAGTTCGAGTTCGGACTGGACCTGCTTCTCGACGGGCTGGCGCGACGGCTCGCGGACGCCTGATGCCTCCGCCACGCGGATCGGGACCGGCGCCCGAGCCGCGACTACGCGGGTCGGGGCAGGAAGACCAGCAGGTTCCAGCCGGCGAGACCGCCGATCAGGGTGAGTCGCGTGATCCTCGGCCAGCTCGTGCGCCAGATCCAGGCACCGGCGATCACCGGCAGCAGCAGGAGCCATGCGATGGCCTGGACGAGCAGCGGCAGGGACCGGAGCCTGCGCCAGGCCCGATCGATCCGCGACGGATCGCGCACCAGGGCGACACCGAACGCCACCCAGGCGGCCGCGAACAGGACCAGCAGCATGCCGCTCGAGGCGAGGTACGGGATCGGCGCAACGACAGCATCGAGCAGCGGGACGAGGACGCCCTCGATGAGCGTCGTGATGATCGCATCCACGTTCGGTCTCCTTACTGTGCCGCGACGGGCGAGGCGGTCTCGCGCCGGGGGATGAACACGAGGAGGTTCCAGCCGGCGAGCGCGGCGATCAGCACGATCCGCGCCACGAGCGGCCAGTCGGTCGACCACACCCACAGCCCGCCCATCAGCGGCAGGAACAGCAGCCACGCCACGGCCTGGACCACGGGCGACTGGCTCCCGATCGACTGCCATGCCGCGTCGACGGCCGCGGGATCGACCACGAGCGCCACCCCGATGCCGACCCACAGAGCGCCGAACACCAGCACGAGCGCGCCGGTGCGGACGAGGACCGGGATCACGCTGGTGACCGGGATCACCACCCACCGGACGAGGCGGTCGACGCTCCCGCCGACCACATTGCCAACCATCGTTGCCATGTCACCGTTCCTTCGCCGTTGGGCCGCCTTGGGCGGCCCGTTGTCTCGCGGTTGAGGCCGCCGGGGACTTGCGACCCTTATCTGTACGATGTATGATTACCATACAACATATAGGGATGCAAGGGGCAATCGATGCGAACGGGCAGTGAAAGCGATCCGGCCACCGAGGCCGTTCCCATCCCCGATCCGCCCTGGGGTCGACTCGCGGTCCGCGGCTCTCGGCGGCGACGGAGCGCCCCGCTCGATCGCGAGCGGATCGTTGCCACCGCCCTCGGGATCATCGATGCCGTGGGGATCGACGGCCTCACGTTCCGCCGGCTCGCCGACGACCTCGGCGTGACCCCGATGTCGCTGTACTGGCATGTCGCCGACAAGGCCGAGCTGCTCGAGCTCGTGGGCCACGCGGTCCTGGCCGAGATCGAGATCCCGCCGGCGACCGGCGACTGGCGCGAGCAGCTCCGGGACATCCACCGCGAGCTGCTGCGGGGCGTCCTCCGTCACCGGAACACCACCGACATCCTGATCGGCCGTGCCCGCTACGGGCCGGCCGGCCTCGCCATGTTCGAGCGAATCCTGGGAACCCTGCTCGAGGCCGGCTTCTCGCCCGAGGCGGCCTTCGACGCCTACCAGTCGCTGTACCTGTTCACGCTCGGGTTCATGGCCACGTCGAGCCGCAGCCCGGCGTTCGTCGAGGTCCAGCGACAGGGCGTGCGCTACATGCTGTCGCTGCCCGTCGAGCGGTTCCCTTCGATCCGCCGCGTCGCCCCGGTCATTGGCCGCCGTTCCCTCGAAGAGCAGTTCGAGATCGGTCTCGCTGTCGTCATCGAGGGAATCGCGACCCGCCGGCAGGGGGACGCGCCGGCGTCGCGGTGATCAGTGCGCGGAGCCCGCCACCCGGGCACCAAACGGCCCTCCGGGATGATCCGGAGGGCCGTCCGACGACTCCTACCCCTCGGGAGGAGGGCCGACGTTGGGGTTGCAGGCCTGGCCGGGGTGGAACCCGAACTCGCTGATCACATCCCTCACGGCCTTGGGAATCAGGCCCCAGGACTGCGCGTGGCCCGGAACCCCCTTCTGCGGCTCGGGCAGCGGGTTGCCCGCTTCGTCCTGGAACTGCAGGTCCTCCTGGCCGGAGTAGGCACAGAACGAGCGACCGTGCAGGCCGGTGCCCCACATTCCGGCATCGGTCTTGAGGCTCTTCCCGTTCCCGGTGACCTCGCCAGCGAAGACCGCGCCACCACTCAGGCTCAGGACCACGGCCGCCGCCAGGACAGCGACCCAGAGCCTCTTGAATCGACGGGCCATGCCCGCACCTCCTTCGCCGAGGTCGGTCTCGCCATTGGCTATCAGCACGAGTCGGGGCGACCGATCCGATCAGACGCCGTGCCCTGGGGCCCCTCCGCCGCCCCTGCCACCTCCGCGGTGGTCGCATCATGCACGAGGGCCGACGCGCGTCTACTGGGGTGCGCACTCACGTGGTGCAGGCGTGCACCATCCGCGCGCAGGCGGCACACCGTGGTTGCCCACTCGCTGGATCGATTCCCCTCGACCCACGGCCATCCCGCCGCTCTAGTCGGCGCGCAGCAGGTCCAGCACCGGCGCCATGGCCTCGATGGCCCCGATCGTGCCCGGGCCCAGCATGATGTCGACCTGGGTGAAGCCGATCTCGCGGAACGAGCGCAGCGAGTCGGCGATCTCCTCCGGCGGGCCGGAGACGACCGCCTCCCGCCAGCCGGACGGCTGGAGCGGGTTCACGGAGATCCCCGCCCCGCGGCCGATGCTCGCCGGGTCGCGACCGACCTCCTCGCAGATCGCGTCGAGCGAGGCGAGGCGGGGCACCATCTCGTCCACGTGGGCACGCTCCTCGATGTAGCCGCTCCAGGTATCGGCGTGGAGGGCCGCGTGCCGCTGGCCCTTGGGCCCGTTGCCGCCGATGAGCAGCGGGATCCGGTTCGGGCGCGGGCCCACCGGCCGCTGTGGCAGGTCGCGAGCGGCATGGAACTCGCCCTCGAAGTCCGCGTGCCCGGTGCGGATCAGCGGGACGATGATCCGCAGCGCCTCCTCGAACCGCGCGAAGATCCGGTCCTCCGGCAGGCCGAATGCGTGGGCCTGGCCCGGCCACTCGTGCCCTGCGCCCAGGCCGAAGACGAAGCGCCCGCCGCTGATCTCGTCGAGCGTCTCCGCCGTCTTGGCGATGATGCCGGGATTGCGGTGGAGCGCGGACAGCACCCACGTCCCCACCTTGACGTGCGAGGTGGTCGCCGCGACCGCGCCGGCCATCGACACGCCGTCCCACATGCCCTGGGGCGCCGCATCCTCGACGCGCCACAGGAGCTCGTCGGGTATCCACAGCGTGTCGAAACCCATCGCCTCGGCCCGCAGGGCCATCACGCGGAGGTCGGCCCAGCGGGGCGTGATCCGTTCCGGCCCGAACTGGGCGATGGGCAGCACCACGCCGATCTCGA
>MGOE01000017.1:0-89 GCA_001797035.1 Chloroflexi bacterium RBG_16_72_14
GCCCATGGATTCCGCGAGCCGCCGGGCTGCGTAGAGCCCGATGCCGGACCCCCTCGCCGTCTGCGTCTCACGCCGGGCATAGGGTTCGA
>MGOE01000017.1:139-4165 GCA_001797035.1 Chloroflexi bacterium RBG_16_72_14
CCGATCCGGACGATGCCCTCGACGAGCGCCCACTCGATCGACACCCGCGTGTCGGGCGGCGCGTACTTCACGGCGTTCTCGAGCAGGTGCTCGAGCACCTTGCGCAGCCGTCCGCGGTCGGTGACGGCGTGGAGCCGGGGCGACGGCTCGAGCACCGTCCGATGGCGGTGGAGCAGCGGCCGCAGCTCCTCGAGCAGCTCCTCGATCGTGGCCCGCAGGTCGACCGTGTGGAGGTCCGCAGGCGCGTCGGGCACCACGCGCACCGACTCCAGGATCGAGTCCACGAGACGGTTGAGCCGGTCGACCTGCTCCAGCGTGCCGGTGTGCCACGCGGCGCGGGTGGCGCGACGGCTAGGGTCCCGTGACGAGCGCCCATCGAGCGGCGGCTCCTCGCTCAGCAGGTCCGTGTACGCGCGGACCACCGCCAGCGGCGTCCGTAGCTCGTGGGTGACCAGGGCGATCAGCTCGTTGCGCGCGAGGTCCAGCGCCTTGAGCTGCTCGACCTGGGCCTCGGCCTCGCGCTGGAGCCGCCCCTTCTCGACGATGCCCGCCAGGAGGTCGGCCACCGCCGACAGCTGGGCGACGTCCGACTCGGCAAAGTCGCGCGGCTGCTCGGTCTGGACGTTGAGCACGCCGACGACCTGGTCGTGCCAGGTCAGCGGGACGGACAGCATCGAGGCCACGAAGCGCCGCTGGTCGATGCCACGCACCCACAGGAACCGCGGCTCGTCGCGGACCGACGGGATGACCAGGGGCTGCCGCGTGGCGGCCACCCGCCCGGTGATCCCCTCGCCGAACGGCACCTTCGCCCGGCCGATCTGGTAGCGGTCGAGGCCGTTGGTGGCGGCCAGGGTCAGATTGGCGCCGTCCCGGTCGAGCAGGTACAGCGAAGACACGCTGGCGTGGAGCGCGTCGCGGGTGCCGTCGACGACGCTCTCGAGCAGCTCCTCCCAGGTGCCGGCCGTGGTGGCCAGCCGGAGGATCTCGCGCAGGAAGCGGAGCTCGGCGAGGGGGTCGCGCGCGGTGGTATCCATGCCTTCCGTCATCGACATCGCGATCACAGTACTAGCCTAGGCGCCGCCGTAACCGTCGTCGGTTGCGAGGAGGTAGCGCGACGGTGCCCTTGCAGTCGAACCGAAACCCTCCCCGTCGTGACGGGCGTCCGCCATTCGGCGATCCTTGTGCGCGTGAACGAGCCCGCCGAGCACCCGCGTCCCCCTCGCCGGCCCACCCGCGCGCGCTTCCCGGCGGTCGCCGCGGAGCCGCCGGGACCCGGGTTCGGGCGGGCGCGCGACCCGCTGGCGCGCGAGGTGCGGCTGCTGGGCGCGCTGCTCGGCCAGGTGATCGCGGAGCAGGCCGGGCCCGAGCTGTTCGCGGTGGTCGAACGGATCCGCCGGCGGACGATCGCCCTCCGGCGAGGCGACCCCGAGTCACGGTTCGAGCCCGATGTCGAGCGCGAGCGGCTGGCGGCCGACATCGCCGCCCTCGACGTCCCCGACGCGGCCGCCGTGGCCAAGGCGTTCACCCTCTACTTCCAGCTGGTCAACCTGGCCGAGGAGCGGCAGCGGATCCGCGTGCTCCGCACTCGCGCACGCCGGGCGCGGGGCCGCCCGATCGACGACTCCGTGGGCGAGGCGACGGCGCGCCTCGCGGCCGATCACGGCCCCGGGGCGCTCGAGGCCATGGTCCGCGGCCTGCGGGTCAATCCCGTGCTCACCGCCCACCCCACCGAGGCCCGGCGGCGCACGCTGCTCGTCGCGCTCCGGCGCGTCCGGCGGCTGCTCGACGGGCTCGACGACCCGCTCACGACCCCGGACGAGGACGCCGACCTCCGCCGCCGGCTGCGCGAGGAGATCACGATCCTGTGGCACACCGGCGACCTGCGCGCGGTCACGCCGACGCCCCTGGACGAGGTGCGGTCCGCGCTCGCGATCTTCGACGAGACGCTGTTCACCGCGGTGCCGGGCTTCCAGCGGGCGCTCGATCGGGCGCTGATCGAGGCCGGCGTCTCGGGCGGCGGACCGGCGACCTCGCCGAGCTCCCCGGGGAGCGGCGTCGTCGTCGCGGGCGACGCTGGCCGCAGCGGGACCCGCCCGGTGGTCGCCCCGGCGGTGCTCCGGTTCGGGTCGTGGATCGGCGCGGACCGCGATGGGCACCCGGGCGTCACCGCGGACATCACGCTCCACGCCGCCCGCCTCCAGGCGGAGCACGTGATCCGCGGCTACGAGGCGGTGGCGGCCCGACTGATGCAGACCGTGGCGGCCCGGGTCGCTCCCGAGCGGGTGGACCGGGCGCTCGGCAGCGCGCTGGCTCGCGACGCGGAGGAGCTGCCCGAGACCGTCCGCCAGCTCCGGCGCCGCTTCCCCGAGGAGCCGTACCGCCAGCGGCTGGGCGCCATCGCCGAGCGGCTGCGCCGGACGCGCGCGGCGCTGACGGGCGAGACCGCGCCCCGGACCGGGGGCTACCCGCGCCCGGGCGCGCTGGACGCGGAGCTGGCCGTCGTCCAGGAGGCGCTGGCCGCCGACGGCCTGTCGCGGGTCGCCTGGGGCGAGCTCGCGGAGCTGCGCTGGCAGGTCGCGACGTTCGGGTTCCACCTCGCCTCGCTCGAGGTGCGCCAGCACGCCGAGGTCCATCGCGCGACGCTCGCGGCGCTGCGGTCGGGCGCTGGCCCGGACGCGGAGGTGGCGGCGGGTGTCTCGGCGGGCGAGGTCCTGGCGACGTTCCGTGCCATGGCGCGCCTCCAGGCGCGCTTCGGTCCCGAGGCGTGCCAGCAATACGTGATCTCGTTCACGGCCAGCCCCGCCGACGTCATCGACGTCCTCGAGCTCGCCCGCGCCGCCGCCACGCCGGCGCCGTTCGGGGCAGGCGTCCCGGCGCCGATGCTCGCCGACCTGCCGGCCGCGCTGCCCTCGCTCGACGTGGTCCCGCTGCTCGAGTCGGCGGAGGCGCTCGCGGGCGCCGGCGCGCTGCTCGAGGCCCTGCTGGCCGACCCCGCCTATCGCGCCCATCTTCGGGACCGCGGCGACGTGCAGGAGGTGATGCTCGGTTACTCGGATTCATCGAAGGAGAGCGGATTCCTGGCGGCGAACTGGCTGCTGTACCGGGCGCAGGAGGCGCTGGTCGCGACGGCGCGACGGCACGGCATCACGCTCACGCTGTTCCACGGGCGGGGCGGGGCGATCGGGCGCGGCGGCGGGCCTGCCGGCCGCGCGATCCTCGCGCAGGCGCCGGGATCGGTGGGCGGGCGGCTCAAGTTCACCGAGCAGGGCGAGGTCGTGGCCGCGCACTTCGCCGACCGGGCGATCGCCCGGCGCCACCTCGAACAGGTCACGGCCGCGGCGCTCCTCGCGTCCACGCCCGAGCACGAGCGCGAGGTCGCCGAGGCCGCGGCCGGCGGGACCTCGACGATGACCGAGCTGGCCGCGATCTCGCGGACGGCCTATCGGGCGCTGGTGGAGCTGCCGGGCTTCCCCGCGTTCTTCCGGGCCGCGACGCCGATCGACCTGATCGCCGGCCTCGGGTTGGGCTCGCGGCCGAGCTCACGGCCCGGGACCCGTCCGGCCGGGGACGCAGCCCGGGCCCGGGACGAGGCCCGCCCGCCCCAGGACGACGCCGGGGGCGAGGCCTCGCCCGGTCCTGCTGACGACATCGCCTCCCTGCGCGCGATCCCGTGGGTGTTCGCCTGGTCGCAGGCCCGCGCCAACCTGCCCGGCTGGTACGGCCTGGGCACGGCGCTCGAGGCGTTCACCGGGCGCGGCGGGCGCGAGGCCGTGGACCACCTCGCCACGCTGTACCGCCGCTGGCCGTTCTTCGCGTCCATCCTCGACAACGCGGAGCTGTCGCTGGCCAAGGCGGACCTGGGCATCTTCCGGCGCTCCGCCGACCTCGCCACGGGCCCGTCCGCCACCGCCATCCGGGCGACGATCGAGGCCGAGTACGCCCGATCCGTCCGGCTGCTGCTCCTGGTCACGGGCCGCGACCGGCTGCTCGCCGGCCACGCGACGCTGGCGCGGGCGATCGAGCTGC
>MGOE01000017.1:4317-7405 GCA_001797035.1 Chloroflexi bacterium RBG_16_72_14
TAGCGCGCAGCCGAGCCTGACCGGGCCAGCATCCTGCACCATCGACCTCACGGTCCCGATCACGGACACCAGCTTCCGGTCGCGCCCCCTACCCGCGGGCAGCGCAGGGAATCAACCGGCTGCGGTGTATACCCGACAGGTGCGCGCAAGGGCGCGGCGACCGGAGCCGGTGTATGAGCGAGCGAACAACCGAGGCCGCGGCACCCGCGACGCAGGAGTTCGAGGACGCCGTCCTCGCGCTTCGGCCTCGGCTCGTGCGACGCCTGACGCTCGTCGTCGACGCGACGAGGCGGAGGATCTCTCCCAGGAGGCGCAGGCAGAGCAGGACCGGGTTCGAGCGCTTGTCGTCGCGTGCCGCCGTTCACACGACCCCTCCTCGATGCACGTCCCCCGCAGGTGAGTGCACCTGGGGCAGGGATCACTCCCTCAGCCGGTGATCGCGGTCAACGTCCAGGCGATAACGACGATGGCGAGGAACGCCAGCAGCCACACTCGGACGACGGTGCCTGCCGACGGCCAGCGGCCGATCGAGAGCCTGTCGCGATGCGTCTGCCGCGCATCGGACGCCCGGCTGTCCGCCAGCCCGGGGGTCCCGCTCAGGTCGTACTGGCCGTCGCCCAGCCCGAAGCCTTCTCCCAAGGTCGAACCTCTTTCGCGACCCAACACGCGCCGGGCGCCGGACGGGTGTCAAGGGCCGGACGCCGGGCCGGTATCGTTCGCGGTGCGGGGTGTCGCAGCGGCAGGAGGCACCAGGTGCGGGAGATCCAGGCGGCGGTCATCGAGCGGGCGGGCCAGCCCACGACCATCGAGACCCTGCGGCTCGACGACCCTCGCCCGGGCGAGGTCCTGGTCCGGATGACCGCGTCCGGCGTCTGCCATTCCGACCTCCACGTGCGCGACGGCCACTGGGAGCGGCCGGGCCCGATCGTCATGGGCCACGAGGGCGCCGGGGTCATCGAGGCGGTCGGCGAGGGCCTCGATCCGCGGGTCGTCGGGCGGCCGGTCGCACTTTCCTGGTACGCCCCCTGCCTGCGCTGCCGCGAGTGCCAGCGCGGCCGCCAGTGGCTGTGCACGGCCTCGCCCGCCCTTCGCCACGCCCAGGCCGACGGCACGACCCGCCTCAGCCGCCCCGACGGCTCGCCCGTGCTCGCCTACCTCTCGATCGGCACGATGGCCAGCGCCCAGGTCGTCCCCGCCACGGCGGTGGTCCCGATGCCCGACGGCGTCCCGCCCGAGGTCGCCGCGCTGATCGGCTGCGGCGTGGCGACGGGCGTCGGGGCGGTCACCCGGACCGCACGGGTCCCGGCGGGCTCGACGGTCGCCGTCATCGGCCTCGGCGGGGTCGGGCTGTCATGCGTGATGGGCGCCGTGCTCGCGGGGGCGCGCCGGATCGTCGCGGTGGACGTCAACCGGGCGAAGATCGACCTCGCCGGGACGCTCGGCGCCACGCACTGGGTCCAGGCCGACCCCGAGACGCCGCGCCGGACGATCGACGCCATCCGCGAGGCCGCCGGGGACGGCGGACCAGACTTCGTGTTCGAGGCGATCGGGCTGCCGGCGACCATCGAGCAGGCGATCGGGGCCTTGCCGCCAGGCGGGACGGCGGTCCTGGTGGGTCTGACGCGGTTCGGGCAGTCGGCGTCGTTTGAGGCGTTTCCGTTCGTGGACGGCGGGCGGCGGATCCTCGGCTCCAACTACGGGTCGTCCGTCGCGGCGGTCGACTTCCCCGCGCTCGCGGAGGCCTACCTCGCCGGCCGGTTGCCCGTGGACAGGCTCATCGACCGGCGCCTCGCGCTGCCCGAGCTAGAGGACGCCTTCGACCGCCTCCGCGACGGCCAGGCCGCGCGCCAGGTGGTGATGTTCCAGGCCTGAGCGCGGCGGCGCCGCGGCGACACCGGCGGGTCTCGGCGCGCTCGGCGCGCTCGGCGCGCTCTACGGGCTCCAAGCTGCCGGATATTACCTCCTGGTCATGTTCGGTCTGCGAATCGCGGGATTCCGGTGCATCCATGACCGGGGAGTCATGGATGGGCGGGAATCCGGGCCGTTCGCCGCCTGAGTCCCGCCGAGCATTACCCAGCGGTAATGAACGGTTCGCGGGGGGCCCGGGCGCGGGGGGGCTGGGCGGGGGACCCGGGCGCGGGCGACGGACACCGGCGGGCCACTCGCCCGGGTCGTGGGGCGTGGGAGGGCCGCGCCGCTCAGCGCGAGGGCGGGCGCCAGGAGCGGTAGCGGGGCGGCCACGCATCCGCGTCCGGCCGCTCGCCGAGCAGGACGTGCTCGATGCCGAGCTCGAACAGCCGGTAGCCGCCGTCCACCACGTTGAACGGCCACGCGGCGGCGGCCGCGGCACCAAGCGCTGGGTCGGCGACGGGCACGGCGCGGCCGCGGACGAGGAGCTCGTGCGGGACCGCCGGATCCTGGTGGGCATGGAGGGCATACCGCCCGTCCTCGAGCAGGTCGCGCTCCTTCGCGGACCCGTCGATGACGAAGGTGACGAGCCGGCCTTCGACCACCCCGACGATCACGGGGTGGATCCGGGGCGGCGTGCCGTCACGGACCGTCGCCAGGAACCCCTCGGCCGTCCCCGACCGCTCCAGCAGCCGGCGCCCGGCCGCAGCCAGCTCCGGCGAGGCCTCCGCGAACAGGGTCCAGGTCACCCCGCTCACCGGAACAGGGGCCCGCGGCCGGTGGCGTCGGTGCCCAGGCCGTGACCGCGCCCGGCGCGGTCGTACCCGTCGCGGCTGTCGGCGCCGGCCACCGCGGCGATGAGCGCGAACACGGCCAGCATCCCGGCCAGCGAGAGGATCGTGAACAAGGCATCCATGTGGGGACCTCCATGGCATCCGTGGTGTGTCGAGGCCCGTATCGTGCCCGCTGACCGGTCCTCTGGTAAGGTCCGGTTCGATGTCCAGATCGAAGACCAGTTCGTCGCTGGAGCTGCTCCTGCCGCTGGACCGGACGGGCCCGGACCCGCTCCATCGCCAGCTGGAGCAGGGGCTCCGCGCCGCGGTCCGCGACGGCCGCCTGGCACCGGGCGCCACCCTGCCCTCGACCCGTGGCCTGGCGGCCCAGCTCGGCGTGTCGCGCG
>MGOE01000017.1:7411-8556 GCA_001797035.1 Chloroflexi bacterium RBG_16_72_14
TCGTCGAGGCGTACGAGCAGCTGGTCGCCGAGGGCTACCTGGCGAGCCGCCCCGGCGGCGCGACCCGCGCGGCCTGGACCTCCCGCCCACCGCGACCCGCGCGAGAGGTGGCCGAGCCGGACGCCATGGCGTTCGACTTCCGCCCCGGGCGCCCGGACGTGACCGAGTTCCCCAGGGCGACCTGGCTGCGCGCCCTGCGCCGGGCGCTCGCCGCCGCCCCGAGCGACCGGCTCACCTACCTCGGTGGGCGCGGCGTCCCTGAGCTTCGCGTCGCCCTCGCGGCGTACCTCAACCGCGTCCGGGGGACCTCGGTCGATCCCGCCGACGTCGTGGTCAGCGCGGGCTTTGCGCAGGGCCTGCGTCTCGTGGCGCAGGTGCTCCGTGCCGCGGGTGCGCGCCGGTTCGCCGTGGAGGACCCGTCCGACCCCGGGTACCGCGCGACGCTCCGCGAGGCCCGGCTCGCCCCCGTCGCGGTGCCGGTCGACGAGGCCGGCCTGCGGGTGGACCTCCTCGCCTCGCTCGACGTCGACGGCGTCCTCGTCACGGCGGCGCACCAGTACCCGACGGGCGCGGTGCTGTCCCCCGAGCGCCGGGCGGCGCTCGTCGCCTGGGCCCGGCGGCGCCGGGCCACCATCGTGGAGGACGACTACGACGCCGAGTACCGCTACGACCGCGATCCGGTGGGGGCGCTGCAGGGCCTGAGCCCGGATCGGGTGGTCTACACCGGCACGACCAGCAAGACGCTCGCCCCCGGGCTCCGGCTGGGCTGGATCGTCGCGCCGCCGGAACACACCGATGCGCTCGTCGCCGCCAAGCAGGCCGCCGACATGGGCTCGCCGGCGATGGACCAGCTGGCCTTCGCAGAGCTGCTCGCGCGGGGCGACCTCGATCACCACCTGCGCCGGATGCGGCCGGTCTACCGCCGCCGCCGGGACGCGCTGCTGGGCGCCCTTGAGCGCCACCTGCCGGAGGTGCGTCCGGTTGGCGCCGCGGCCGGGCTCCACGTCCTCGCCTGGCTGCCGGACGACATGGACGCGGCCGACGAGCGCGCGATCGTGGAGCGGGCCGCCGGGGCCGGGGTCGCCCTGGGCAGCCTGAGCCCGCGCCGGATCGTGCCCGGCGCCGCCGGGCTGGTGTTCGGCTAC
>MGOE01000017.1:8562-14578 GCA_001797035.1 Chloroflexi bacterium RBG_16_72_14
ATCCTCGAGCCGGCGATCGAGCCCGGGATCGCGCGCCTCGCGCCCGTTGTCGCGGCCGTCGCCGGGCGCCGGGCGGGGCGCCCGGCCCGCTGACGTCCGCTCGGCGACCGATGGGGAGGAGCGAACATCCGCCGCGTCAGTCACCCGTCGCTGCAACCCAAATCAGGTCGTCGTGCCCCGCGACGAAGGCCTCCGAGTAGGACCGGGCCATGTCCTCGCGCCCCTGCAGGTGGTGCCCGAAGAACGCGACCGTGAAGTGAGCCAGGCGGGTCAGCACCGTCTGCTCCAGGATCATCATGTGGCCCTTACCGTCGAAGACGATCAGCGACCTGTCGGGGGTGCCCAGGTGCCGGAACATCAGGGCGTTCTCCGGGTACAGTTCGTCCAGCCCGCCGACGAGGAGCAAGGCCGGCCGGTCCACGGCTGCCAGCCCACGTTCGCCGAACAGCCACCACCCCTCGCCGGCGAGCGGCATGACGGCGCGGATTCGGGGGTCGGTCATGGGCTGCCAGAGCCCGTCCGTGGTGGCAGTGATCGCTCCCGGGACCCGGGCAACGAATGCCGCCCAGTTGTTCGCGGGTCCGCAGTCGAACGCCGACAGGGACGCGACGAGGGGCGCGGTCAGGGCGTCGGGGGTCGGGCACTGGGCGAGGTAGTACGCGGGATCGATCTGCGCCCCGCTCAGCGCGAGCGCGTTGTAGCCGTCGAACGAGTAGCCGATGGCGCCGGCTCGGTCGCCGTCGATCAGCCCCTCCATGCCCTTCGGTGGATCGGAGGTGACGATGTCCAGGGCCAACAGGATGTCGAGCGGCTGATCGATCATCTGGGTGCCCATCCGTCGGTAGCTGTCGATGCCGTCGACGCTTGCCCACGCGAACCCGTGGCTGACCACGATCGGGGCAATGAGATCTGCCATCTTGGTCGACGACAGGATCAGGGGGTAGGGCGCGCCGCCTGGATCAGGGGCCGCGCCCCTTGTCGGACCCGGGTCCGACGCATCGTCGGGCCGCACGGCCGGGTACCACAGCGTGATGGCGACCGGCCGGTGGTCCCGGGCGGCGTCCTCGGCAGCGATGCTGCGAGTGCCCACGTGGTAGGGCCCCGGCTCGCCCAGGGAGAAGGGCATGGGCGCTGCGCTGTCCACCGGCGCGGTGGGGTCCGGCGCGGACGGCGACGGTGACGGAGGCACGCCGGTCCGATCGGCGGGCCCGGTCGACGGCGCAAGGTCGGGCGGCCTGGAGGCATCGCCGGAGCAGGCTCCGGCGATGCTCAGGATGGCGACGAGGACGACGGCACGCGCGAGCCTGGACCGTAACATCGCGATCTCCCATACGTGGTGACACGAGCCGGAAGCACGCGGTCAGGACGCATGTGGGCCGCAACTCTCGCGGATCGTGAGCTGGACATCGAGCACGGACCTGGCGGGCCGGTCGACGGCCCCGTCCCAGAGGCGTTCGAGGACCTCGAGCGCGCGGACGCCCATCGACCGCGCCGGCAGCGAGACGGTCGTCAGCGCAGGCTCGACGAGGGCAGCGAGCTGGATGTCGTCGATCCCGGTGACGGCCATGTCTGCCGGGACCCGCAGGCCAGCATGCCCCAGCGCCCGGATGGTGCTGATCGCCAGGAGGTCCGAGATGGCCACCAGGGCTGTCGGGCGATCGGGACCCGTGAGCCGGCCGTCGGGTCCGGTGAGCGCCCGGATCGCCGCGGCACCCGCGAGCAGATCCCAGCCTTCCGCCCGGATCACATCCTGGTCCTGGAGACGCAGGCCGGCCTCGTCGAGCGCACGCCGAAGCCCGGTCTCGATCGGCGCCACGTTGGACGGCGGTCCCTGGATGGTGACGAGACCGATCGCCCGGTGCCCGTCTTCGACGAGGTGCCGTGCAGCCAGGTATCCGGCGCTATCCAAGTCCGCCTCAACCGAGTGGCCGTGCGAGCCCGGCCGGTCGATGGTCACCAAGGGCAGGCGCCGGTCGCCCGCCGCATCGGCCGCCTGCTCGACCAGGGTCGAGATGTCGTGCGACACGACCACCACACCGTCAGCCCCTTTCGCCGCCAGCTGCGCGATCGAGCGAAGGGCGAAGGCCTGGTCGTCGCGCGTCGTGACGACGACGAGCATGGTGTCCGAGTGCCGGGCAGCATCCTGCGCTCCCTCGAGGAGGTCAGCGTAGAAGGGGTTCGCGAGTGATGGCAGCACGACGCCGACAAGGTGGGTTCGGGCTGCGCGCTCTTGGGGCCACAGGTGTCGCGGCTCGAACCGGGCCACTCGGCTTCGCCGCCCGCGACGCGACTCGACCAGGCCGTCCTCCTCCAGCTTGCGGTAGGCGCCCCGAACGGTGTGGAAGTTGACGCCGAGACTCGCGGCCAGGGATCGGGCGGGCGGCAGCTCGTCGTCCGGGCTGAGCACCCCCGACGAGATCAGCCACGTCAGCTGCGCGCGGATCTGCTGGGCCAACGTGTCCGGGAGCATCGGGTCGACCTGGAGTCGGGTCACGATGTCGGTAGCCACGGCACGTCCACCTGGGTTTGGTGATCTAGCGCACTATATCACCTCGCGCCGCGCGATCGAGGTCAGCCCGCGCCCAGGACGATCACCTCGTGCCCGGTCGCCCGACGGCCGCGAGCGCCGCGGGCCGGCGCCGTGCGGAAGGGCCGGAGACGCCCGTCAGGCCGGCGGCTCGGGCTCCTCGATCGGGGGCAGCAGCGGCGAGCCGGTGATCAGCCGGGTGGACCGCCCGCGGGTCAGGAATGACCACGCCCAGCGCACGACGACCACGATCCGGTTCGCGAACCCGATCAGGTACACGATGTGGATGCCCAGCCACAGCATCCAGGCGAGGAGGCCGCCCTGGCGCCCGAACGGCCCCAGCCAGCCGATGTTGGTCACGCCGGACAGCCGCCCGATGACCGCCACGTCACCGCGGTCGCTGAACCGGAACGGTGGCGTGGCCTCGCCGCGCAGTCGCCGAAGGACCGTGGCGCCCGCGTGCTTCCCACCCTGGATCCCGCCCTGGGCAACGCCGGGCACGGCGCGGTCCGGCTTCCAGGGCTGCACGGCCGCGTCGCCGACCACGAAGATCTCCGGGTGCCCGGGCACCGTGAGGTCCGGCTCGACGAGGATCCGCCCGCTGCGGTCCGTCTCGGCCCCGGTGGCGTCGGCCACCCGTCGCCCGAACGAGGAGGCGAGCACGCCGGCCGCCCAGAGCACGGTCCGCGTCGGGATCTCCTCCGTCTCGCCGTCGCCGGCCGCGGGTTCCACGCGCACGCACCCGTCGTCGACGTGGACGACCCGCGTCCCCGTCCGCACGGTCACGCCCAACCGCTCCAGCTGGCGGGTCGCGGAGCGCGAGCGGTCCGGCGGGTACGTGGGCAGGATGCGATCCATCGCCTCGACCAGGTGGATCCGCGCGTCCGGCGGCCGGATCGAGCGAAAGTCGGCGCGCAGGGTGTCGTTGGCGATCTCGCCCAGCGCGCCGGCCAGCTCCACGCCGGTGGGGCCGCCACCGACGATCACGAACGTCATCCATGCCCGGCGGACATCGGGCCGTGCCTCGCGCTCGGCCGCCTCGAACGCGATCAGGATCCGGCGCCGCATCTCCGTCGCGTCGTCGACGGTCTTGAGCCCGGGCGCATTCGGCATCCACTCGTCGTGCCCGAAGTACTGGTGGTGAGCGCCCGTGGCCACGATCAGGGTGTCGTAGGGGATCGGCCCCCCATCGGACATCAGGACCTGGCGACCGTCCGCATCGAGGCCCACCGCCTCGCCCAGCAGGACCGTCGTGTTCCGCTGGCGCCGGAAGATCGAGCGCAGCGGCTGCGCGATGTCCCCGGGCGACAGGGCGCCGGTTGCGACCTGGTACAGCAGCGGCTGGAACAGGTGGTGGTTGCGCCGGTCGACGAGCGTGACGTCGACGAGATCGCGGCCCTTGCCCAGCTCGCGGGTCGCGTACAGGCCACCGAACCCGCCGCCGATCACGACGACCCGATGCGGGACGCGGGATGGTACGGCGGACGCGGTTTCGGGCGTGGCGGGGCGCGGCTCCACGCCCTGAACTGTACGCGAATCGACGCGTTCGGCACGGTTGCGCCCGACCCTACGCCGCCTTCGCGCGGACGCGCACCCTGCGCCGGAGCGCCGCCCGCGACGACTCGGGCACCGGCTCGAACAGGACGCCGGCGAGCGGGCCCACCGGGTCCCGAAGCCAGCTCGTGACGTCCCGGCCGCGCACGGGGTAGGCCAGGGCGAAGGTCTCGGCGTGCTGCGCGAGGCGCCGCCGCGCCGAAGACGTGGCGGCGAGGACGAGGAGCCGCGCCGTCGCGGTCGGCCAGACGCCCAGCCGGTCGTGGGTGACCTTGGGCGCCAGCCTCGTCTTCACGTCGTGGAGGCGCAGCGTCTCCTCGACCGACATGATCTCGCTCTTCACCTCGACGACCAGCGCGATGCGCCGGACCGGGTGCCAGGCGAGGATGTCGATCGACCCGCGCTCGCCGTACTCGGAGTACGAGACCTCGACCTGCACCTCCCATCCCAGCCGCGCGAGGCGGTGCGCGGTCTGCTCGACGAGCCCCGCATGCGCGCGATCCATCATCCGGTCCAGCTCGCCGCCCGGGTAGCGCACGTTGAGGACGAGCTCGCCGCCGATCTCCTCGAACATCCGCTGCAGGGTCCGCAGCGAGATCGCGTCGAGGTCTCCGGACTCCGCGCGCGACACCGCTCCCTGGGTGATCCCCACCTTCGTCCCGAGGTCACGCTGGCGCATGCGGCAGCGACGACGGAGCGTTGCGAGGCTGCGACCGATGTACGCGGGGGTCATGCGCGAAGGATGCAGGCGGCCACTTGTCTGCCACTTATCGCCGACGTGTCGGTTCCCGCCGCGCGGGGGCGGCGCCCCGGCCTCCCCGCGCTCCTGGTCATGGCCCGCCGCCGTGTCGGCGTCGCCTGCGCCCGTGGTCATAGCCCTCCGCCGCGGCGTCCCATGCGGAACATCACTCCTGGGTAATGCTGGAGGCGTCCGCGCCCCCGAATCGGTGCATTCATGACCTGCCGGTAATGCAAGGCCTCGAATCTGGCCTGCCAGCCGTCGTCACCGCGCGCAACATGACCGGGTACTCATGAACGGCACCGGAGCCGAGCGTGGCGACCCGGGGGCCGAGCGTGGCGCGACCCGGGGCCGAGCGCGGCGACCCGGAGGGCCGAGCGTTCCGCGACCCGGAGCCACGAGACGAGGGACGCGGAGCTACGGGACGGTGACTGTCTCCGTGGCGAGGGTGCCGCGGTCATCGCCCACGGCGTCGAGCACGATCGTGTAGGACAGGCCGGACGCCAGGCAGCCGACGCTCACGTCGCCGGCCGGAGCGGGCCCGCTCGCCTCCAGCACGCCGTCGAGCGTCATCTCGCCCTCCGGCGTCTCGCCGGCGACGGTCGGATAGGCGCGCACCAGGACCCCGGTCGCATCGATCCCGGTCAGCTCGTAGCCCACCTGCGCCCGCATGCACGTGGCCGGCACCTCGGCCGCCCCGATGTCGAGGCAGTACCCCGTGCCGCCGAAGATCGCCGACTCCAGGCACGTCACGCCGCCGAGGTCGACCAGCGGCAGCATCGGCTGCGCGAAGGCGCCCTCGGCCAGGTGGAGGTAGGGCGAAATCCCGGTCGCCAGCTCGAACACGGGCGACGACGCCTCGGACAGGACGACTTCGAACTTCGACACCCCGGCGCCGGTCGTGAACGAGCCGACCGGGCTCGAGCCCGCGAGCAACCCGTCCCCGGCCACGGCCTGGAACTTGTACGCGGTCCCGGCGTTGACGTCCAGCCGGGCGAGGATCACGGTCTGGCCGAACAGCGAGATCGAGGACATCGAGCTCGAGGTGGACACCGTGTCGGGGCTGCCGTCGGCCTCCCAGAACTTGACGTCCGCGGTGGCCGGTGGGTCGACGGTGAACCCGACGATGGCGACGTCGGGCCGGTCGGAGTCCACGAACACGACGTCCACGTCCGGGCCCAGCGGCAGCTGGAGGA
>MGOE01000018.1:0-4778 GCA_001797035.1 Chloroflexi bacterium RBG_16_72_14
CCGGTCAGGCGCCCGTCCCCGGCTCCCCGTCGTCGGCGCCGGAGCCGCCCACCCGCCGCTCGGCCGGCTCCGACGGATCCGGCAGTCCGGGCGCCGGCCTGGGCGTCACGTCGATGATCACGCCCCCGCCGCGCCGGCCGTTGAGCACCCGGGACAGCCGCTCCGGCCCGGCGACGAACGGCGCGACGTAGGCGAGCACGAGGATCGGCACCAGGATCCGCACCGGCCCCGGGAACCGGACGGCGACGAAGATGCCCGCCGCGTACAGGATCCAGGCCGTGAACAGCGACCGCGGCGGCCAGCCCGCGACGCGCAGGCGCCACACGGGGATCAGCGCCAGCAGCGCCGCGACGAGGAGGGTGGCCAGGAGGGCGGGGGACATCGCACCGCGATCATAGGCCGTCGCGGGCACCGGTCCCGGGCGGCGGTCGCGGGAGGTCGTCGCGGGCACCGGTCCCGGCGCGGTCCCGGGCGGCCGGCCGCGGCGGCAGTCCCGGGCCGTGGGCCGCAGGCCGGCGGCGGGCGGCGCCTCGGCTACGATGGCCTCCCACCACGACAGGACCGCCCGTGACCGAACGCGCCCGCCTCTGGTTCGACGCCTGGGGCCCGATCCTCCCGCTGCTCATCGCCGAGGCGACGATCTGGGTCGGCTTCGGCGCGCTGCTGCCGATCCTGCCGATCTACTTCAGGGAGCACGGCGTGGACCTGCCGACCCTGGGCGTGGTCGTCGCCGCGTGGCCCGCGGCCCGCCTGATCGGGGAACCCGCCTTCGGCTGGGTGGCGGACCACGCGCCGCGGAAGTGGATGATGGTCACGGGCCTCGCGCTGGCGGCGGTGTTCGCGGTGATGCCGGTGGTCGCCGTCGGTCCCGCCGCGTTCATCGTCGCCCGGCTCCTGGCGGGGCTTTCCGCTTCCATCTACGACCCGGCCGCCCGCGGCTACCTCGTGGACGCCAACCCGCCCGAGCGCCAGGGCGAGACGTTCGGGCTGTACGGTGCGGCACAGATGGGCGGGCTGATGATCGGCCCCGCCATCGGCGGCGTCGCCGCGGCCGCGACCGGCCAGCCGACGATCGTGTTCTGGGTCGCCGGGGCCGCGCTCGTGGTGTCCGCGCTGCTCGTCGCCGTCCGCGTGCCGGAGCTGCCCCGCGGGACCCACACCGCGGAGGAGGCGGCGCGCGAGGAGGAGGCGGCGACCCGGCCGATCCGCCTGCTCAACCGGTTGCTGATCGCCGCGATCGCGTTCAACGTCGGCAGCTTCTTCGCCGGCGGCACCTACGAGGTCGTGTGGAGCCTGTACCTGACCTCGCTCGGGGCAGGGCTCGACGCCATCGGCCTCACGTTCCTCACCTTCGCCCTGCCGATCCTCGTGCTGTCGCCGGTGGCCGGCCGGTTCATCGACCGCGAGGGTGGCTTCCTGGCCCTCGTCGGCGGCATGGCCGGCGTCGCGATCTGCGGCGCGCTCTACCCGCTCATCCCCGAGGTCTGGTTCGTGGTCGTGCTGGGCCTGGTCGAGGGGACGGCGTTCGCGGCCGCGTCGCCGGCGCTGTACCTCCTGGTGTCGCGGGCATCGCCGCCCGGCCGCAGCTCCACTGCGCAGGGCATCTTCGGCGCCGCGGGCACGGTGGGCACGATCGTCGCCTCGCTGCTGGCGGGCGTGCTGGCCAGCATCGATCTTCGCTTCCCGTTCTTCGCAACCGGCATCGGCGCCATGGCGACCCTGCTGCTCGGGTTGGCACTCGGGCGCCGGGCGCTGTGGGACGCGATGCAGCCGCGCCACCCGACGCGCAACCCGGTCCGGGTGCCCACCCCGACAGCGGAGCAGGCCGGCGGCTGACGACGCCGACCTTGCGCCGGGCCGAAACGGCTTTTGACGGAATCGACGACCGCCGGTAGAGTGTTAAGCCTTCGCGGGGTGGAGCAGCGGCAGCTCGTCGGGCTCATAACCCGAAGGTCGGAGGTTCGAATCCTTCCCCCGCAACCAATTCGCCTCCCCTGAACCCCGGGACTCGACCACCCCGGGGTTCTTCCTTTCCCGGCGATCCTCCCATGAGGCGATCCTGACCCCTGACCGCGTCCCCCGGGGCGTCCCGCACGCATCCCGGCCGTCCCGGCCGTCCCTTTCGCCCGGTTCCTGCTACGCGCGCAGGACCTCGTCGACGCCCGGTATGCCGAGCCGATCACCGTCGCGGACGTGGCCGCCGAGGCCGGGTTCTCGCGGGGGTCGCGGGCGGGCTGGGCCTACGCCATCGGCCGAGTCTGGGTGAGCCGGATGTGGTTCCCGGACGGGTCGCGGAACGACGCGTCAGACCCCGGGATCGCCCAGGCCAAGGGTCCCTTCATGCCCAGCGCACCGGGCTCCAGCCTGCGCTTGCCACTTCCGATGACGCTGTCATGTGCATTCCTGGCCCTGGCAGTCGAGAACGTGCCGTCAGTGTGCGTACAGGGTCGCCTTGTCCGCCGACCTGCCTCCCTCATGTGCACGGGGCCGGACAACGTGGGCCGTTCGCGAGCCATGACCGGCGATAGCCCGCGGAATGCACACCCCAGTGACACGGCGCTCGCGAAGCCTCGGCTCAATCCGACCAGGTGCTGGACTCGACCATGCCGGGGCGCCCACGGCGGCGCGGCGACATCGAAGCCAGTCCCGGTCGCTCGCGGAACAGCTCCCGGCCGGTCGCCCGATCAACCGGGAACCCCACCACCTGGTACACGTCAGTCACTCGGCGTCCCGTATTCGTCGAGGAACGCTCCGATGCGCGTACTGCCGTTGACCACGGGGGCCGTCCTGCTGCTGGCGGGATGCACCTCCGCGGCCCTGCCCACCCCCTCCCCCTCGTCCTCGCCCACGCCCGCGCCGACCCCTGCCCCGTCCCCGTCCGTCGCCACGTTCTCGGTCGACGTCTCGCCGCCCGAGGACCCCCCGGCGGTGCGCACGGCCATCCCGGGCGAGCGCGCCTGCTTCCTGGTCACGGTCACGGACCCGGCATCGCCCGCCTCGCCGGTGACGATCGCGGCCTCGGCGACCGGTGCCACGATCCAGGGCATCGAGCCCGCGGAGCTCGTCCCGGGCACCGTCGGCGAGGTGTGCGTCGTGCCGGACGCGACGTCGGTGGAGGCCACGGCGCAGGTGACGATCACCGCCACCCGCGACGGCGTGACCATGTCGGTCGAGCGGAGCCTGCCCGTGTTCCCGATGGCCGACGAGCGGCTCGCCGACGCCCGGCCCTACTTCGACCGCTGGGCCGCGTGGCTCATCGCTGAGCACCCGGAGCTGGGCATCACCGCGCAGACAGAGTGGACCCCCGAGTTCGTGTCCACGCTGCTCGTGGTCTCGCACTACGCGTGGTGGTCGGACGAGTGGGAGGTCACGGTGGCGTGGCACAACATGGTCGCCCCCCACGACTGGACCGAGATTCACCTGCGCCACCGCTGGACCGACGTGGCGCCGTCGCTCGCGTTCCGCATCGATTCGGTATCGGGCGGGACCGAGCCGCACTCGGTCGCGCCGCCGGAGGTCGTCGTCCGCTGAGCGCGAGCCTCGGGGCGGGGGTCAGTCCCAGCGGAACCGGCGCGCCGCGAGGGCCGCGAGCACCACCGCCCAGGCGGCGAGCAGCACCACGGGCTCGGTGGCGTCTCCGGGCACGCTGCCCAGGCCGATCCCCAGCGCCCGGGTCAGGGCCGCGGCGGGGAGGACCTCGGCCACGGAGGCCACGGCGCCCGGCAGCCGTTCGACCGGGAGCACGATCCCGCCCAGGACCAGGAACACGAGGAACAGCAGGTTCGCGAGCGCCAGCGTGATCTCTGCCCGCAGGCTGCCGGCCATCAGCAGTCCGAGGCCGGCGAAGGCGACGGTGCCCAGCACGAGCGCCCCCAGCACGAGCGGCACGGACACGCCCGGTCCCGCGGTCCACTCCAGGGCGACCGCGGCGATCCCGACCAGCAGCACCAGCTGGACGAGCTCGACGACAACCACGGCCGCCGTCTTGGCCGCCACCACGACGCCGGCGCCGGCCGGGCTGCCGCCCAGGCGCTTGATGACGCCGTACTGGCGCTCGAACCCGGTCGAGATCGCGAGCGACACCAGCGCGGCCGCGATGACGGCGAGGCCGATGGATCCCGGGAGCAGGCGGTCCACGGGCCGCCCGGTCGAGAGGCCGCCGCTCGTGTCGAAGGCGCTGAACACGAGCAGGACGCCGGCCGGGATGACGAACGTGATCAGGAGGGCCTCGCCACGGCGCATCACGAGGCGGAGCTCGTACGCGGCCAGCGCCAGCGCCATCCGCACCCGCGACGCCGGTCGCGCGGGCCCCGCCGACTCCACGGGCAGGGCGCTCACGCCTCGGCCTCCGCCGCGACGTCGGTGCCGACCAGCTCCAGGTAGCGCTCCTCCAGGCTGGCGGCGCCGAGGCGCAGCTCGGTGACCAGGACATCGTGGTCGGCGAACCAGGCCGCCAGGCCCGCGACCAGCGCCGGGTCGGGCGGCCGGGCGAGACCCTCGACCTCGTAGGCGGCGGCCGGACCGGCCGCGACGACCCGCGCCACACCGCCGTCGTGGGCGGCGGCCCACGACGAGAGCGCCTCGAGGTCCGGGCGCGGCAGCGGCGCCGACAGCCGGAACCGGACGCGCGGCGTCCCGGACCCGGTCAGCTCTGCCGGCGTGCCGTAGGCGACCAGGCGGCCGCGGTCGAGCACGGCCACGTGGTCGGCAAGCCGCTCCACGTCACCCAGCTCGTGGGTCGTGAGCAGGATCGTCGTGCCGGCGTCGCGGAGGGCGGC